>JADZBD010000002.1:0-300000 GCA_020852255.1 Bacteroidia bacterium | reverse complement strand
CGGTTGTAACCCTCAAATTAAGGTGAGCGGAAAAGTGGTTATACTCGGTGCCGCAGAAAGTGGTGTAGGTGCAGCAATCCTTGCGCAACGTAAAGGATTTGATGTATTTGTGTCTGATAAGGGCGCGATCCGGGAAAGCTATCGGAAAGAGCTTGAACAGCGGGGAATCCCCTACGAAGAAAAACAACATACCGAGGGAAGAATACTTGGTGCAGATGAAGTGATCAAAAGCCCGGGTATCCCTGATGCAGCACCTATAATAGCAGCGCTGACCCATAAAGGCGTACCGGTGATCTCAGAGATCGAATTCGCCGCCCGCTACACCAGCGCAAAACTTATCGGTATTACCGGAACTAACGGTAAAACCACTACCACCATGTTGACTTATCATATTCTGAAAAAGGCAGGACTGAATGTAGGTCTGGGTGGAAATGTGGGCAAGAGTTTCGCACAACTGGTCGCCGAGGAAAATCATGATCATTATGTGCTTGAGCTAAGCAGTTTCCAGCTCGATGGCATGTTCAGGACGAGAATCAACGTGGCCGTTCTTACAAACATTACGCCTGATCATTTAGACCGGTATGCCAACGGAATGCAAGGCTATGTGAATTCAAAGTTTCGCATTACGCAGAATCAAAGACCGGAAGATTCTTTCATCTACTGCACTGATGATGATGAAACAGTGAGGGGCATGAAAGGGCGTGCCTTCAACGGCACGTTATATCCCTTTAGCATTAAAAAAAAACTCCCGACGGGAGCCTTTATCGAAGAGAATCAACTCCATATCAATATAAACCAAAACACGTTCGCTATGTTTCTTGAAGAGCTCGCATTGCAAGGTAAACACAATCTGTACAACTCCATGGCTGCCGGAATTGCGGCAAAGCTGGTGGAGATTCGTAACCCCGTTATCCGGGAGTCACTCTCGGATTTTCAGAATGTAGAGCACCGGCTGGAATTTGTAGCACGTGTTCACGGCATCGATTTTATTAATGATAGTAAGGCTACGAACGTAAATTCTACATGGTATGCGCTGGAGAGTATGCAGCGCCCGGTAGTATGGGTAGTAGGAGGTGTAGATAAGGGGAATGATTATTCTATGCTGATGGACCTTGTGACGGAAAAGGTGAAGGCCATTGTTTGCCTTGGAACAGATAACAAAAAGATCAAAAAGGCCTTCTCAGGTGTGGTAGAACAGATTGTTGAGACCGCCTCAGCCAAAGAAGCGGTGATGCGGTCTTACTCCCTCGCGAAGAAAGGGGATATCGTACTGCTCTCACCCTGCTGTGCCAGCTTTGACCTGTTCGAAAATTATGAAGACCGCGGAACGCAGTTCAAAGCTGCTGTACGCGCCCTGTAAAGAGGAAACACTTGCCTATGTTTGCAAAGAAGAAAATATCGGTTTATAAACGGGATACCTCCACGCTCTTTGACCATGCTCTGGAGCCTGCCGGAAGTGTCCGTGGAATTGATTTTATTAACGATTCACGCTCCATCCGGGTGAATACTACCTGGGAAAGTCTCCGCTCCATGGAAACAGGCAGTAAGAACGTGCTGCTGATCCTCGGCGGGCAGGACCGCGGAGTGGACTATTCCCTGCTGAGGGATTTAATGAAGGAAAAAGTGAAAGGACTGATCTGTTTGAGCAGTGATCCTGACAGAATGTACAGAATGTTCCGGAGAGAATGTATGTTTTTTGCGCATGCTATTTCAATTGAGGAAGCAGTGTTCATCTCTTCAAAGTGGGGACGCAGCGGAGACCTGGTACTCTTTTCACCATCCTGTCCCAGTTACGATGCATTTGATAATTATAAAAACCGGGGCGACCTGTTCAAAAAGGCGGTCCGAAAACTGTTACCCTGATGGGAATACTGCGCGCATTAAAAGGAGATAAGGTACTATGGGTGACCATTGTCCTGCTGTCAGTGGTTTCATTGTTGATGGTTTACGGATCTATCGGCACGCTGGCCTTTAAATATAAAGGGGGAAATACCATTCCCTACCTGGTCAAACACGCCGCAATTCTTTGCATGGGACTCGGAATCATTTATCTCATCCACCGGATACGGTTCAGCTATTTTTCACGGATCGGGCAAATTGGATTTTATATATCTATTCCTTTGCTGATCTATGCCACCTTCTGGGGTGTGGAAGCGGGAGGTGCCGGAAGATGGATAGAAATACCGGGACTGGGACTCACATTCCAGCCTTCTGATCTGGCAAAGCTTTCGCTCCTGATGTATCTCGCCCGTTTACTTACGGTAAAGCAGGATATGCTTGGAGATTTCAAAAAGGGTTTC
This sequence comes from Bacteroidia bacterium, assembly GCA_020852255.1. NCBI lineage: Bacteria > Pseudomonadati > Bacteroidota > Bacteroidia > Bacteroidia bacterium. The sequence goes on along the minus strand of JADZBD010000002.1, from coordinate 297,700 downwards.
TTGCCTGTGTTTCTTCCGGTTGTCCTGATCTGTGGTCTCATCTTTCCCACTAATTTTTCTACTTCGGCTATGCTGTTTGCTACCTGCATGCTTTTACTCTTCATCGGAAAAGCGCGGATCAAACACCTGTTGACGGTGGCTGGTGCCGGGATCGTATTTCTCGGTGTGGTGATTATGCTCATCATCTATGCACCGGGCGTAATACCCAGAGGTGAGACCTGGAAAGAACGCCTGACAGATTTTACTTCCGGAAATGCAAAGGAGAATTATCAGTCGGAAATGGCCAAAACCGCCATTGGAAGCTCAAATTTTTTTGTGGGCAAAGGACTTGGAAATTCGGACCAACGCTCTTTTCTTCCGCAGGCATCCTCAGATTTTATTTTCGCGATGATCCTGGAACAAATGGGCGGACTTCTCGGAATTGTCCTTATCTTCTTTTACATCATCATATTGTTCCGGGCGATAAGAATAGCCACCAAGTGTGAAAAGTTATTTGGCGTACTGGTCTCGGTGGGACTGGCTTTCAGCCTGGTGTTCCAGGCATTTATCAACATGGCGGTGGCAGTCAATCTGTTTCCGGTAACGGGACAGCCTTTGCCTTTCATCAGCATGGGAGGAACTTCGATTTGGTTCACCAGTATTGCGGTAGGAATTCTGCTCAGCGTGAGCAGAGAGCTGGAAACAGAACTACCCGCGGAGAAAGATTCTGTCCCTGATGTCAGTCCCGCTTAAATTTATTTTCAGTGGCGGAGGTACCGGCGGCCATATATTTCCGGCCATCGCCATCGCCAATGCCATACGGGAAAAACGCCCGGATGCGGAGATCCTTTTTATCGGAGCGCTGGGAAGAATGGAAATGGAAAAAGTGCCGGCGTCCGGATACCGTATTGAAGGATTGCCCATCGCCGGGTTCCAGCGGAAGAAAATCTGGAAAAACTGGAATCTTCTTTTTAAACTAATGGCCAGCATGGGAAGAGCCCGGCAGATCATTAAGGATTTTTCTCCCGATGCGGTGATCGGAACAGGCGGGTATGCCAGTGCACCCACATTGCGGGTGGCGGCCGCAAGAGGAATTCCCACTCTGATTCAGGAGCAGAATTCCTTTCCCGGTGTAACCAACAAACTGCTGGCTTCGAAAGTAAACCGGATCTGCGTGGCCTTCCGCGGAATGGAAAAGTACTTTCCCCGGGAGAAGATACTCATAACCGGTAATCCCGTACGAAAGGATATTGTGGACCTGAAAAGCAAAAAAGAGGAGGCGATCGGTTATTTCCATTTGGCAAAGGACCGGCCGGTACTGCTGGTAATAGGAGGGAGCCTGGGCGCGGGAACCATCAACGGTGCAATGTTGCGCGGTATAAGGGAGCTGGAGGAGGCCGGTATGCAGGTGATCTGGCAAACGGGCAAGAATCAGGAAAAGGAGATGGCATCAGCTCTGCAACAGTTCGGTCATACGAACATTCATCTCTCAGCGTTCATCCAGCGTATGGATCTGGCTTATGCAGCGGCTGACCTGGTAATATCACGCGCGGGCGCCATTTCCGTGTCGGAGATATGTGTGGCAGGCAAGGCATGTATCCTGGTGCCTTCACCCAATGTAGCGGAAGATCATCAGACCAAAAATGCCATAGCGCTGGTGAATGAAAACGCAGCGCAAATGATCAGCGACAGGGATGCCGGAACAGGGTTGATCCACTTAATTCTGGATCTGATGAAGAACCAGGAAGCAAGAAACCAACTCGCACAAAATGCATTGCGTCTTTCACTTCCCAATGCCGCTGCATTGATTGCAGACGAAATCATATCAATGGTAAAGAAGAGATGAAAGTCCCTGAAAATATAACACATATGTATTTTTTGGGTATCGGGGGCATCGGTATGAGTGCACTGGCCCGCTATTACAACAAGGCAGGTGTGGAAATCGCAGGTTACGATAAGACACCTTCCTCCCTCACGGCACAAATGATAACGGAAGGAATGGATATTCATTTCGAAGAAGACCCCGATCTTATTCCAACTTCCTTCCTGGAAGCACCGAAAGAAAATGTGCTCGTGGTGTATACTCCCGCTATTCCTGCTGAACACGGGGAATGGATATGGTTTCGGGAGAGGGGATATACGATCCGGAAAAGATCTGAAGTGCTCGGCATGCTTACGGAAGGCACCCGAACGGTGGCAGTAGCCGGTACGCACGGCAAAACTACCACTTCATCTCTCATTGCACACCTGCTTCGTACCGCCGGAACTGAATGCTGGGCTTTTCTTGGAGGTATTACTCAGAATTATGAAAGCAATATGCTGGAAGGAACCACGGATATTGTGGTAGTGGAGGCAGATGAATACGACCGCTCATTTCTGACTTTACGGCCTCTGACGGCAATTATCACTTCACTGGATCCCGATCATCTGGATATCTACGGCGATCACAGTGAAATGCTGCGTACGTATTCTCTTTTCGCAGCGGGTGTTAAGCCGGGTGGAGTATTGGTAACCAAACAGGGATTGAAAGAGTACCTGGGTCATCCATCTGCCGGATTTCTGGAGTATTGCGGAGAAGGAACTGCTCCTCACCGGGCGGAAAACGTGCGGGTAGAGAACGGCCGCTTTGTTTTTGATCTGATCCTCGGAGATACACGGATCGCCAACCTGAATCTGGGTGTGCCCGGCAGACATAATGTGGAGAATGCCGTGGGAGCTGTTACCGCCGTCTGGTCCCTGGGGGTATCGGAACAGGCGATCCGTAAAGGGCTGGCTTCCTTCCGGGGAGTGAAGCGGCGTTTCGAATACCACATCCGTCGCGACGATCTGGTACTTATTGATGATTACGCCCACCACCCCGCAGAGCTTAGTGCCACCATTGCGGCGGTCCGGGATCTATATCCCGGAAAGCGTATTACCGGAGTGTTTCAACCACATTTGTTCACACGCACCCGGGATTTCGCCGACGACTTCGCCCGCAGCCTCGAAAAGCTGGATCAGCTGGTACTTCTGGACATTTATCCAGCACGGGAATTACCGATTCCGGGAGTGAATACCACCATGCTTCTGAACAAAGTAAGGTTAGAAAATAAATGTATTTCTTCAAAAAAGGAGTTGCCGGATTTGCTTTCTTCATCCCATTATGAGGTGGTATTACTCATGGGAGCCGGTGATATTGAGTTACTGGCTGAACCTGTAAAACGCGCATTGGAGTGAAATTAAGACGGATTATTTATGCTGTATGCTGGAGCCTGCTGGGAGCAGGAATTCTGGTGTTGCTGGGTTTTGCCTCAGCAGAGGAAGAGCGCCTGCTTTGCAGTGAAGTGGAGATCAATATTCTTCGAAATGGAGAAAATTATCTTGTGGAAGAAGATGCCATTCGCGAGCTGATCAGGAGTAACGGCGATGCACTGGAGGGAATGCCCCTGGGCAGCATCAGTGTGCCCCGACTGGAAATGTTGGTGAATACCAATCCCTGGGTTGAAAGCGCTGAGGTATATATGAGCATCAACGGAAAACTGCGGATTGATATCATTCAGAAGGACCCCCTGGCGCGTGTCATGAATAAAAACGGAGAAACTTTTTACCTCGACCGGAATGGACACATGATGAACTGGTCACCCGGCTTTACCCCGAGGGTGATTCTGGTCAATGGAGAGATCAGCGAATGCTTTAACTCACATTTTAATTTTGCTTTCGCTGATGGAGGTAAAGACCTGGAAACCACGATATTGGATGAGGTATATCATCTGGTCAGATATCTGGACAGCGATTCTTTGTGGGCGGCTCAGTTCGAGCAGATTTATGTGAATGCGCAAATGGAATTTGAGTTGATTCCGCGGGCCGGCGATCACCGGATCATGATGGGAGATACCTCAGAAATGAAACAGAAACTGGATAAACTCCGTATCTTTTACACGGAAGGGTTAAATCATACAGGATGGAACCAATACGATACCATCCAGCTGAAATTTAAAAATCAGATTGTTTGTTCTAAAACAGAATGATATGGAATCAGAGATCATAGTCGGATTAGACATCGGAACCACCAAGATTGCCGCCATTGTGGGGCGCAAAAATGAATTCGGGAAGATCGAAATTCTCGGTATGGGGAAGAGCGATTCACAAGGCGTTATGCGCGGCGTGGTGGTCAATATTGAGAAAACGGTTATTGCTATCCGTGCAGCCATCCAGGAAGCTTCAGATCGTGCATGTGTAGATATAACAACCGTAATGGTTGGAATTGCAGGGCAGCACATTAAAAGTCTGCAGCACCGGGGAATTTATACCCGGAAGAGTCTGGAGGATGAGATTAACCAGAAGGATATTAATGCTTTAATAGAGGATATGTACCGCCTCGTAATGCTACCGGGCGAGCAGATACTGCATGTACTTCCGCAGGAGTATATTGTGGATAGTGAGCAGGGAATTAAAGATCCCATCGGAATGTCTGGAATCCGCCTGGAGGCTAATTTTCATATTATCACCGGTCAGGTTGCTGCCATGAACAATATTGTCAAGTGCATTGCCAAGGCGGGGCTGGAAACAGTAGGACTGGTTCTTGAACCGCTGGCCTCGGCCTCTGCCGTGCTGAGCGAGGAAGAAAAGGAGGCCGGAATCGTGCTGGTAGACATCGGAGGTGGTACCACGGATATAGCGATCTTCTACGATGGCATTATCCGCCATACTGCCGTTATTCCATTTGGGGGTAATGTGATTACGGAAGATATTAAAGAAGGCTGCTCTATCATTCACCGTCAGGCAGAGCTGCTGAAGGTGAAATTCGGCTCTTGTTTTGCCAACGAAACCCAGGAAAATGAGATCGTTTCCATTCCCGGGTTACGCGGAAGGGAACCTAAGGAAATCTCAGTTAAAAACCTGGCACATATCATACAGGCCAGAATGGAGGAGATCATCGAGCATGTTTATTATGAGATCAAAAACAGCGGGTACGAGAAGAAACTGGCAGGAGGTATAGTGGTAACCGGCGGCGGAGCGCAACTGAAGCACATCACACAGCTTATTGAGTATATCACCGGAATGGATACCCGTATTGGTTATCCTAATGAACACCTGGCCAAAAGCGTGGAGGAGGTTACCAGTCCAATGTACGCCACCGGGGTGGGACTTGTGATTAAAGGGCTGGAAGCGGTGGAGCAGGATACTACCCGTAGAAAGGAGAAAATTGCTACCCATACCACGAAGCGGGCCGGCAATTTAATTGAGCGGTTTTTTCTTCGCGGGAAAGAGTGGTTTGAGGACGACGCGGCCCGGGAGTAATTCACAATTCAACGTGGATAAGTTGGTGTAGCCCAGCGCAAAGCGCGGACGGGCTTCACTTAATTTTAACCAAAACTTATCCATGATGCGCTTCGACATTCCAAAAGAACTCCTCTCCATTATCAAGGTCATCGGCGTTGGTGGCGGAGGAGGAAACGCAGTAAACCACATGTTTCGCCTCGGTATCAAAGGGGTGGATTTTATTGTGTGTAATACCGATATTAAAGCACTGGAGTCCAGTCCCGTTCCCATAAAGGTACAATTGGGCAAAGCCCTTACCCAGGGCCTCGGCGCAGGATCTCTTCCTGAGATCGGTATGAAATCAGCCATAGAAAGCCTGGATCAGATCAAAGATTTTCTTTCCAAGGGCACAAAGATGGTGTTCATTACCGCCGGCATGGGTGGGGGCACGGGCACAGGAGGGGCTCCGATCATCGCCCAGACCGCCCGCGAAATGGGCGTGCTTACCGTGGGAATTGCAACACTTCCTTTCTCTTTCGAAGGGAAAAATAAACGGAAACAGGCGGAACTGGGGATCGAGGAACTGAAAAAGCATGTAGACTGTCTGCTGGTGATTACCAACGACAAGCTAAGAGAGATCTACGGAAACCTTGGCGTGCGTGAATCTTTTGCCCAGGCCGATAATGTACTGGCCAATGCTGCCAAGAGTATCGCTGAACTGATTTCCCATACCAAGCATATGAACGTAGACTTTAACGACGTTCATACTGCGATGAAGAACAGCGGTGTTGCTCTGATGGGAACAGGCAGTGCGGCCGGGGAAAACCGGGCTATTCGAGCCGTGGAGGTCGCAATGAATTCTCCGCTGCTGAACGATAATGAAATCACAGGTGCCAAGTTTGTTCTCATTGATATCACCTCCGGTACCAAGGAACTCACAATGGATGAACTGGGAGAGATTACGGATTTTATCCAGGATTCTACCGGAACAAATGCAGATATTAAAATCGGATATGGTGTGGATGATTCACTCGGCGATTCGGTGAATGTGACCATTATTGCCACCGGATTCCATTCCCGTCCCCTGCTGGGATATGAAACCCACAAGAAGCCGGAGAAAAAAGTGCTGGATCTGAACGAAAGCACATCCGAAATGAATTGTGTGGCTCCTCCTGTTGCAGATCATAGCGCGGATGAGCCGGTATTGAAAGGGAGTATGGAGGTAAAATCGGATCTCAGAACCGATGAGAATAAGACCTTCAGCAACCTTTCCCGTGAGGAAAAAGATCGCCTCCTGGAGCCGGTACTTGTTATCAGAAACGTAGAAGAGGTTGCCGCTGTGGAGGAAGTTAAAGAGGAGGAATCAGATCTTTATTCTTCTGACTTTCTTTCTTCCCCGGTGGAGGAATCTATTCCTGCTCCGTCCGGATGGGTAAATGTTGCCCCCCTGGCAGAGGAGGAGGTGAAAACGGAGGAGCAGTTTGAAGTGATTACACCCGTGGCGGAAATTCCTGTTGTGGAAGCTCCGGTAGCGGAGATAACTGCTGAGGTCCAGATCAGCCCGGTGGCAGAAACACCTTTGTTGGAGGAAACCCCGGTTTTGGAAGAGTTACCTGTTTCTGAAGTGATCCATGCAGAGGAGGAGATCACTGCCCTGGAAGAGACAACCCATCCGGAGGAAACACCAATGATGGAAGTGCAGACTCCTGTAATGGAGGAAGTAACCGCGGTAATAGAGGAAGTAACGGAAGTGGAGGAGGAAGTGACCGCGGTGGAGGAAATTCCTGTCCTAATGAATACAGAGGAGAATACCACTCCCGAGGTGGAAATGATCACAGAAGTACCTGCGGCTGAGGTGGAGCAGGAGTCGCTTTTTGAAAATGAAACCTTTATTTCCGAGGAGACCCCCGAAATAGAAGAACACAATTCACCGGAATCGGACTTGTTCACCGCGGAGACGCATCCTGAAACGACAGATGAAGTATCGTCTTTGGAAGAAATGCTGGAGCAGGAAACGGCGCCCCTTTGTGTAGAACCGGATGCCTTTTCAGTAGAATCGGAGGTAGAGAAGAAGGAAGTGGAAATTACACTGGACTTTAGCGCCGAAGAAATCCGGGAGGAGCCGGTTATGGAAATCAGTTCTGAACCGGTTGCAGAAATTCCCGCTGAGGAAACGCCGGTAGCGGAGGTGACCGCATCCCCGGAAGCCGGGGTAACGGAAACACCTGTGGATGAAACCCCGGTAGTGGAGATGCGAAAGGAAGAAATTCAGCCGCCGGTGCTCACCATAGAGCAGAAAAAGCAGGATGAAGTGGTTGCCGAAGAAAAATCGGAAGAAACCATGGCCAGCAACAGTCAGATCAAAAAAGCGCAGGAACGTATCCAGCGCTTGAAGGAACTGAGCTATAAGCTTAAATCACCGAACGGATTGGCCGAACTGGAAAACGAGCCTGCTTACAAGCGTCGTGGCGTGAACCTCGATAACCAGCAACATTCGTCGGAATCCAACGTTAGCAGATATACCCTGAGTGAAGGGGAGGACAAGAAGATCGAGATTAAACCGAACAATTCTTTCCTTCACGACAATGTAGATTAGTTTAGATTAGAATGCAGTCGAGTAGGGGGGCAGCTTCGGGCCTCCCTACTTTTTTTATATTTGTTCCCAAACACAGAAATATGTTAGAGGAAAAGATCAACGCTGATATAAAGGCGGCCATGCTTGCCAAAGATGCCAGAAAGCTCGAAGCACTCCGGGGAATTAAATCTGCCATCCTGCTGCTTAAGACTTCCCCTGAAGGGTATACTCAGGAAACGGAATTGAAAGCCCTTCAAAAGATGGTCAAGCAACGCAAGGAAACGGCAGAGATTTACTCCTCTCAGAACAGGAAGGACCTGGAAGAAGTGGAGTTGTTTCAGGCTTCAGTGATTGAAGCCTTTCTTCCGGCGCAAATGAGTCCGGATGCGTTGAAGGCGGAACTTCAGAAAATCATCGAAGCAGTGGGGGCCAAAGGTCCAGGTGACATGGGGAAGGTGATGGGACAAGCTACCAAAGCTCTTGCAGGAAAAACGGATGGGAAGGCAATATCAGAAATGGTTAAAAAGCTGTTGAATCCTTAACTCACTCTTACCTTCATACCCGGCTTGATCTTATAACTCTTGCCACTCATTCCGTTCAACTCTTTAATATCCTTCACGGTTTTTCCGTACCGCTTCGCGATCTCAAAAATATTATCTCCTTTTTCGGCTGTGTGGTATTCGACTCCCAGCGGATAGGCACACATACCATTACGGGTTTTCCGGATGACCATGTACATTCCAATTGGCTTTTCCGAACGGAATGAAATGAAGTATTTTGGATTGATCGGCTGCCCCTTAAAACGTACCTCAAAATGAAGATGTGAACCCGTAGATCGCCCTGTGCTTCCACCTAATCCTACCGCCTGCCCGGCTTTTACCTGCATACCTACTTTCACCCTGATCTTATGTAAGTGCGCATACACTGTTTCCAGTCCATTGTAATGCCGCACCACCACAAGATTACCGTAGTTACCATGCCGGCCGCACATGCGCACAATACCATCCCAGGCTGCCACCACAGGATCACCCCGGTTCAGGTCAAGATCAATGCCGTTGTGCATTGCCGTATCGCCCCTCCATCCGAAAGGTGAAGAAACGATGGCACAAGTGGGCATGAAGAATTCCTCATGTCCCTCAGGATACATATTGATAACAAATCCCGTATCGGATTTTTTCCAGCTGTCCTCGATGGGAACAAGATGTTTCGAATCAAAAACCGTGTAATATTCTGACGCAGGCGTTGAACTTTCATATAGTTGCAGACTTACAGGCTTGACAACCGTCAGTGGCGCAGGGTCTGATGATCTGCGTGACTTGACTGTTCTTCCTATCTCGGCCGCCAGGTCTACCGGTATCGAGTCCAGTTCAAAAAGCAGATCAATCAGGACTACTAACTGCTCATCGCTCATCTTCGACACAAGTTCCAGGTTATTCGTGCGGATTACTTCGCGCAGAGGCAGTGTATCCACATTACTAACCGCCATACCCGAGGCAGGACCGGCGAATACCAGCCCTAAAAAGAAGGGGAGTAGCACTATGAGATTCCTGGTCTTCATAATGAGGAGTGCTAAACTAAAAAAATCAAGCGGAAATCCAAGGAATATTCACCATTCTTATACCTTTGGAGAAATTAAAAAGACCCTCATGAAAGTAGTTAAATACCTGATTATCACTACATTGGTAATTTTTACCGGATGGTGTGTTTGGGCTGTAACCCTCCCTTCAAAAATGCATATTGAACGTTCCCTGCTCATTCAATCAGACCCCAATACCACCTTTGGACCCGTGAATGATCTGACCCAATGGATCAAGTGGTCATACTGGGATAATATTGATCCCAACATGAAAACCACTTTTGAAGGCCCGAATGCAGGTGTTGGTGCTATCCATCTTTGGGAAAGTACAAACGACAGTGTAGGAAAGGGTTCAATTGAAATCTTGAAGAGTGATGCGGGAAAGCTGGTTGAATATAAGCTCACCTTCGAGGGGATGGGAGAAAGTATTGGTGGATGGGTATTTCAGGATTCTGCAGGCGCAACGAAAGTGACTTGTTACATGGATATGGAAACTCCTTTCATGCTTCGGCCTATGATGGCCCTGGTGGATATGGATGCCATGTTGGGTGCTGATTTTATGAAGTCGTTGAACGGTTTGAAAACCTTGGTGGAGAGCTTTCCAAAATGGACACCCGTTGCCATGGAAGAAGTAGACGCTGCTCCCATGAATGTGGTGACGATGAAGGTTTCCTGCACCCCTTCAGAAATTTCTAAAACCCTGGGCGAGACATATGGAAAGATCGGTGCCATGGCAGGAAAAGCAGGTTCGAAACAAGCCGGACCGGTGTTCGCTATTTACATGAACTACACGGATACCAAAGTGGACATGGAGGTTGGTTTTATCGTAGATAAGCTTCCTGTAAAAACAGATGAGGGATTTAATGCGTATTCTACCACTCACACCAAAGCTTTAAAAGTCTCCTATTTCGGAGGGTATAAGAGTATGTATCCTTTCCATATGGGAATCAGCGAATGGTTGAAGGTTAATGGCAAAGACGTTCATGCTCCTCGTTGGGAATTGTACATCACGGATCCGGGCGCTGAACCGGATTCAACAAAATGGCAGACGGATATTGTAATTCCGCAATAAAACGTACGAATCAAGAGTCAACGGAGAAAGTTGTATTTCTTGAATCTAGACGCTTACTTGTTTATACATATCCCATCACGGTATATATCACCATCCCTACCCATTCGTGGAAAAGTTTATCCCAACTGCTTAATGTTTCCACATTGGGAATAAACAAATGATCAAACTCCCATTTGCGTTCTCCTGAATTACGATCGGTTGAATACGGAGTAACATTCATCCCTTCCATTCTGAAACAAGCAACTGCCCTGTTCATATGAGATGCTGAAGTAACCAGAAGTATTTTCAGATCCAGGTCTTCCCATCCCGGTTTTTTTGTGTCCAGCAGTTTCCGTGTTGCCGCAGCATTTTCATGTGTGTTCTTCGAATCATTTTCAATGAGCACCACGGAATCCGGTACCCCTAAATGTTTCATCATTCTTCCAATCAGCTCTCCTTCCTTCACGTGCTGGTGAAGTATACTTCCAGAGCCACCGGCGAATAAAATGCGTTTAACTTTTCCCTCCTTGTACAAACGGATGGCCTGAATAAGCCTGTCGGCCCCCCGCTGCATTTGGATCCGGTCAATTTTTCCATCATACGTGCTTATCCCTCCCAATACAACTGCTACATCATGTACTTCTAGTTTTTCATCAGCAATAGCCGGAACTTCCCAGGCACGCATGAATTCATCCTGTATAAAGGGATTGGAGAAAAACAGAAAGAGGATCAGTGTCCAGCGGAATAATTTCTTTTTCCGCAACGGATCTTTGCATAGAATGCCCCATATCAGGACACCTAAAATCCAGGTAAATGGGCTGATCAGGAAATGAAGCAGTTTGCTGAATAGAAAAAACATCCCGTAAAGATAGCAATAACCCTGATTATCAGTATTTTCACTGCTCTTTTGGAGGTCACCTGAAGGAAGGGTAAATTTGTTGGTTATCCCCAGCTAAAGTGGAATATGATTCAGACGGAAGTATATCAACCGAAAAATAAGATCAGAATAGTAACCGCAGCTTCGCTGTTCGACGGACATGATGCAGCCATCAATGTGATGCGCAGGATCATTCAGGCCAGCGGAGCGGAGGTAATCCACCTCGGACACGATCGTTCCGTGAAGGAGATTGTTGACTGCGCCGTGCAGGAAGATGTGCAGGCCATTGCAATCACATCCTATCAGGGCGGACACATGGAATTTTTTAAATACATGCACGATCTGCTGAAGGAAAGAGGCTGCGGACATATCAGGATCTTTGGCGGCGGTGGCGGAACAATTTTGCCTTCTGAAGTAAAGGAGTTACACGCCTATGGTATCGCCCGCATTTATTCTCCTGACGACGGAAGAGCAATGGGTTTGCAGGGCATGATCAATGACCTGCTCCAGAAGAGCGATTTTCCTAGCGGAAAGAATCTCAACGGAGAGGTAAACCATCTTCAATTGAAGGATCCCAAAGCCATTGCTTCTCTTATTTCCGCATCCGAAAATTATCCCGGAGAGGTAAAGGGTATGCTGGACGAGGTGCGGACTCGTGCAGCTAAGAAGAAAATTCCTGTTCTGGGAATTACCGGAACAGGAGGCGCCGGGAAATCTTCACTTGTAGACGAACTCGTTCGCCGGTTTTTACTGGATTTCCCTGACAAAACAGTGGCTATCATTTCGGTGGATCCTTCCAGGAAAAAGTCCGGAGGGGCTCTTCTGGGTGACCGCATACGTATGAATTCCATCAGCAACGATCGCGTGTATATGCGCTCACTGGCTACCCGCCAGAGTAATCTCGCCCTTTCAAAGTATGTGAACGAAGCAGTATTGGTGGTTAAAGCAGCAGGGTATGATCTGGTCATACTTGAAACGTCCGGGATTGGACAGAGTGATACAGAAATTGTTGATCACAGCGATCTTTCCCTTTATGTGATGACACCAGAATACGGCGCCGCATCGCAGCTGGAAAAAATAGATATGCTGGATTTCGCAGATGTGGTGGCCCTGAACAAATTTGATAAGCGTGGTGCTCAGGATGCGTTGCGGGATGTGCGTAAACAGTATAAACGCAACCGGAAGGATTTTGCCGCTGAGGACGAAAATCTCCCGGTATTCGGAACCATCGCTTCTCAGTTTAACGACCCGGGAATGAACAGGCTCTACCGTTCCGTTCTGGGAAAGATCGCGGAGAAGACGGGATTAAATTTCAATTCTAAACTTTCCGCCGCCGCTGAGGTAAGCGAAAAGATCTTTATTATTCCGCCCGGACGTACAAGGTATCTTTCAGAAATATCAGAGCAGAACAGGAGCGAACGACAGTGGATTGAAGAGCAGGCCGCAGTTGCCGATGAACTGTTCGGAATCGAAAAAGCTATCCAGTCGCTTGCGGGCTCCTCTATGGATGATAAAGACCGGATGATCCGGAAACTCAAAGAGCAGCTTGAACTACGGAGAGAAGTCCTTCTGCCGGAGTGCAGAAAGATCCTTGATGGATGGACCTCGAAGCGTAAACAGTACAAGGATGAGGTTTTTATTTATAAGGTACGGGGAAAGGATCTGAAAGTTTCTACACAAACGGAATCCCTTTCACATATACGGATTCCAAAGGTGGTTACTCCCTCTTATACAGGGTGGGGAGATATTCTGCGGTGGAACCTGAAGGAGAATGTGCCCGGAGAGTATCCTTATACGGCAGGCGTTTTTCCCTTCAAGCGGGAGGGTGAGGATCCTACACGCATGTTCGCCGGCGAAGGCGGCCCGGAGCGTACCAATCGCCGCTTTCATTATGTGTCTCTGGGTATGCCGGCAAAAAGATTATCTACTGCGTTCGATTCAGTTACACTATATGGTCGCGACCCTGAAACACGTCCGGATATTTACGGCAAGATCGGAAACAGCGGCGTTTCCATTTGCTGTCTGGACGACGCAAAGAAATTATACTCCGGTTTTAATCTTTCAGATCCAAAAACCAGCGTAAGCATGACCATCAATGGTCCGGCTGCGGTTATGACCGCGTATTTTATGAATGCGGCAATAGATCAGCAATGTGAATTGTATATCCGTAAGCAGGGAATGGAAAAGGAAGTGGAGGAAAAGATCCGGGAGATCTATAAGAAAAAGGGAGTGCCCCGTCCGGCCTACCAGGGACCACTTCCCGAAGGAAACGACGGACTGGGACTGATGCTGCTGGGTGTAACAGGAGATCAGGTGTTGCCGGCATCCGTGTATAAAGAGATCGCAGAATGTACGCTGGCTGCCGTACGCGGTACAGTTCAGGCGGATATTCTGAAGGAAGATCAGGCGCAGAATACATGTATTTTCTCTACGGAATTTGCATTACGTCTGATGGGGGATGTACAGGAGTATTTCATTGAGAACAGTATCCGTAATTTCTATTCTGTTTCCATTTCCGGGTACCATATCGCGGAGGCTGGTGCGAATCCTGTTACCCAGCTGGCCTTCACACTCGCCAATGGTTTTACATATGTGGAGTATTATCTCAGCCGGGGAATGGATGTGAATGACTTTGCACCGAACCTTTCATTTTTCTTCTCCAACGGTATTGACCCTGAATATTCCGTGATTGGACGTGTTGCTCGAAGGATCTGGGCGCGGGCCATGAAAAACAAGTATAAAGCCAATGAACGCTCCCAGATGTTGAAGTACCATATACAGACATCTGGCCGGTCGCTTCATGCACAGGAAATTGATTTCAATGATATTCGCACAACGCTGCAGGCACTCTATGCTATCTACGATAATTGTAATTCCCTGCATACGAACGCGTATGATGAAGCCATCACTACGCCAACAGAAGAATCTGTACGGAGAGCAATGGCGATTCAGCTCATTATTAACAGGGAGCTCGGACTTTCTAAGAACGAGAACCCTATGCAAGGCTCTTTCATTATCGAAGAGCTGACGGATCTGGTGGAGGAAGCAGTACTGTTGGAGTTCGACCGGATTAATGAGCGGGGAGGCGTACTGGGTGCCATGGAAACCATGTATCAGCGCGGAAAGATTCAGGAGGAGAGCTTATACTATGAAACGATGAAACATACGGGTGAGCTTCCCATCATCGGAGTGAATACGTTCCTGTCTTCCAAAGGATCCCCTACGATTCTGCCGCGTGAAGTAATACGGGCAACAACGGAGGAGAAGGAGTACCAGATTAGCATGGTACAGCACCTGAACAAAGGAAACGCCGGCAAAACGGCAGATTGCCTGAAGGATATGCAAAAGGCAGCAGTGGAAAACCGGAACCTGTTTGCATGCCTCATGGAGGCAGGAAAATACTGTTCGCTGGGACAGATTACTACGGCCTTGTTTGAAGTCGGTGGCCAGTATAGACGCAATATGTGATCATGTTCCGCTTTTCTCCTCATTCACGGCCACCACTACCACTACTACTACCACTACTACTCATTCTTTCCTGTGAGTACCGATCTATTCAATTAAAGCATTTCCCTGAAGCAGATCGGTTTTTTCCCAGTATGACTGAAGGCCATCACGCCCCTCTGATCGTTCAGCGATTGGATACACTGTTTCAACGCAAGGTGCAGAATGGATTTAACGGAAATGTGCTGATCTCGCGAAAGGGAAAAGTGATCTATAAGAAGTGCTTTGGATACCCGGATAAGTCAAAGAGTACGGAACTTGATCCCACTACATCCTTTCAGGTGGCCAGTGTAACAAAAACGTTTACCGCAACCGCCATATTGATCCTGTATCAGGAAGGGAAAATCAGGCTGAAGGATAAAGTTGAAAAGTATATCAAGGGATGGCCTTTCAAGGGAATAAGTATTGATCTTCTTCTTTCGCATCGGTCCGGATTGGGCGAATACCACTACTTTTCTGAGAAGTGGTATCCCGATTCTGAAACGCCCGTGAAGCTGGATGACATGATCCGGGCAATTTGTGATTCCAGTCCTCCCAGGTATTATAAACCCAATGAAAAGTTTGATTACTGCAATACAAATTATATTGTACTTGCAAGAATAATTGAAATTGTAGGTGGAAATACATACGCGGAATTTCTGGAAGAAAAAATATTCAAACCACTGGAGATGAATAATACATGGGTGGGAGGAATGTACGATGACCCTTCCAGAATCCGTGCCCGGGGGTATAATTCAAAGTGGGAACCTGAGAAAAATAATTTTCTGGATGGTTGTGTGGGTGATAAAGGAGTATTTACCAATGTGGTTGATCTGAATAAGTATGATAAGAGTTTTTACAATCATACCTTGCTTGCGGATACGGTGATTGAACTGATGTTCAAGCCCCGGCAGAAGGAGCGTAAAGGGATCTATAATTACGGATATGGATGGAGAATTCTCCGAACAGAAGATTCATTGCCTGTGGTATTTCACAATGGCTGGTGGCATGGATACAATTCTTGTTTTTACAGACGACTCCAGGACAGCACAACCATCATCATCCTTGGTAATAAATTTTCAAAAGAGCCCTACCGGCTGTACGGGGTATTGGGAATATTGGACAACAAGACGGCCGGAGGCGATGGGGAGATAGGCGAAGAGCATAACTCAGGTATCAAAGAAGAAGAATAATGTTGCGAAAGCACTTTTCTTGGGTAGCAGGAGCCGCATTAGGAGCCGCCCTGACCTTGTTGTTACTGGTGTTTTTCGGAGTTTTCCGGAAAGGGGAAACGCCAACAAAAAAGTTCATCAAAGGGGTAAGGGATGCTGTAAAAACACCGGGGAATGAAATGCCGCGTACAGCATTTCAGCAATTGAAATATGCGCTCGACAGTATCCGGAATTCTCCGGCCATGCGTTACGGAGCGTTTGGGTTTTGCCTCTTTGATCCGGATAGCGGGAAAGTGATCCTGGAGAATGATGCGAACCGTTCCCTGGTTCCTGCCTCTGTGCTGAAGGTACTTACTACCGGGGTTGCTTTATCCAGGCTAGGTTCCGGATTCCGGTTCGCTACACGCCTTCAGTACGATGGAAAGATTGAGAGTGGTATCCTGAATGGAAATATCTATATACAAGGAACCGGAGATCCGAGCTTAGGTTCAGAGGTGTTTGGAAGTTCTTCGGATAAGGTAATGTCCGCTTTTGTAGCCGCAATAAAAAAGCAGGGCATCGACAGCATCACCGGAAGGATTATTGCTGATGCAGAGCTTTTTGAATTTGATCCTATCCCGCTTGGATATGCATGGGAGGATATTCAGAATGATTACGGGACGGGTGTATGTGGATTGAATTTTTGTGAGAACTGGTTTGAGATTGATGTAAAGGTGCAGAATAAGACAACCTATATTAAGTCAAGGCAGGATGTACCCGGGTTAATCCTCCTTAACCAGGTTTTCTATAATCCGAAGATCCACAAAAGCTATGTGTATGTACACAGCGGCCCCTATAATCCTGAACGTGTGGCAATGGGAGAAGTAGCCAATGATTTTATGGCAAGAGCGCCCATCCCCGACGCGCCACTCTATTGTGCCTATACCCTGAAGAATAGCCTGAAGAGTGCAGGCATTCGGGTGAAGGACACTGTGCAGACTATCCGCAAATTAAAGGTGAATGGCATGTACGAAAAGCGGGAGCGAAAGACATTTTATTCAATGGTTTCTCCTTCTTTGTCGCAATTGGTATTTCACACCAATCAAATTTCTCAGAACTTTTACGCAGAAAGCATTTTGCGAGGCCTGGGATTACAGCGTCATGATTTCGGATCCACGCTCAATGGTGTTTCTTCGGTGATGGCTTATGCAAAAGAGCATAAAGTAGACCTGGGAGGATTTTACATGACGGATGGCAGTGGGGTGTCTCGCTTCAACGGGATTACCTGTAAGCAACTTACGCTGATGCTGAATGCATATACAAGAGACACAGCGATGTTCGGAGTTTTTTACAATTCACTGCCTACCGCCGGGGAAACAGGCACTTTGCGCAGGATAGGGGAGGGTACAAGCGCTGATGGTAAGATCCGTGCCAAAAGCGGGTACATGACCCGTGTGAGAAGCTATGCAGGGTATGTCACCACCAAATCCGGTCGTAGATTATCTTTTTCCATGATCTCCAATAATCATCAGCTGGATGCAATAGGGATACGGAATGTTATGGAAAGGTTGATGATTTTAATGGCGGAGTTAGAGTAAATTATCCTTCTTCCATTCCCCATCTTTCCCCTTCCACCACACTCTCGGATCCCTGAAAGTGTCTGCAACTTTATCAAATTCCTCTTCGGTCCAGCCTACATATTCCAGCCAGCGCCGGAGGTCCTTTGATTTAATGGGATCCATCTGGTTCACGATTCGGATGCCTTCCTCACGGGTCATTTTTCCGGCACGGATGTCTTTACACACGTGATCTGTAGCGCGGCCATATCCGAACTTGATGTATTTCATATAATCGTGTATGCCGTTCTCGTGCATATCGTCCAGGTTCGACATGCGGCGATACGTGCGTTCAAAAGGCTCTTCCGCTTCTTTGAATCCGTAGAGTTTTTTCATCAACTCACCATGCTCATTCGCTTCCCACCTGAAATAATTGGAAATATAGATCCCGCGGACTCCAACGCGATCAATTTCATCATCGGAAGGATACACCCAGGGCGTAAGATCTGATTGACAGAGGTTTTCATTGTATGCCGGTGCAGCAGCCAGAAAATCATTCCATTCATACCCTCGCAAACAATGCTCATGCCTGTATCTGTAAGTAAATTCTACAAAATCGTTGTAAGAGTGCATGCCACCCAGATCCATGAACCCGTGTTCACCCCAGATCATCAGGGGAATGTTCTTTTGCACTGCCTCCCGTATAGGGTAAGTAAAGATTCCGGCGTGTGCATGCCAGTTCATATCTCCCATCATGCGCATTCCCATCCGGTTCAGCGTTTTCAGGACTTCAATATTGGGAGTAAAAAAAACATGATCGCACCCGAATACCTCACGCATGTTGATGAGGTTTTTCATACCCGTGGGTGTGTAATTGTTCCCATGATACGTGACGAGCAAGGGGTTAAGGCCGTATACCTTTTTGATAATATGTATTTGAAAGTAAGAATCCTTTCCTCCGCTTACGGGAATCAAACAGTCATAATTGTTACCGTCTTTGCTTCTGTACGTTTCTACGAGATCACGAAATTTTTCTTCCCGGGCTTCCCAGTCTATGTCCACCCGTTGTTCTGCAGCCCTGCATCCAGTGCAAATCCCATTTTCGTCAAAGGCAAGTGGTACCGCGGAACTTGCAGGGTACACACATTTTTTGCAGTACCGCATGGCAGCAGGCCGATCAGGTTCGATGAAGTACTTCTTATCTGACATCAATGCCTGACTTTTTTAAAAGTTGCTTCGCCCTGGGATAACTCCGTTCCGTAAAATGAAAGATATTTCCTGCGGCTACACCGGACACTTTGCAATGTTTCGCCAAAGTTACAAAGTCCTCCATTGTTCCCGCACCCCCGCAAGCCACCACGGGCAACCGGGTACTATCCACCACCAAACCAATGGTCTCCAGGTCATAGCCATTCCCCTTCCCATCCCTGTCAATAGAGTTTAGAAATATTTCACCTGCGCCCAATTCTTCCAGTTCCTTTACCCAGCCCAACAGTCCACCGGCACACTTGCCACCAAATCCTGTGTATACTTCCGCTTTTACACCGGAACCTTTATAATCAATGGAGGCTACTACCGCCTGTCGGCCATATTTCTCCGAAACCTTTTTTACAAACCCCGGATCTTCCACCGCGATTGTATTCAATGTGATCTTATCCGCTCCGCCCCGTATCAGCGTATCTACCTGTTCCATATTGCGGATTCCTCCCCCGAAAGTTAATGGCATGAAGCAGACATTGGAAATCAGGTTTAATATATCTGGAAGAGAGGAGTAAGATTCCGTTTTGTGATCATCACGACCGAGGTCGTATATTTTATCACGACCGAGGTCGTATATTTTATCACGACTTATATCCAGGCAAATCAGCTCATCTGCTTTCCATTCGTTATAGCGTTTTGCCTCATCTACCACATTTCCGATCTTTTGGTGGATTGTAAAATCCTCACTGCGGACGATATGCCCGTTCAGGATATTCAATACCGGAATGAGACGTGTTTTTACCATTCCGAAAAGTTTTTTAGTACCTGCAGTCCGGCATCATGGCTTTTTTCAGGATGAAACTGACAAGCCAGGATGTTTTCTGTTTCAAGGGCGGAAACAAATTCCTGGCCATAGTTTGTATGGTATCCTGTGATCTCTGCGGAGGGTTTGCAATAATAGCTGTGTACAAAATAAAAGCATGGGTTTTCTACATGCTCAAGCAACCTTGATCCTTGACCTTTTATTTTTTTTACCTCGTTCCATCCCATGTGAGGGATCATAAGGGTTAACCCCAGTTCTTCTATACTCCTTACCTCACCCTTTAATATCTTCAGTCCTTCATTCTTCCCGCCTTCTGAACTGCTTTCAAATAGAAGTTGCATTCCCAGGCACAATCCCAGCAGTTTGTTTTCTTTCGTAGCTAGAAAGTTGGGTATGGCTATGTCAAACCCTTTATTTCTCAATGCATCTATGGCCGGTGCAAATGCCCCCACTCCGGGCAAAACGATCTTTTGATAGGTTTTTAGTTCTCCGGGAGTGCTGACCAATTCCGTTTCAACGCCTATGGCCTCAAAAGCACGACGGACAGAGCGGATATTTCCCACGCCATAATCAATGATCCCGATCTTCTTCATCTGCGGGTTTTGCAATACAATCAATGGTCAGGGCTGTGCCGGGTTGAAGATCCCGGGTAGCATTTTTTCCGAGGAGAAATTCATAATGAGCCGGTTCCATGCCACCAGAGGGGCGAATGATGCGAACATTCCGCTCCGTGAATTTCTCACCTGCAAGAATAGGTTTAACCACATAAATGGAACGCTTAAATTGCAGGCTTTGGCTTTCTCTTTTGGATAGATCATAATAGACGTAACCAATGGATAAAGCCGCCTGAGTGGCCTCCGTGACAAGTTGTTTCAATTCGTTGGGTTCAAGTGAGAAAGCGGCATCTACACCTCCGTCGGTTCTTGAAAGGGTGAAATGCTTTTCGATGACACAGGCGCCAAGTGCAACCGCAGCCAGGGATACCCCAATTCCCGGTGTGTGATCAGAAAGCCCTATGGTGCATTTGAACTTTGCTTCCAGATCAGGAATAGTGGCCAGGTTCGATTCGGAGGCGGAGGCCGGATAGGTAGACGTGCACTTCAGCAGGATGAGATCCTTGCATCCGTAACGCTGAAGGTGGTGAACAGACTGTCTGAGATTTTGTTCGTTAATGAGTCCGGCAGACATAATCACCGGTTTTCCCGTACGTGCCACTTTTTTCAGCAAGGGCATGTGCTCATTTTCGAATGAGGCTATTTTGTAGACCGGACAGCCCAGCTTTTCCAGTTTATCCACGGCCACCTCATCGAAGGGGGAGGAGAAGCATAGGATCTTCTTCTCCTTTGCGCGTTTGAAGATCGCTTCGTGCCACTCCCAGGGCGTGTGGGCTTCCTCGTATAATTCATACAGTGTTCGTCCGTGCCACAACGACTTCGGATCGTCGATGGTGAACTTACCACCTTCCATCGGTATGGTCATGCTGTCGGCAGTATACGTCTGCAACTTGATTGCATGGGCGCCGGCCTCCGCTGCGGCATCCACAATGGCCAATGCTCTTTCCAGAGACCCATTGTGATTTCCGCTCATTTCCGCAATAATGAAGGGAGGTTGTCCCTTCCCGATGATAGTTCTTCCCAGTTTCATAGTTTTTTATTCATTTGAATAGTTTGAGTTCCCTGGTACAGGAAACGATTTACAAAGCTGAAGCCCGCTTCCGTAAATGCACGCGCAGAGGCTTCATTACCGTTTTTAATCAACGCGCTGATGCAGTGTCCGGGATGTTGGGCAAAATAGTGCAGGCAAGCTCTTCGAAGAACCTTTGCCCCCAACCCTTTCCCCCGAAATTCTTTTTTCAGATTCACACTGATTACTGCGTTACCGGATACGAATGAATCTTTAGAAGGATCTATTCGAATGAAGGCAAAGGGTTCTCTGATGTCTTCTGCAATCCAGGCCGCGGAGCTTTTGTTATTTAATTTTGTTTCAAACCAGGTGTGGTGTGCTTCCTTCGTGATTGCTGTGGTGTTGAATGAATTATTTCTTGTTCCTTCCTCATTCGACCACTCCAGCAGCATTTCTTCGTCCAGCGCATGTATTTTTCGGAGAGTGAGGTCGTCGGAAAGCGACTGAAAGATCTCACGAAGGCGCCGGTCGCTGTTCCCGTCAAAGTATTTTTCCTGAACAGCAGGCTTACCGGGGAGCAGGGGAGAGGGTGGAAGGGTTAACTCCTCGGGCGAAAGAACGCCATCGGCCAGCTGATGGTTCGTCAGGAAATCGAACATGGGTTGCTGATTGTCCGCAGTTGGTAAAACAAGCAGTGGAATTCTTGAGGCGCAGGCCTCGTACGCAACCGTAGAGGCCGAGGTAATAGCAAGTGCGTGGGTGCGGAAGATTTCTGCCATTCCCGCCGCAGTAAGATTATTCTGCAGTGAAAAGGAGGGATGCGTTGCAAGGAATTCACGTAGTTCCTCATGCGCTCCGTACGCCGGACCGGTGACAAGGGTAAAGTACCGGCCGGGATAGGCGGTGGCGAGCACCCTTGCGGTACGCAGCAGGTAGTTTTTCGGATCTGCGCCTCCGAAACAGATAAGGGTATTTTTTTTCTCAGAATATACAGGCATCCGGGAATTCTGGAGAATTTCAGCACGGAGGGGCGCGAATGCAGGTCCGGAAAAGAAAAGAAGAGGAGGGTCCTGCACCACGGATGCGCGAACATCTCCGGCGGGGCATATGAACGCATGAGCCGTGCATTTATCCGTTTCATCTACCAGTGCTACGATCCGTGCTCCCAGTTCCGCCAATTGCACATCGATACCTGCAGGAATTCGGTACGAATCCATGAGAACAATATCTCCGGCGTCGGGAATGATCAGCGCTTCTTCCCAGTCGTTTACCACTGATTTTCTGAAGCGATTTTTCAGAACAATGCTTATTGCTTCGGTATGATCTGAAGGCAGCACGAATTCTATCCGGAACATATCCCGCAGCGTGGTGGCAATGGCCAGGCATCGCATAAGATGCCCCATGCCGGAATGTTTATCACCTTCTGTAAATATGTATAGATTCTTCATTCTTCCTTCTGACGTATATGTGCGTTGATTGCTGCCAGTTGGGGATGAGTGGTCAGAATACGGGTAATTTCCTGTGCGGGGAGCAGGTGAGCACGGTGTTCAAGCACGAGTTGCCGGATCAGTTCCAGGTCTTCCGCTGTGTCTACGGTAACGCGGAGATCGGAATGGTTTTCCGGGTCGGTGATGTGATGCAGTGATTCTGCGTTAGCACGGATCCAGGGTGTGACATGTTCTTTTTCGAAAGCCGTCGCCGCATGTTCCTTTGCCGCGCGCAGCATATCGAAGGAAAATATTTCAAAATCAAAACCCCGCGGATAGGTTCTTTCTATCGTGTTGGAGGTATACAGATCGTTACGCTCAAATGCAAGATGTTCCTCCAGGCCTCGCAGAATCAGGGCGGGATCAATGAGTGGACAATCAGAAGTGACACGAATCACAGGGTCAAACTCGAAGTATTCTGCCGTTTCGAAAAAGCGGAGCAGTACATTTTCTTCGCTTCCCCGGTAAACATTCAGTTCGTATTTCTTTCCGTAAATAATAAAAGCATCATCGTCCGGCTTTTCTGTTGTGGCTATTGCAAATTCTAATCCGGTCTGACGCAATCTTCCGAGGTGAATGTCCATCAGGTTCCCGTTCCCAACTGAGGAAAAAACTTTCCCCGGCAAACGGGTGCTGCCCATTCGCGCCTGGGTAATGATACCGGGACGTTTTTTCATCCTCACATTACAGTTTCACTCCGAGGTGTCTGGTGATCATGCGGCGGATAGCGGCCTCATTGAGCCATTGTTTATTCTTTCCTGAATTATAGGAAAAGCCTTCTTTCACTTTTTTTACGCGGTGATTTTTCATCCACTTCTGAACATCCCACTCCGGAACAGTGGGAAGAATGATATAAAGTCCTTTCATCTCTACGGTATTCAGGGAATCATCGGCGGTGATCATTTCTTCATGGATTTTTTCACCGGGTCGTATGCCGGTGATCACCTGCTTTGCCCGGGGTGCGATAGCCCTTGCAAGTGTGGTGACTCTGAACGAAGGGATTTTGGGAACGAATATTTCTCCCCCCATCATGGTTTCCAGTGCGTGGAGGGAAAGCAGGACACCTTGTTCAATTGTAATGTTAAAGCGTGTCATCCGGCGATCCGTGATGGGAAGGATTCCTTTTTCGCGTTCACTCAGAAAAAAGGGTACTACCGATCCGCGCGAACCCAGCACATTCCCGTAACGCACCACGGAAAAGCGCAGGTCTTTTTTCCCTGCCATGCTGTTGGCGGCTACAAAGAGTTTGTCGGCGCAGAGTTTAGTTGCTCCGTATAGATTAATCGGGGCCGCAGCCTTGTCGGTGGAAAGAGCCACTACCCGCCTCACATTGCTGCGCAGACAGGCATTGATCAGATTTTCTGCTCCAAGTACATTGGTCTTTATCGCTTCCATTGGATTGTACTCTGCTACGGGCACATGTTTGAGTGCAGCGGCATGTACTACGGCTTCGATGCCGTCCAGGGCATGCAGGAGTCTTTGTTCGTCCCGTACATCGCCGATGAAATAGCGCAGCTGACGGTACGTTGATACGGGAAACTCCCGGTTCATTTCAAATTGCTTTTGTTCGTCGCGTGAGAACACCACGATCCTCTTTACTTCAGGATGCTGCTCCAGGATCTCCCGGACGAACGCTTTTCCGAAGGTGCCGGTCCCGCCGGTCACCAATACGGAACGGAATGATAACTTTGATGTTTTCATAGAACCTTATGCCCCGTAAAGATACACTCCCTGAGCTGGTTTTCGCTACCCAAAATCCCAATAAAATCAGGGAAATACAAAAGGCTTTAGAGGGAAGGGCCATGATTCGGGGACTGGAGGGCTTTTCGCTTGAGGAGGAGCTGCCGGAAACAGGACAAACCCTGGAGGCCAACGCGCTTCAGAAAGCCCGCTTTGTGGCCGAGCGCCTCGGAATCGACTGTTTTGCCGACGATACCGGTTTAGAGGTGGAAGCGCTGAATGGCGCACCGGGGGTTCTGTCTGCCCGCTACGCGGGAGACAGAAAAGATGAAGTGGCCAACAGGAAGAAACTGCTCAGCGCACTTACAGGCAAGCCTTCACGGAAGGCCCGTTTCCGTACCGTTATTGCCCTGGTTCTGGCGGGAAGGGATTACCTTTTTGAGGGATTCGTGGATGGCGAGATCACGGAAGAGGAAACAGGTAGCGGCGGGTTCGGGTACGATCCCGTTTTTCGTCCTTTTCCCCATTCACGCACCTTTGGTCAGATGAGCCTCGAAGAGAAAAATGCGCTTAGTCACCGGGTTCGGGCTGTTAATAAATTAGTGGAATTCCTTGCTAAACGCTGAGAACGCCGCCCCTCAATAGCGGTAAATTTGGAAGGCATTTTCCCTATGAAAAAAATCAGGATCGGTATTGTCTTTGGAGGCTTCTCCCGCGAAAGAGAGATCTCCTTCGCAGGGGGGCGAACTGTTTATGATAACCTCGATAAAAACCTTTTTGAGGCCGTACCCCTTTTCGTTGACAGTTTTGGGAATTATATCCTTCTCAACTGGGAGTTTATTTACAAGGGAAGTATCCGCGATTTTTATCCGCCCGTGAACTTTCTTCCGGCCGGCAATGAAGAGTATCAGCTTTACGCCGAATCACTGGGCAGGGAGAAGGCCGGGAACATGGCGGCGGCCATCGGTAAACCGGTGAAGCCCGAAGAACTGCCGTCACTAATGGAGATGGCGTTTCTCTGCCTGCATGGTCCGTACGGTGAAGATGGAAAAGTGCAGCGTTTTCTTCAGGACCTGGGCATCCCCTATACCGGTTCCGGCATTCGTGCTTCTGAGATCGGAATCAATAAAGCGCTGCAAAAAGGGCTGATGGTAGAAGCCGGATTCAACAGCCCGGCATTTCTCACTTTTAAAAGAGCCGATATCCTTGAGAGAGTGGAGGAGGTCAAAAAGGAAATCAGGGAGAAGATAGCTTTCCCGATGGTTGTTAAAGCGGCGAATCAGGGTTCAAGCATTGGAGTCAGCATTATTGAAAGTGCGGAACACCTGGAAGCAGCACTGAAAAAGGCGCTTTTTATTCACCCGGTAAGCGCCTCACTCTGGCATTCGTTAAAAGGGAAAGAACGTACAGAATTCGTGCGTTCCCTATGTGATATCCGTGAAGGTGCCGGACTTCCCGCAAAGATTGGATCGCTAACGGTAATGACCCCGGCAGAACTGACGATGGAACTGGACCGGATACTTTTGCAACAGGCACGCACGGAGGTAGTGGCGGCTGATGGTGATGAAGAAGTAGTGGTAGAAGGATTTATCGCGGGTAAGGAATTCTCATGCATTGTGATTCAGGATGAGAAGGGGCATCCGGTGGCACTGCCTCCAACGGAGATCCGTAAAGGGAAAGAGCTGTTTGATTACCGTTCCAAATACCTGCCCGGCCTGTCACGTAAGATAACGCCTATCGAGGAAAGCGATGAAGATATTATGAGAATCCGCACGGAATGTGAGCGGCTTTTCGGAGAATTGAAGTTCGATGTATATGCGCGGATTGACGGTTTTTTGGGAAAGGACGGAAGGATCTTTCTCAATGATCCGAATACTACCTCGGGCATGATGCCATCCTCTTTTTTCTTTCATCAGGCAGCGGAGATCGGCCTGGATCCTTCACGGTTTCTTACGTATATCATCCGGACATCTCTGGTATGCCGCAGCTCGGATATGAAGGAGAAGAAGATAGTTGCGGAAATGCTCGTTCGTCTGGACCATTCCATTTCCCATCATACTTCTTCCATTTCCCGGAAAAAGCGGGTGGCTGTAATCCTGGGAGGGTATTCTTCAGAACGACACATCTCCGTGGAAAGCGGCCGCAATATTTACGAGAAACTGGCTTCTTCCGTAAAATACGCTCCTGTTCCTGTTTTTCTTACCGGCCATGCCGGTCAGCACAAAATGTTTGTGCTCCCGGTAAATATGCTGCTGAAGGATAATGCGGATGATATCAGAGAAAAGATTGAAGCCTGGAAAGTGCATCCGGTGATACAACGGGTTATGGACCGGTGCTCAGACATCACCCGGAAATATACAGGTGCCGCCGCACCGCAGGCGCCGGAGCCTCTGGATTATTCTCAGATGAAAGAGCGATTCGATGCGGTGTTCATCGCTTTGCACGGACGGCCTGGAGAGGACGGAGCCGTACAGAAGAAGTTAGATGAGTTGGGTATTCCATACAATGGTTCAGGGGTGAAAAGTTCAGCAATCACAATTGACAAATACCAAACCTGTGAGTTACTTAAACAACACGGCTTTTTAGTTGCGGAGCATTTACTGATAGAAGAAGAAGACTGGAGGCAGCACCCGGCGGCAGTTATAGAGAGGATCCGATCTGTATTGGGGTTCCCGTTTATTGCCAAACCCGTAGACGATGGGTGCAGCTCCGCAGTAAAAAGGATCAAGTCGGCCGAAGAGTGGGATGCTTTTGCCACCCTGATGTTCCGCAACGCACCGGCCTTGCCCGCAGCGGCTGCAGAGAAGCTTAAAATTAAGCCGAAGGAAGAATTTCCCCGGAAAAATGTGATCCTGGCTGAGGAACTGATCTCCGCGGGAAATGCCAGGCACTTCCTGGAAATCACCGGAGGAATGCTCACACGGTACGGGAAGAACGGAGAATTGGAGTATGAAGTATTCGAAGCCTCAGAGGCGCTTGCGGAAGGAGATGTGCTTTCTCTGGAGGAAAAGTTTCTGGCCGGACAGGGACAGAACATTACTCCGGCGCGTTATTCCAAAGATCCGGTGGAGCGGGAAAAAATATCAGCACAGGTGAAACATGTTTTGGGTGCGGCTGCAAAAGTACTGGGAGTGGAAGGATATTGCCGGATTGACGCATTTGTGCGTATCTTCAGTCCGGAAAGGGTGGAGGTAATTTTCATTGAGGTAAATTCACTTCCCGGAATGACGCCCGCTACCTGTATCTTTCATCAGTGTGCCATTCAGAACTACAAACCCCTCGAATTTATTGACCGTATTCTTACCTTCGGTGAAGAAAGGGCAGCGAAAAAGAAGATAAGCGAATGAAAGAGTGGCTGAGATTCCTATACAGCAGGCGTTTCCTGAAGCACCTGGGCCTGACAGCCGGTATTATCGGCCTGTCTGTTTTTCTGGTGTTCTGGTGGCTCAGCGCATATACAGATCACGATGAGTATTATAGCGTGCCGGATTTCAGTGGTATTGAGCTGAAGGAACTGGATCGTTTCGTAGACGACAAAAATGTAAGATTCAGGATTATTGACTCAGTATATGATGCAAAAGCACCGGGCGGTACTGTTCTGCGGCAGGAACCCCTGGCGGGAACGCAGGTGAAGTACAATAGAATGATCTATCTCTACGTTGTAGCCACAGTTCCGCAGCAGGTGAATATGCCCAATCTCGTGGACGCCTCTCCACGGCAGGCAGTTGCCCTTCTGGAATCATACGGTCTGAGATTGAAGCGAACCGTTAAGAAGCCGGGCCAAAGTGCGGTACTGGCACAGTTGTATAAAGGGAAACCCATTGTACCGGGTACGCCTCTTCCCAAGGGCTCTGAGATAGAGCTTTGGATTGGAAAAGGAGAAGATGGTGAAACATCAGGAGTTCCCTGTGTTACGGGAATGAGAATGGAGGATGCGGTGAATGAGATTACGGCGGCAGGTTTGGCTGTTGGAGCTATCGTGTGCAGGGAATGTAAAACAGCCGGTGATTCGGCGGCCGCCCTGGTGTTCCGCCAAAGCCCCGGATGTACCGGGGAAAACAACGTGGTAAGCAGCGGCACAAGTGTGGATATATTCTTAACTTTGGAAGGAAAGCAGATTAAACATGATTCAATACCCCCGAAGGAAGTTAACAAACCTAAAGAGGACAAAAAGGGTAAGGGCAGGTAGCCTGTTTCTTTTCATTGTTATATCATTTCCCCTGCTGTCCCAGGAGAAACTGAGTCCTGTTTATGGGAATGATATACTGAAAGCATCCTGGAAGAAAATACAATCCTCACCGCTCAATCGGATAATGTCGCCAGGAGATACCCTGAGCCTGCCTTTTTCAGATGATTTTTCCTATCCGGATATTTATCCGAAATCAGCTTACTGGATCGATTCCAATGTGTTTGTGAACAGAGATTTTCCCGTGGCACCTGTGACCCTTGGCGTTGCTACGTTCGATGGGGTCAGCAAGAGCGGTTGCCCATACGATACTGTTTCTACTAATTTTACCCCCCTGCGTTGCGATTCTCTTACCTCCAAACCGATTGATCTTTCCTACCAGCAAACAGACGGAGTGTATCTTAGTTTTTATTACCAGGCGCAGGGAAGGGGCGAAGAACCGGAGACGGGCGATTCGCTTCTGCTGCAATTCCGCTCACCCGTGGCAGGCTGGACAACCGTGTGGGGTGCCGATGGATACAGCCTCACCTCCGGTGATACTTCTTTTCGCCGCGTAATGCTGCCCATCACTGATACCACCTGGCTGAAATCAGGGTTCCAGTTCCGCTTTCTGAATTTAGGTTCCCGGCAGGGTAATGTAGATATGTGGCACCTGGATTATGTTTACCTGAACGATCAGCGCTCAGCGGCGGATACGCTGTTAAAAGACATCTCTTTTGTTTATTCCGCCAATTCTTTTCTTACTAAGTATAAGTCCATGCCCTGGAATCAGTACATCACCACGGAAATGACCGCATCGGTATACAACCTGATCCGGAATAATGATTCCGTGATGAAAAATACAACGTACGAATACCGCGTATACGATCAAACGATGACTCAGATCAATACCACTTACAGCGGAGCAGGTAATATTAACCCGTTTCTTACTGCAGGATATACTAACTGTACCGTTCCAAGTCCCTGCCCGAACATTCTGCAACCCAACGTGTCTACTTCCCCGGCTAATTTCAACTTCCCTTCCATGTCGGATAACACTACCTATACCATTGAACACCGCATTACCGCAAGTCCGAACCTGATCGCAGCGAACGATACCCTGCGTTACAGACAGGTTTTTTCCAATTATTACGCTTACGACGACGGAACAGCAGAACATGCTTACGGACTGAGTGTGATTGGAGCAAAGCTCGCGTACAAATTCACTCTGAACCAGGCCGACACCATTCGCGCGGTGGACATGTATTTTAACTGGATGCCAAACGGACTCACCAATCCACCTTCGAATTCCGTAACGCAGCGTGCATTTCGTATCACAATCTGGAACGATCAAAACGGGCAGCCCAACAGCATAGTGTATCAGGATTCGGTTGTAACGCCGGGCTATCACTATGAAGAGCATAATGACTGGGGAAATCTCAGTAATCATTTCTACCGTTATTCCCTGACATCTCCCGTACTTTTGTCGGGAACATTTTATGTGGGATGGGTTCAGTACACGGACGACCTGCTGAACATCGGATTTGACGAAAACACGAATAACAGCAGCAAAATATTCTACAATACCAGCGGCAGCTGGACGAATACTACATTCAGTGGCTCGCTGATGATCCGTCCGGTGTTCGGAACTCCGGCAGAAGCTGCCGCGGGAGAAAGCGAAATCAGTACCGACGGCGGGATCCGTGTTTATCCGAATCCCTCCACCGGAAGTGTTATGTTTGATTTCTCCGGTAGTGAAGAATATTCTGTCCGGCTGGCGGATATAAGCGGACGCATGCTTCGCTGCGGCACCCTTCGCAGCGGGCAAAGCTGGGATGTTTCAGATCTGGCGAACGGGGTGTACCTTTTGTTGTTCAACAATAGCGCCGGACAGCATTCGACGATACGATTGATCCTGCAGAAGTAATCTGTTCGGTCGGCCCGGAGGAGAGACCATTCAGCTTTTTGCATTTATTGATACTTTTGCAGCACATGGAGCCGGAACTGCCACAGGAGGAAAATTCGGAGTTATTCGAACATTACCGTTTTGAAGCGGATAAGGGACAGGGCCCGGAACGATTGGATCGTTTTGTAATGCTCCGGATCGAAGGCGCCTCCCGCACCCGTGTGCAAACGGCCATTGAGAACGGGAATGTGCTCGTGAACGGGAAGCCGGGAAAATCAAGTTATAAAATTAAACCCCTCGATCTGGTACAGGTTGTATTTCCGCAACCTCCGAGGGAAATTGAACTTATTCCCCAGAATATTCCCATTGAGATCCTCTTCGAGGATGAGGACCTGGTGATCGTAAGTAAAGCAGCCGGAATGGTAGTGCATCCGGGTTACGGAAATTATACCGGCACACTGATTAATGCCCTGATCTATCACTTTCAGCATTTGCCGGTATCCCGGACAGGGCCGGAAGGAGAGATCCGGCCGGGGCTGGTGCACCGTATTGATAAGAACACCTCCGGCTTACTGGTGATAGCTAAAAATGAAGTAGCCATGACGCGGCTGGCAAAAGTATTTTTCGACCGGGACCTGGACCGCAGGTATGTGGCTTTGGTTTGGGGGGATGTAAAAGAAGACGAAGGCACAGTTACAGGCCATATCGGCCGTTCGCTGCGAGACAGGAAGGTGATGCAGGTATTTCCGGAAGGTGATCAGGGGAAACATGCCGTAACGCATTACAAAGTGCTCGAGCGTTTTGGCTATGTTACGCTCGTAGAGTGCAAACTTGAAACGGGGCGCACCCACCAGATTAGGGTACATATGAAATACATCGGTCATCCTGTTTTTAACGACACGGAATACGGCGGAGACCAGATCCTGAAGGGAACCACTTTTACAAAATACAAGCAGTTTATTCAGAATTGTTTCGGAATTATGCCCCGACATGCGCTGCATGCACGTACACTCAGTTTTAAGCATCCGCGAACAAAAAAGGAGCTTCATTTTGAAGCTCCTCTTCCGGCAGATATGACGGCAGTAATTGAAAAATGGCGGGTCTATATGAAAAACCGTCCCGAATAATCGCCTGTTCTATTTCAACCCCTCCAGCGTAGCTTTGATCTTATCAAAGCTTGGGAAATCGCCCGGACTGGGGAGGATTTCCGCAAAACGTACGGTACCGTTTTTGTCAATGACAAAAGAAGCACGTTTGGCGACGCCGTTATATACCCCGGCGAACTGATCGAACAGAACGCCGTATGCTTTTGCAGCTTCCTTGTTAAAATCACTCAGAAGAGGGAAGTTGATTTTTTCCGATTCTCTGAATTTTGCAAGTGAAAAGTGCATATCAACGGAGATGCCGAGTACTTCGGCGTTCATGCTGTTGTAAAAAGTCAGTTCATCGCGGGTCTGGCACATTTCCTTTGTACATACGCCTGTGAAGGCAGCAGGAAAGAACAGAAGAACTACGTTCTTTCCTTTCCGTGCATTCAGGCTGTGCATGTTTTTTTCTGTGTCCGGAAGATTGAAATCCGGCGCGGGGGATCCTACAGTAATGTTCATAATCAGGGTCGTTAGATTGATTGTTAATTTATTTTTTGCTTAGATAATCGGCAATGCCGTCATGGGTTGCCTTAAGACCTTCTTTTCCTTTCTGCCAGTCGGCCGGGCAAACTTCACCATTTTCTTCATTGAACTGCAGGGCATCTACCATGCGCAGGGCCTCATCCACATTGCGTCCAAGCGGAAGGTCATTCACCAGTTGATGACGCACCAGTCCGTTTTTGTCAATGAGGAATAAACCTCTGTAAGCTACAAGTTCACTGCTCGCTTCCCAGGTGCCATTCTCATTGATTTTCAGACTCCCGTTGAGAACATCGTAGTTAGCTGAGATCGTTTTATTGGTATCCGCCACAATGGGATAGGTAACGCCCTGAATCCCTCCCATTTTCTTGGAGGTCTGGAGCCAGCCCCAGTGTGACTGTTCCGTGTCTGTAGAAACAGCCACTATTGCGGTGTTACGTTTTTCGAATTCCGTCAGCTTTGCCTGGAAGGCGTGCAATTCGGTTGGACAAACAAATGTGAAATCCTTGGGATAGAAGAAAAGGATCACATATTTTTTTCCATGATACTGGTCGAGGGAGAAGTTGTCCACTATCTCGCCTCCATTTACGACGGCCTTGGCTTTGAAAGCCGGCGCCTTTTTTCCTGTTAATACTGCCATTTTTTTAGGGTTTTAATTTTCGGTGCAAATATCCGAATTAAATAAGTTCAATTCGCAGGCGGAGGAGATGACCTTATCTCGCAACAAGCTCATTTTCAATATAATTATTTTAAGCGGCGAAATACGTAACCGGTCAGGCGTTTTCAGCTGCAGGAGCAGAGCAGAAGCCAGGCCTCCTTTACCCTGCCATTATCCAGCAGGGTTTTTGCCTGAAGATGCACCGATGTTTCGTTACCATTTCCCAACGAGTGAAAAAGATCGGTTTTTTTAAATTCAGTAATATCAGCAGGTGAAGGATATTCCGGGAGATTGCCCAGTTGTCCGATATTGTTTCCGGTGAGTATCTTACTGTTCCGGACGGAGGCAGGAAGCTTATCAACCCCCATTCCGGGTGCACCGAGAGGTTTATCAACTTCAAAAAGCGAGTTACCGGAACTGCGGGAATACCAATTTGCCCCGGCCCTGGCCACCAAATCAATTTTATGCTGATCAATCATTCCTTCTTCATTCAGCACTTGTTCATTTACGTGGATAAGCACGATTTCACAAATAATCAGATTTCCTGCACCGCCCTGTTCTCCCAGCTCTTTCACCTCCTTCACCACGCACTCCATCTGTACGGGCGATTCAGCCACACGGAAGGGTTTAATCTTTTCGGAGGGAAGCATGGTAAACCCTGCTTTCTCAAATTCATTCACTTCTTTTGGATATTCTGTACTGGTCAGGCTCATTTGCTGAACCATGGAGAAATTGACAGTATTGATCACTACCTCCGGAATTTCTCTTATATTTTCATGTGTGTGCTTGAGCGCACCGGTTCTTCCGCTCCGCGCGGGAGAAAAAATAGCGATCGGAGGGTTAGCGGAAAAAATATTAAAGAAGCTGAACGGGGCAAGATTCGGATGGCCTCCGGCGTCTATAGTACTTGCAAACGCGATCGGACGCGGGGCAATACTGTGCAGAAGATAACCGTGTAAGCGGGAAGTTTTTAGTTCTTTTGGATCGATCCGGAGCATATTCACTGGCATTGGCAGGTGTCGTCTTCAAAAATAGTTCCCCTCAATTCAATAATGTGTGCAGTACTATCGTCGCACAACTCGGCACGCACGTTGATTCCGTTTCTGGTATGAACGGAATACACCGGACATGGTTTGCGCTGTGTTTCACTGTTTTTAAAGTCGACAGAAGCGGAATCCATGGCCGATTTCAGCACTGTTTCCGTGATGTTGTTGCACTGCATCTGACACTTTGATTTGTCCGTATAGGTATAAGCATACATTTTCAACCGGCCTGTGACCTGGCGTTCAGGTGTCCAGTAGGAAAGATCCCGGTCTTTTATGAACATAAAATAAGAGATTATTCCTCCCAGCACTACTCCAAAGAGGTAGAGACGGATCTTTCGGAAGAGTCCCTGGTCTGGTTTATTAAGCATGCTTACAGGGCAGACATCAGCAGATCAAGGTCTGTTGATGGGATATTAAAGATTTCTCCAAGGTATTTGTTGGTGAGCATTCCATTATAAATGTACACACCGTTTCTGACTCCGATATTGTACTTCAGCAGTCGTTCTACTCCGCCTTTTTCACCGATGTCGAGAAGAATGGGGGTAAAAATGGTGCTGAATGCGTACGAGGCAGTTCGCGCAACGCGGGAGGGAATATTGGGAACGCAATAATGAATCACACCATGCTTCCGGAACACAGGATTGGTATGGGTGGTGGGCTTGGATGTTTCAAAACAACCGCCCTGATCAATACTCACATCTACCAATACGGAACCGGCTTTCATTTCACTGACCATGGCCTCGGTAACCACACACGGCGTGCGTCCTTCCTTCGAACGGATGGCGCCAATGACCACGTCGGCGGTCTTGAGGTGTTTCGCCAGCACTTTAGGCTGAATAATGGAAGTCCAAACCCTGGTACCGAGCGAACTTTGCATGCGGCGAAGCTTATACACCGAATTGTCAAATACTTTCACCTGAGCGCCGAGGCCGAGTGCGGCCCTGGTGGCAAATTCTCCTACCGTTCCGGCACCGAGAATAATTACCTCCGTGGGAGATATGCCGGATATCCCACCCAGAATTGCTCCCTGGCCCGAATTCGCGTTGCTGAGATATTCCGCAGCTACCAGCACGGCAGTTCCCCCTGCGATTTCTCCCATCGAACGAATTACAGGATAAATGCCGTCCTGATCACGTATCCAGTCGAATGCGATGGCTGTGATCTTTTTAGCCATCAGGTGTTTTACAAAATTTTCAGGCTGGATGGTGAGCTGCAATGCGGATAAGAGGGTCTGCCGGGGTTGCAGGTAGTCCACTTCTGCGGGAGAGGGCGGAGCTACTTTGATGATGATATTCGCTTTGTAAACGTCTTCAGTACTATAAGCAATGTCGGCTCCCGCTTCCGAGTAATCGTGATCCTGAAAATTACAATTTTTGCCGGCCCCTGTTTCAACCACCACGCGATGACCGTTGTTTACCAAAAGTGCCACCGCATCCGGTACCAGCGATACCCGGTTTTCCTGAAAGGAGGTTTCCCGCGGAATACCAATAAAAAGAGCGCCTTTTTTTCTGGCTACTTCCAGCATCTCTTCCTGGGGCATCAGAACGCCTTTGGACAGGGACTGAAGTACTTCTTTAGAGCCTTTGACTGACATGGGGAAGGATAGCAAAGGTACGAAAAAAGGAGGAATCATGCCCCCTGCCGATCTCTACAAAGAGAGAATTTCTTCCGGTGCCCCGGCGCTTAAGCGGCGTACGGCGTCCAGGGTTTCAATTTTCACTGCAACCGACTCCTCCGGAATCAGGGCAGGAATCCTCTCCGGCCATTCTATGAAACAATAATCGCCACTGTAAAAATACTCCTCAGCACCTATATCCAGGGCTTCTGTTTCGTTCTTCAGGCGATAAAAATCGAAATGACAGATCCGTTTTCCTTCGGGGGTGAGGTATTCGTTTACGATGGAAAAGGTGGGACTGCCGGTGGAGCCTGTAACACCGAGGGCTTTGCAAAACCCCTTGATTAAGGTGGTTTTACCGGCACCCATATCACCCTGCAGTAGCCAGATTCGCCTGCCGGGAAATGTTTGAAGCAGTACTCCGGCGATACGTTCCGCGTCCTCCGCGGTGGGCATAAGATACGAATTCATCAGCGCGGATTCAGACTGATATACGGTATGATCATTTCTTCCATCGAAATCCCGCCGTGCTGGAACGTATTACGGTAATAGTTCACATAATGATTGTAGTTGTTGGGATAGGCAAAGAAATCACGGTTCCGGGTGAATACAAAAGCCGAGCTTACATTCATTCTGGGAAGAAAGATATCTTCCGGGTTCCGCACCTCAAACACTTCCTTTTTATCATAACTCAGGCTCTTCCCGGTTTTGTAGCGCAGGTTGGAATTGACCTCGCGGTCGCCAACAATTTTCACCGGATCACTCACCTTAATGGTGCCATGGTCCGTGGTAATCACAAGGCGGGCCTTTTTTTCGGACGCCTGCCGGATGATGTCAAGGAGCGGAGAATGTTCAAACCAACTCAAAGTGATACTCCGGTATGCACTGTCGTCATCGGCCAGTTCGCGAATCACCTCCATTTCCGTTCGGGCGTGGGAAAGCATGTCCACAAAATTGTAAACAATCACATTCAGTTTGTTCTGCATCAGATTATTCAGTCCTTCCGAAACCTTTTTCGCGAACGAATGATTCAGGACTTTGTGGTAGGAGAATTTAATATTCTTTCCTGCGCGTTTAAGCTGTTCTCCGAGCAATTGCTCTTCGAACTGATTTTTACTCCCTTCCTCGTTCTCGTTTACCCAATACTGGGGATATTTTTTTTGAATCTCGGAGGGGAGCAATCCCCCGAAAAGTGCATTGCGGGCGTACTGCGTTGCAGTGGGAAGTATACTCATGAACATACTTTCCTTTTCCACCTTGTAATACTCATTGATAATGGGTTCCAGTATCTTCCACTGGTCATATCGCAGATTGTCGATGAGGATAAAGAAAACCGGAGATGATCCCTCCAGCGCCGGAAAGAGTTTGTTTTTCAGCAACACGTGCGACATAACGGGAGGGG
This sequence comes from Bacteroidia bacterium, assembly GCA_020852255.1. Taxonomy (NCBI): domain Bacteria; kingdom Pseudomonadati; phylum Bacteroidota; class Bacteroidia; species Bacteroidia bacterium. The sequence goes on along the minus strand of JADZBD010000002.1, from coordinate 260,978 downwards.
AGGAAACCTTCCCCTGCAGCCATCCTGTATAATTTCGTTCTATGTAACGGGAAAAGAGCTGGTTTGCTTCTTGCTTCTGGGTTTCCAGGATTTCAAACATGCTTTTATCTCTGTTCTTCTCCAATTCCAGTTCCCAGAATACCAGCTTGCGGTATACTTCGCACCATTCGTCCCAGCCCAGCCGGTCGCTCAGACTCATGCCGATACTCCGGAATTCCTGCTGGTAGGCGCTGCTGGTTTTTTCATTTACCAGTCGTTTGTTATCAAGAATCTTCTTTAGCGCAAGAAGAATCTGGTTTGGATTCACGGGTTTAATCAGGTAGTCGGATATCTTGGATCCAATGGCATCTTCCATTATGCGTTCTTCCTCACTTTTAGTGATCATGATTACCGGGAGCTGAGGAAAGGTGTTTTTCAGCCGGTTGAGCGTCTCCAATCCGCTAAGACCGGGCATATTCTCATCAAGGAATACAATGTCAAATTCCGACTTTCCCAGCAATTCCAGCGCCTGATCTCCGCTGTTAGCGGTAAGAACCTCATATCCTTTTTCAGTAAGGAAGATAATGTGGGGTTTGAGATGTTCAATCTCATCATCGGCCCATAGAATTCGAACTTTTTGCATGTCAGGTTAAAGATAAGGGTTTGTGATCAGAGTGGCCTTCTCATTAGTATTTTACGTTTCTTTGCGGGATGATTTTCCGCAACGATCTTCTGTTGAGAGTGGCCAGGGGCGAAGAGGTTCCCCGTACACCGGTTTGGCTTATGCGGCAGGCCGGAAGGGTGCTTCCTGAATACCGGGCCGTACGAGAGAAAGCCGGCAGTTTTATCCATCTCGTCAAAACACCAGAGCTGGCTGCAGAGGTAACAGTGCAGCCGGTGGATATTTTCGGTGTGGATGCTGCAATCATTTTCTCAGATATTCTGGTCATCCCGGAAGCCATGGGACTTCCCTATGAAATGGCAGAGGCCACGGGTCCGCGTTTTCCTGCCGTAGTAAGAACGCAAAGGGATGTTGAATTATTGCGCGTGGCCGACGGATCTGAGCTGAAATATGTAACCGACGCCATCGCCCTGGTGAAGAAAGTACTCAATGGGAGAGTGCCACTCATTGGGTTCGCAGGCGCCCCCTTCACGCTTCTGGCGTATATGGTGGAAGGAAAAGGTTCGAAAACTTTTTCGGTAGCCAAGCAATTTCTTTATACGAATCCCACCGCCGCCCACGCCCTCCTCGAAAAAATTACCGCCTCCACACTGAATTACCTCTCCGCACAGGTAGAGGCTGGTGCGGATATTGTCCAGATCTTTGATTCCTGGGCCGGAATACTTGGTCCGGACATGTATCGCGAATTTTCCCTGCGTTACCTGACCGTGCTTTGCAGGGAGATTAAACGCAGATTCAAGATTCCGGTGATTCTTTTTCCAAAAGATGCTCATTTCGTTCGTTCAGAAATCACGGAAACCGGATGTGATGTGATGTCGATGGATTGGACGATGGACATTGCTGAGACCCGCGCGATGACGGGAGACCGGATAACACTTCAGGGGAATGCCGATCCCTGCCTGCTTTACGCTTCAGAAGAAAGAATTGTTGAAGGAGTGGTGGAAATGCTCAGGGCTTATGGTCCGCACAGGCATATAGCCAACCTCGGACACGGATTATACCCGGATATTGAGAAAAGTAAGGTAAAGTTGTTTGTTGATGCGGTAAAGGATTTCCGCTTTCAGGGAAGAACAGGATAGAACAGAAAAAGAGCCAGCAAGAACAAAAAAAGAACGGAAGGAACGGCTTTGTTATAAAGACAGGAGTTCTTCGGGAGAGGTTGCAGGGATTAGACCAATAGCAAGCACCGGTCGATAAACCGGGGTTTATATCCGTGGAAAGAAATTTTACTTTTTTACAACGGGGAGATCGGATGCGAGGCCTTTCACGCTGATCAGATCCATTTTGATGGAACCAAAAAGAATTTCACACTGTCCCCGCACCGGAACGTGATTATCATCGTCGGAAATCCAGATGCTCAAATCGTCTTCCGATTTCCATATCCGTCCTTTTTGAACAATGGGGCAGAATTTCAGGCACTTGATTCTTCCCAGGTCCGTTTTCACCGTCTCCCTTCCCAGGAATTTAATCTTCAGATCCCAAAATTCGTTATCTACAAAGGCAGGCACTGAAAAAATGTCACCTTTTTTAGCGTTGCCGAAATCCATAGTGCGGGCGTAATAGAAGGCCGAAAGCATATCCTGAATGCCGTCGGGCGTACTAAAGATCTTTCCGTCGGAATCCACTTGTTTTTTAAAGTGATTGAAAACCTGGTTTTGTTCGATCTTGTATCCGCCTTCATCCACGCGCCGGATAAATACCCAGGGAACAATCGCCTCATCATCAATGTACGTCTCGTACCGGTCCCGCACCTTGAAAAAGAGATCGAACGACCCCTTCGATTTTCCTATTCCCACCACGTGCAACGTATTCCTGTCGGCAAACTTCCGGTTCTCATCGGTAATCTCCAGGGTGGCAACTGCGGCGTCGATGAACCCGTAATGCATTCGGTACGTAAGTTTTTCACCGCGGCGGAATGATTTATTCTCCACATTGCGCAGGGTTTGTTTGAAGGTGTTGGAATTGATCTCCTGAAAGGGATCGGACTGTTTACCTGTAAATGCGGCGAGTGCAATCAGAAGAGAGGGAAAGAGGAGCGATTTCATCGGTTACCAGTTTGAATAGTGAGGCTCAGTGTCTCTTGTTTTGTAAAGTTATCCCAAATCCTGTGCCAAACCAATTAGTATAAGTACCTGTAAAACAGGCTGATGTGTCATTTCCATTGTTTCATCTCCAGCAGTTCACGGCAGAGTTGGTATTCTTCCGGCTGGTGGTTGGAGCAGATGAAAAGGGTACGGTTTCCCAGAAATTTTTCCAGCATTTCATTGAACCATTGTTTTCCGGCGGTATCGAGGTTGGTGAAGGGTTCGTCTACGATCAGAACTTCGCTTCGGGTAAAAATAGCAAGACCAAGTTTTACTCGTTGTTTCATGCCGGAGGAAAAGGCTTTGATATGTTTGTTTCCTGTGTGGGAGAGACCGGTGAGTTCCGCGAATTGGCCGGGAGAAAATCCGGTGATACAAGCGCGCATGGAGAAGTGAAATTTGCTGAGTTCACCCGGTGTGAATTCATCCGGAATATCCAGGTACGGAGAGGTGAATGAGACCTGCAGAGGCAGCGCTTCGCTTTCTAAACCCGTATGTATTTTTCCTTCAGTGAGACTAAGAAATCCTCCGATCACCTGAGCCAGCGTGCTTTTTCCCGAACCGTTGCTTCCAAGGATTGCATAACGTTCTCCAGCTGCAAATTCTTCATTCACGCCCCTGAAGATCCATTCGGAGGAAAATCGCTTGCCGGCGTTCTCAAGTTTTATGTTCATTCGAGCGAGCGTTTATTGAAGATGATATAGCCGAAGTGGAAGAGGAAGGTGAAGGGTTCCTTCTCTTTGTGATAATAATTACCGCCAACACTTACCGGTCCGATGGGTGTGTTGGCAACCAGGCTTGCATTGGCAATGATGTAACTGTTTTTCCATGGTTCGGAATATTCCGGCCCTTGTGTGGTGGAGTTTTCTACGATCAGCTGGTAGGGAAGATAATAGAATCCTTCCAGCCTGAATTCAAAGATGCGTTTAAAAACGAATACGTTTCTCACGCCGGCAGCCGCATATTTATGTGCCCGGAATCGTTCCAGAAACAGGGTTTTTGTTTCCGGTGTAGGCATGAATGCAGGGGCGGCAAGCACGCTGGCAATATAATTGCTAAATAGTGTTTGTCCGGAAAATACGCCTTCAGCCATGAGTCCGGGCTTCCAGAAAATTCCCGTGTTAAAGTACTTTTCAAAATTTACTTTCAGTATGAGCCATTGGTGATAATTGAATCCGGTATCTTTCACCACGGCCGTACTGCCGGGAATAAAGGTTTCTTCCCCATCCACGTAACGGAAGGATACTTTCCACGCAGCACCTTCGTTGGCGTATTGTTTTCTGTTGAGGGTGTTCCGTTCATAGGTGATTTGGGCGGTGTAGACATAAAAGTTGGTCCGGTCGGCCGTATCCTTCTCGGTAAAGGAAGAGCTCCGGTAATACAAGTGGGCATTTTCGGCATAACTTCCTGAAAGTTCCAGTTTGCCCTTATTCCCTGCAGGAAATCCGAAAGTCGCATCGCCGAAGCTCTCATACTGTATAAGGTAGGGCGGACGGGCGGTTTCCAGAAACGCTGTGCTGCTTTTAAAGAAGTCGAACCGATTGTAGATCAGGTTACCCTCAAAGTAGAAGGGGATGACGTTCGGAAATTCCAGTCTCAGACTGCCCATAGCCGAACCGTAAAGTTTGCCGGCATAAATATTTCCGGTCAGACTCACACCTATTCTTCCGAGGTAATTGTACCGCAATGAAAGAAAACCCATATTGATAGGCCGGTTCGAGAAGTTGCCACCTACCTGAGCGATCAGCTCTTTTTCTTTTTTTACATCCAGGTTCAGCTCATAGAGACCGGATGTGCGGTTCAGCTTCGCTGTGGGATAAAGTTGTTTGATCCGTTCATCTGCTGCCAGGTGAAAGTACAGTGGTCGCAGTTTGTCAACGGAAGTGAATTTGTTACGACGAGCCAGGTGATTCTTCACATAGCGTGATGCTCCCCGGTTGATTCCTGAAACATTGATCTTGTCGAAGTTAAGGGGGATCTGTTTTTTCCGGAATTGATCTCTCTTGGCCGCGATCTCCTCCGGACTCACTGTTCTGTGAATATACTTCTTCATATCCTGGATCCGTCGCAGAGTTGCGGTATATCCGCTGTCTATGCATTGCCGGATCAGATCGAAATTAAATGTACCAATGCCGGATACATTTGGTTCAATGATAATGCCATTCTGGCAAAGAACATCGAAGTTTGTTTTTGACAGCAGCATGGTCTTCAGTTGCGAGATCAGATTGTCTTCGCTGGGTGGGGGTTCATTGCTGGACACATTACTGCCGATGATGATATCAGGAAAAAATTCATCATACATGGTGTTGCTCGGAAAGTTGTTGTAGATCCCGCCGTCGAAGAGCAGTACTCCGTCAATGCTGATGGGTTTGAGATAGAAAGGATAAGACATAGATGCTCTCACACATTTCCCAAGGTCGCCGTTCCGGAACACAATGCTCTTTTTATTTTCAATGTCGGCCGCAAGACACCGGAATGGCAGCATCAGACTGTCGAAGTTGTACTGTGCGGCTGCAATCGGCGCACCCATCATTTCCATGAGTGAGAAGTCAATCGGAACCGGGTTCACAAGGTTGGTGGGAAGCGAGGTTTCAATATTTGAATCAAGTGCCAGCTTAACGGTGATCCAGGAGGCATTATCGGGGTGGCGTTTGAAATGATAGATATATTGTTCATCCATGATGCCCTTTGCCTGTCTGCGAAAGCTTTCCGAAAGGTACATGGCCTCAATCTCGGCAGGAGAATAGCCGCAGGCGTAAAGCGCTCCAACCATAGCACCCATGGAAGTACCTGTAATGTAGTCGATCGGAATACCGTTTTCCTCCAGAGCACGCAAGACTCCAACATGAGCCAGTGCACTGGCTCCGCCACCGCTCAGCACAAGCCCAACCCGCTGCGCAGGAAGCATTTGTGAAAGCAGAATGATTAATACGATGAAGGTCGCCCGTTTCAGGAGCATGCTCAAAGTTACAAATTACTATAAATTAGACGATTAGGAAGTTCTAAGGTTGCTCACCAGCTCCCGGAAATATTTCTCGGCCGGTAACATACGGTAACCATACCAGGAAAACATCTCTCCGTTCGTACATACAATTTTACTGAGAGGAAACTTTTTTTGATACTCATGCCTGTGTTTTTCGGTATAGGGAAAGGGCTCGGAGGACAGAAAAATGAATTCCGGAGAGAGTGCCCGTATTTCTTCTTCTGTAATTACAGGATACCTTCGGTGATGGCCGGTAATAACGTTTTGCATTCCGGCATGCAGTAACTGATTTCCGATAAAGGTGTGTTCACCTGCCGCCATCAATGGGTCATTCCAGATCATGTACAGGCATGTGCGGGGAGTATCTTTTTTCAGCAGGCTGTCTGTTAGTTGCATTTCTTTCCGGATGTTCCGGATCAGTGCCGCTGCTTTTTCCGCCCGCCCTGTAGCAGCTCCCACTTCCGATATCATTTGCAGGGCATGCTGGGCCGTATCGATATCTGTGACAAGTACCCGGTATTCTTCCTGCAATTCTTCAATTTGTTCCTTTGTGTTTTCCTCTTTATTCGCAATGATCAGATCAGGAGTGAGTGAATGGATAAGCGGAAGGTGGAGATCTTTGGTGCCACCAACTCTTACTTTGGTGCGAAACCATTCCGGCGGATGAACACAGAATTTCGTAATTCCAACAACTTCCCGGTCGAGTCCGAACGAAAACAGCAGTTCGCTTAGCGAGGGAACGAGCGATACAATACGCATGTCCCGAAGATAATTAACATTATTTATTACCTTCGTCTCCCTTATTTATTCTGATATGAAAGCAACAATTAAAACAGAGAAGGGCGACATGGTGGTATCTTTTTTCGAAAAGGAAACGCCGGTCACCGTAAAGAATTTCACAGATCTGGCGAAAAAAGGTTTTTATAACGGACTCACTTTTCACCGGGTTATACCCGGCTTTGTGCTGCAGGGCGGTTGTCCGGACGGCACAGGGGCGGGCGGTCCCGGTTACTCTATCCCCTGTGAAACGCATGCAAAGATGCAGTTCCATGAAAAGGGTGTGCTCTCTATGGCTCATCGCGGCAAGAATACAGGAGGATCACAATTTTTCATTGTGATTGACCGGCGGACTACTTCACACCTCGACGGCGTGCATACCTGTTTCGGGAAGGTAACAGAAGGACTGGAAGTGATTGATAAGATCAGTCAGGGCGACAAGATCCTCGAAGTATCAGTGACGGACTGATACTCACTTCATAAGATCAAACCGGGTGATAATGTATGTTTTTTCATTCGGGAAATCCCGTACGATAACTGCGGGACACTGCGGGGTGATCATGGGCGCGAGGAGTTTCACGGGAGTATGTATATCCACAAACGGATAGGCCTTTTCCATTATTGCAGACAAATCTTTGTTTCGCAATCCGGGATCTTTCATCAGGCAGGCGTATAAATGACTTTCACTGATTGCTCCAACGATTCGGTTGTCTTTGGTTACAGGAATCTGCGAAAAGTCTCTTTCGGTCATTATCCGGATAGCGGCGGATATTTTTTCACCGATATCCAGGGTCAGCAGTTCACTTTTTCTGTCTTTAACAAGGTCTGTTACAGTGGGGCCCTCCACGGTTTCATAGCCTTTCGCGCACATCCAGTCGGGATTGAACATCTTACCAATGTACCGCGAACCATGATCATGGAAGATCACTACTACATTTTCTCCTTTTTTGAACCGGTGTTTGAGCTGCAGTAAACCGGCGATTGCTGAGCCGGCAGAATTTCCGACCCATATTCCTTCCTGTCTTACGATTTCACGAGTATAGATCGCAGCGTCACGATCGGTGACCTTTTCAAAATGATCTATCAGCGAGAAATCAACGTTTTGCGGCAGAAAGTCCTCTCCAATGCCTTCGGTTACATAGGGATAAATTTCATGTTTATCGAACTCCCCTTTTTCCTTGTACTTCTTAAATACAGAACCGTAGGTGTCGATACCCCAGACTTTCAGGTCTGGTTTTTTTTCCTTGAGATACTTTCCCGTTCCGCAGATAGTTCCCCCGGTTCCTACGCCCACGACGAGATGATCTACCTTCCCCTCCAGCTGTTCCCATATCTCAGGCCCCGTAGATTCATAGTGGGCCTGCGCATTACTGAGGTTGTCATATTGATTGGCCTTCCAGGAGTTGTGTGTATCTTTCACGAGCCTGGATGAAACACTATAGTAGGAGCGGGGATCTTCCGGGTCCACGTCGGTCGGGCACACAATAACCTCTGCACCGAAGGCCTTTAAGGCATCTACTTTCTCCTTCGATTGTTTATCCGTGGTGGTGAAAATACATTTGTATCCTTTGATGATGGCAGCAATGGCCAGTCCCATTCCTGTATTGCCACTTGTTCCTTCGATAATGGTATAACCCGGTTTGAGCAGCCCCTTTTTTTCGGCATCCTCAATCATTTTCAGTGCCATTCGGTCTTTGATACTGTTCCCCGGATTAAAGGTTTCCACTTTTGCATAGACAGTGGCAGGAACAGAGGACACAATCTTGTTGAGCCGGATCAGCGGTGTGTTCCCTATGGCACCAAGAATATTGTCAAATACGTTTTTCAAGTGAATCGGTGTTAGATCTCATTCATTCCTAAGAGCAGCACAGGGTTTTCCAGCAAATCGCGGAATGTTTGCAGGAAAGCGGCACCTGTTGCACCGTCAACCACTCGGTGATCGCAGGACAAGGTCACTTTCATAACATAACCGGGAACAATCTGACCATTTTTCACAACAGGCCGCTGACTGATACCGCCCACAGCGAGGATACAAGCGTCGGGCGGATTAATGATTGCTGTGAATTCATCAATGCCATACATACCAAGATTGGAGACGGTGAAAGTGTTTCCTTCCCAGTCTTTCGGTTCCAGTTTTTTATCTTTTGCACGTTTTGAAAACTCTTTCACTTCCGCACCGATCTGTGTCAGCGGCTTCGCATCTGCGAAACGGATTACCGGAACAAGCAGGCCTTCATCTACTGCAACGGCTACACCTATGTGAATATGATTGTAGTACCTGATTACGTCACCTTTCCAGGAGGCGTTTACCTTGGGATGACGCCGCAGAGCGGCAGCGGCGGCTTTCACTACAAAATCATTATAGGAAACTTTAACGCCTGCTGCATCATTGATGAGTTCACGAGCTTCCACCGTGTTGTCCATGCTGATCTCCATGGTAAGATAAAAATGCGGAGAGGAAAATTTGCTTTCGGCAAGGCGTCGCGCGATCGTTTTTCGCATCTGTGACACACTTTCCTCCGTGTAACTTTCAGTTCCTGTTACCGTTCGGAGACTACCGCCCTGATGATGGAACAATTCAATATCCCGCCGGGTGATACGGCCTCCATCGCCGGTGCCTTTGAGTTTGTTCAGGATCAGTCCTTTTTCCTTGGCAAGCTTTTTTGCCAAAGGAGAAGCCTTGAGCCGGGTGGGAGAGTGGGTGGGAACCGGAGTTGAGGTGGAAGGAGTGGCTGAAACGGGAGGTACAGAGACAGGTTCTTCTTTTTTCTGAACTTTCTTGTGTTCTTCCCTGGGCGGAACGGTTTTATTTTCCGCTTTCAGAATATCAGAAATATCCTCCCCCTCCTTTCCGATGATCGCCAATATGGCATCCACGGGGGCACCTTTTTTTTCTTCCACACCAATATGCAACAATACGCCGTCGTAAAATGATTCGAATTCCATCGTGGCCTTATCACTATCGATCTCGGCAAGAATCTCACCTGACTTTACTTTATCACCCACCTTTTTGATCCATCGGGCAACGGTGCCCTCGGTCATGGTATCTGAAAGCTTGGGCATGCGAACAATTTCGGCCATAGGGTCAGGGTTAATCTTTAATGAAAGGGTAATCGACTTGAGTATATACATCTTTGTACAGCTCCTCCGGTTCAGGGAAGGGAGAATTTTCTGCAAACCGTACACTCCGCTCCACGATGGTCTTCACTTTTTCTTCCATCGCTTCCACCTCACTGTCGTTTATCCATTTATTTTTCTTCAGCGTGTTCAGTACCAATTCGATCGGATCCACTTTTTTGTATTCTTCTACTTCGTCTTTGCTCCTGTATGTTTGCGGATCGCTCATGGAATGTCCACGGTAACGATAGGTTTTAATTTCCAGCAGGGTAGGACCTTCTCCCTTCCGTGCCCTGTCCGCAGCCTCCTTCACGGCACTATGCACTGATTCACAACTCATCCCGTCTACCTGGAAAGAAGGCATAGCATAGGCGAGGCCGAGCTTAAACAGATCATGAACGTTAGAGGTTCTTTCCACGGATGTTCCCATGGCGTAATTATTATTTTCGATCATGAAGATCACCGGAAGTTTCCAAAGCATGGCCATATTGAAGGCTTCATGCAGGGCACCTTGCCTTACCGCACCGTCGCCCATCAGACAAAGAGTAATGTCATCTTTTCCGTTGTATTTATCTGCAAAGGCAATTCCTGCTCCCAGGGGAATTTGTCCTCCTACAATCCCATGACCGCCGTAGAAGTTATTCGCTTTGTCAAAGATGTGCATGGATCCACCCTTGCCTTTTGAACAGCCGGTGGACTTTGCGAATAATTCAGCCATGAGCAGATCGGGGTTCATTCCTCGTGTGATGGGAAGGCCATGGTCGCGGTATGCAGTTATAATCTTATCGGATTTCCGGATGGCAGTTTCAGAACCGGCAGCCACGGCTTCCTGACCGATGTAAAGATGACAGAATCCGCGGATCTTCTGCTGAATGTACAGCTGTCCGGCCTTCTCCTCGAAGCGCCGCATGAGCAGCATATTCTCATACCACCATAAATAGGTTTCCTTAGGGAAGCCGGATGTTGAAGAAGCTTTTTTCTCAGCCACTTTTCCCATAGCAAGGGTCTTTTAAAGGAATCAAAATTAAGAAATATCCCTGTAAGCTATCCCTGTTAATGTTCCAGGCGAAATGGCCAGGGCATTAATAATGAGGCACTTGCCAGAATCCAGACGGGACCTTCTTCTCCGCGAAGAATCAATGGCAGTGGACTGCCGCTGCGTGTTTCCGCTTCCAGAAGGATTTGCCGGCAGGCGCCGCAAGGAGTTTGTGGTGTTCTTATCCGGTCTTTTTCAGAGCGGCACACGATGGCCATCGCAGTGATTTTTCGATCGGGAAAATTTGAAAGCACATGAAAAAGTAAGGTACGTTCGGCGCAAAGTCCGCTGGGAAATGCTTCGCTTTCCTGATTGCTGCCGGTGTGAATGCTTCCATCATCAAGCCGGAGCGCGGCGCCTACTTCAAAGCCGGAAAAGGGCGCGTAGGCTTTTGTTCCGGCTGCTGCAGCGGCGGCGATGAGTTCCCGCTCCGCCTCCGGCAGTTCCAGGGGAGAATCGTATTCCTTTAAGTTAATGCGGAGTTCCACCGGTTTCATGCAACAAAGGTAATCAGGAAAGAGCACTCTGTTACACGGTCACTGCCGGTAATTCAGGATAAATAAACGGTTCACTCACCTCCGGTACATTGGGATTTTCCGTTCGGCTGGTGATGCGCCTTGAAACGGAATGGAACTGAAGCATGTGGTGAGGGCATGGTTTCATCATGTTCTGCAGATCTTCCTTACCGGTTAGCGTATCCAGCCATTCTTTCTCACTTGCTTCCGGCAGAATCAGTGGCATTCTTTTCTTGCTGTTGTGGATCTGATTCATAACCGGGTTAGCGGCGGTTGTAACGATGGAAAAGGTATCGCGTATCTCTCCGGTTTCTTTATCCACCCATGAATCCCAAATACAGCCAAGACTGAATGTTTCTCCCTGCGCGGGAAAAATATAATAGGGATATTTTTTCCCTTGGTAATCCCGCCATTCATAAAATCCATCCACGGGAAGGATACACCTGCGAGAGGAGACAGACCGGAAGGAGGGTTTATCAAATATCGTTTCGGAGCGGGCATTCGGTGTCATGTCGCTGATCTCTGTTGCCTGCCTGCGATCACGGCACCATGAAGGGATAAGCCCCCATTGCATGGTGCGCAGGGTACCGCCGTCTTCTCCGGTAATAACGCGGAGACCGGGATGAACGAAGGCATTCACGGCGTGAAAGCTGATAGCGGTTTGGGATCCGTGATTCATCAGTCGGTCCCTCAGCGCCTTACGCTCCACGCGGTCCTGCAGTTGTTTAACAGTGTAGCACATTTTTACAAATTGTAAATACAGCCACCGGCTTGTCAGGACGAAATTCGTGAATATTTTTCATTGAGATGGAAGAAGAGAGGATACCGAGATGTTCGGCGAGGATCAGGGATACATTTATCCGGGATTACAGGCACTACCTGGAGCATGCACGCTTTTTTGTAAGACAGGAGGTGAGTTACCGGCGGGATCTAACGGTGGTGAAGGTGCACCAGCCGGTGAACACACGAATGAAAATATATCCCCAGGTGAGTTCCTTTGATCCCTGGGACATGCGGTTAACTTTTCTCACGGAATACTCCCGCTGCACGGAACGGGATCTTTTCAGCGGGGAAGTGCGAGCCATTCCGATGATTTCCCGTTACCGGGTTAGGGAATCCCGTCCTTTTCACATCATCTTTCGGGAGAAAGTGAGCCTGCCTCCGCTTATTGTTGTTCAGGAAATGAAAAAGCGCAGGATCAATGCGATTTGTTTGCTGGACTATGACGGGCCCGTATTGAAGAGAGCATTCCGCGATCAGTTGATGCAGTTCGAGATCGAAGTGGTATTTATCCGCGGCCTGAACCCGCTGAAGCCGGCTTCAGTTTCTTCCGGATCCAGCCCGGAACATCAAAATACATAAATACTTTTTGTTCAAGAGGATCACGGCTTAGTGTTTCCATTTCAGCAAGTAAAGCAGACCAGGAATGAACGGAAGCCTCATGATGGGAATGTTCACGGAAGAAATTCAGCATTTTTTGCTCAAACTTCAGCATTCCTTCAGTGCGTTTGAAGTGCCTTCCGGCCCGCCGTACCATCGATTCGAGGCTCTCAAAGTTGCCCCGCTCGTAAGCAAGCAGGAGTTCGGAGATGCGCGCAACGGCCATTACCTCCGGCTTGGCTTCGATCGTATGGTGTAGGATCTCGTTGAGCCACAACTGCGCCTGGCGAAAACGTCCGGTCTGAAAGCAGGCCCGAAATGCATAATAAAGCAAATGTCCGGTGTAAACCGGACTAAGCCTTTTCGCGAAGGAAGGGTATTCTTCTTTCAGGGCCTCTGAAAGTTCATACGCTCTCTCTTGTTCTCCCATCTTTTCAAAAAGTTCAAATCCTGTATTGAAGCGGCATATGAAGAGCGCATTCTTGTCCTTGATGGAATCGGATTGCAACGCATTGAGCTTACGGATCAGTCGCTCCGCAGATTCAAACTCCCGCAGGTATAGATGAACAAGGATCAGGTTGTTCAGCGAGGAAACGTAGAACGTGAAACTGGAAGGGAGTACACCCGGATGTGCGTCAATAAGATCCACCAGTGCCCGGAGATTGTTACGGGATGATTCCAGGTCTCCTTTTACATTGTGGTAATAAACGAGGCAGTTGAGAAGGTATACGCCTCCGGTAATAGTGCCGTTAGGTGCCGGATGTTCGAGAATGTGCGTAGCTTCTAAAAACAGGGAATGATAGCGCTCTTCCTGTTCCGCTGTTCTTCCCACCCCAATGGTTTGGAAGAGTACCAGCATACGCGCGTTCAGCTGACGGGCATGCTCGGTGAACCGGATGTTTTCCAGCAGTTTTGTTTTTTCATCAAGGATTTCTTCCAGATCCCGGCGGAGGTCTGGCCGGATGAACTGCCAGGCCAGCTGCTCCAGATTCAGGCACTCCAGCCCGAGAAGATGGTCCTCCCGTTTCAACGCGGCTTTTTTTGCCCGCAGCTGCAGCTTAATGCATGCGTGGAAGAGTGAACGTTCAAAAAGTACTGTTGCCCGTTCAAGATCACGCCTGGCACTGCGTCCTCCTTTCCCGGCATCCTGAGCCAGTAACGAATCAAGTATGGAATGCAGCAGATAATGTTTCCCGGCAGAGAAAAGAGAGGTTTCATTGTAACCGCTGTTTTTCATAATGGCCTTCTCTTTATGCGTCTCGCTCGCAGCCATGGCGTTAAAGAGATTTCGGTAGGATTCCGAACCACGAAGGCGGTGTTTCCTGAAGTAGGATTTCTCCGGTTTGCTCAAACTTCGGATCAGTTGCCATAATGTACTTTCTGAATGCATTGAAGACTAATATTAAAATAAGATAAATGACGGAAAATCAGTATAATATATTCAATAATATGTTGAATGCCACATAAAGATACCCTTTTTTTATATTGAAAGGTTATATCCGGTTGCTGAGTTTTGTACTAAATGCTAAAACCATGATAATACAGATAATGATTTGTATTCTGGCTGATAAGCCTGCTGATGAGCAATTTCGTCACCGGTCTCAGGTGGAAGTGATACGCGAAATCCGGCAACGACTCCTGGAAGTGGAGGCCAACCGGGAGGAAAATCATACGCAGGGAAATCCGGTGCAAAAAGAATTAGTATCTTATGTTAAACAAATGTGAACGCCACAGGTCTAAACCAGCAAACATGAAATCACGTTTTCTTTTTCTCGTTCTTCTCCTGTTCGCGGCGGGAACCGGTATCCGCGCGCAGCAGTATAATAATGATGGGGATACGCTCTTTGGATCTGATTTTATCCATGAGATCCGTTTTAATTTCTATCATCCGGCCTTTTACGACTCTCTTACGGCATCCTATGTGAACGACACCTATTACGTTTGCAATATGGTCTTCGACGGCGTAGCCTTTGATTCCATCGGACTCAAATTCAAAGGAAATTCTTCATACAACAATCCCAGCGTGAAGAAATCAATGAAAGTGGATCTGGACTATATCATCAGCGCCCAGGATCTGGACGACATTAATAAATTCAACCTCGGAAATGGCTTCAAGGATCCTACCTATATGAGGGAGAAGATCATGTCTGACCTGTGCGTGAAAAACGGAATTCCTGCCCCTCGTGTAACGTATGCCAAAGTCTATTACAATAACACCCTTTGGGGTTTCTTTACGCTGACAGAGGAGGTGAATAAGGATTTTGTGGACGGTTGGTTCGATGATAAAAAAGGTAACCTTTTCAAGGGTGATCCCAGCGGAGACCTGAAATGGATCAACAATAGCCCTTCTTCGTACTATTCAAAATATGAACTAAAAACCAATGAGACACAGAACGACTGGACCGATCTGGTGCAGCTCATTGATAAAATCAATAACACAACACTTACTGACCTGAGAGATTCCCTGGATAATCATTTCAATACGGCACTCTTTTTCCGTTCGTGGGCGGCTTGCAACGTTTTTGCCAATCTGGATTCATACATCGGCAGCGGACATAACTATTTTATCTACCATGATTCCCTGGATTACCGCTGGCAATTCATCCTGTATGATATGAATGAAGCATTTGGTGTTTTTGCACAAATGATGACCATCTCACAGCTGGAGAACCTCAGTCCGTTATACCTCAGCAGTCCCAGTAACCGTCCGGTCTGCAACCGGCTCCTGCAGGATCCGGCCAGTCTTCAACAACTGATGTATGAGATATGTGATTTTATCCAGCCGGATAAATTCAGTAATTCAAATCTGGATCCGAAAATCGACAGCCTGGCGAACCGCATCAGGACGGATGTGTATGCGGATCCGAATAAATTATACTCCAATCAGAATTTTGAAGATAATCAGATTATGAACCTTAATATTGTCGGCCCAGGTGGAGGAAATTTTCCGGGACTCAAGTCCTTTATCACTAACCGGCGCAATTCCCTCATCACTTCGCTGGCGGCCTATGGTTGTTTCCTGGGTATGCAGGATGAGGACGTTGAACAAAAATTTCTGCTCGCTCCCAATCCTTCTGCCGGGCAGCTTACGATCCGATCTGCAGAAGAGCTCATTCAATCTGTAGAGATAAGCTCCATCAGCGGTCAAACTGTTTACCGGCTAACGGACATTCAACAGCGGGAGGCCTCACTTGATCTGGCTGCACTCCCCGCCGGGGTTTATTACTTGAGAATAAACACTCAATGGGTTCAAAAATTGGTGATTACGAGATAATTATGCCGGGATTTTTGTTAAATTTACTTTAACAAAGTCCCATGCGGTTCCGACTACCTTTTTTGTTATTTGCCATCATATGGAGTTATACGACTCGGGCGCAGGTCATTATCAATGAAGTTTCCGGGTCCAATGTAAGCACTGTGGCAGATGAGGACGGAGATTTTGAAGATTGGATAGAACTATATAATAGCAGCAGTCAACCGGTGGATCTGGGGAATTATTCGCTTACGTTATATGACGGAAAAAACTCAACCTGGGTTTTTCCATCCATCATAATCAAACCCTACCAGCACATGCTGATCTTTGCCTCTGAAAAGAACCGGCGAACTGTTCTTAATCATTGGGAAGTTCCCGTGTACTACAACTTTCCCTGGAAATACTGGGTGGGAACTTCCGAGCCGGATACGAACTGGAGGAAGCCGTCTTTTAATGATGCTTCCTGGCTTACAGGAGCGGGCGGGATTGGTTACGGAGACGGCGATGATACCACCGTGATCGGCAATACTTTTTCGCTTTATATGCGGATGACATTCAACATATCGGATACATCCAAGATTTCCGCCGGACTCTGTTTGATGGATTTTGACGACGGTTTCGTCACCTATCTTAACGGTGTTGAACTCGGACGGTATAATGTGGGCATTCAGGGTGTGCCGCCGTATCATACGGATCTGGCCTATGAGGAGCACGAGGCCACTTTATATCAAACGGGGCAGTATTCGGCGGGGTTTATTCTCTCCAAGGAATTGATGCGAACTGCCATTAGACCGGGACTTAATGTGTTCGGAGTTCAAGTGCACAACACGGACTTCTTTTCTTCTGATCTCACAGCCATCGTCAACTTTTTAACAGGCAAGTCGGATACAACGATAGAATACTTTCCCATTCCTGCCAGCTCTAACCTGCACACCAGTTTCTCCCTTCCCAGTACCGGATTCACCTTAACACTGTACGATGCGAATGGAAATATTTCAGATATGAAGCTGGTGGAGGAAATGCACCCGGACAATTCCAGGGGAAGGAAAACCGATGCTTCTCCTGACTGGGTTCTGTTTGCCATACCAACACCGGGTGACACGAATGCCACTTCGGCATGGTATACAGGTTATGCGGGAGTTCCGGAGTTTACACTGGCACCCGGCTTTTACCAGGGGAGTCAATCGGTTTTTGCTACCGGTGGCACCAACGGTGTGATTCGTTATACAACCGACGGCAGCATTCCCAAAGCATCTTCTCCGATATTCAGCGTTCCGCTCTCCGTAGACTCCACACGGGTTATCAGGGCACGTTTGTTTTCTTCGAATTCCCAGATCCTGCCGGGAAAAACCATAACAAATACTTATTTCATAAACGAGAATATTACGCTTCCGGTGGTTTCACTCTCTGCCAATCCCCAGGATATCTGGGATTGGAACACCGGAATCTATGTTATGGGACCGAATGCCGATACCACTTTTCCCTTTTACGGAGCTAATTTCTGGCAAGGATGGGAGAAGCCCGGACATGCGGAGTATTTTGACAAAACCGGGAATCATGGCTTTGAGCTGGATAATGTGCTGAAGATACACGGCAATTGGTCGAAGGGTTTTCCTCAACGTTCCTTCCGCGTTGTCGCAAACGATGATTACGGCCAGACCCGTATTCCCTTTAATCTGTTCCCGGAAAAGCAACTGAAGGAACTTAAGGCCTTCAATTTGCGTAATGCGGGGATCGACTGGAATACCACACACATGCGTGATGGGTTGATGCAGCGGGCGGTTCGTAATACGTATAACGACATCATGGATCATACCAGCTGCGTGGTATTTCTGAACGGTGATTATTTCGGGGTGTTTGAAATTCGCGAAAGACAGGATGAATATTATATAGAGGAAAATCACGGTGTGGATAAGGATGAGATGGACCTGTTGCGGTTTCACGGAGATATAATGACCGGTGATAACAAGCAATTCCTTTCAATGGTGGAGTGGTTTCGGCTGAACGATCTGACACTTTCATCAAATTACGATTCGGCACGGCACCTTCTGGATATTCAAAATATAACGGATTATTTCACCGCGGAGATCTATTATTCCAATCCGGACTGGTTGGGAAACAACATCAAATTTTGGCGGAAAACAAACCCTCCGTCGCCCTGGAGATATATACTTTGGGATACGGACGGAGGCCTGGGATTGTTCAGTCTGGTAACGGACAATCTTCTGCCGTATGTCACGAATTCTGATACCAATTCAATGTATTATCCGAACCCGCATTCTACCATAATGGAATCTCTATTGCGTAATACGGAATACAGAAACTATTTTGTTAACCGGTATGCGGATCTTATGAATACCACTTTTCATCCGCTAAATCTGGGCAGCCTTGCGCAGAAGATCTACGATAATATGGCTCCGGAAATGCCCCGGCACTTTTCCCTGTGGGGAATTCCGAATTCCAATCCCTTCGGCATGGGTCCCTGCCTTGATTCATCCGACTGGGCATTTGAGTTTTCACTGCTGATGGATTTCATTAATGACCGGCCTCAATATGCACGGTACTGGGTACAGCAGGAATGGAACCTGCCGAATCAGGTGCGTGTGACACTGGATGTTGATCCGGCCGGCGCAGGAAACATTCTGATGAACACAATTTATCCTGATTCTTTTCCCTGGGCGGGTATTTATTTCAACGGAGTTCCTGTAAGTATGACGGCAGCGGCATTCCCGGGGTATAAATTTTCGCACTGGACTTCCGATGTACAGCTTTCCTCTCCGGTTTACACAAATGCGATCCGGCTCAACGTCCCTTCCAATGAATCTTTTACGGCGCATTATCTGCCAATCAACGTGGACATGCAGGTTTATCCTAATCCTTCCGATCATGAATTTAATGTGCTTATAACGGTTCCGGAGGATGCTCAGGTGGAAGTGGTGGTATATGATATCCTGGGTCGAAGAGCAGGAGATATACTGAGTAATGATCACATTACACCGGCAGGAGAATACCGCCTCAGTTTCTTTCCTTCGCAGTGGGGATTGAGCGCAGGACTTTATTTCATCCGGATGACCAACGGAGAACATACCGAAACAATACGGATTATTTACACTGATAAAAACTAAACTATGAAGAGTATTTGCCCATCGCTTACATTCCTTATTTTCTGCAGCGTTTTTTTTCTCAGCTCTTGCAGCAAGGGCCCGGGGGAAGGAGGGAATTCTTCTATAAAAGGACATGTTTGGGTTAAGGATATCAATGCCACGTTTCAGGTGCAGGCGCAGTACGACGGATACGACGAAGAGGTGTACCTGATCTATGGCGATGATATTTCGTTTTCGGAGCGGATCCGGAGCAGTTACGACGGGGTGTTTGAATTTAAATACCTGCGGCCGGGTAAGTACAAAGTATTTATTTATTCGGAGGATTCGGTACCACCCGCATCCAATCCCAATAACGTAACTATTCTGAAGGAGATTGAGATCAGCGGCAAGAAGCAGCAAGTGGACGCAGGCACCTTTAATATTTTCAAATGATGCGTATGAAATATTTACTGAGCATTGTTCCGGTAATTATCTGGCTCTCGGTTCCGGCACAAACGAAGAAACAGGTAAAATCCAACGGTATCAGGATCACCACCGAATACATGGTGAGCACTGAGAACGGGAAGGATGTTACCTGGAAGGAATCCACAACCTCTTTTGACAAATCGGGAAATGTGATAGAGGAGGTACAGTATAACCGCGATGGCTCTGTGAAAAAGAAGAGAACTGCAAAATTTGACGGATCCGGTAATATGACAGAAGAATATGAATACATTCCGGAAAAGAAGATTGACCGAAAAGTAACGTGGAAATATAATTCCGGAGGTGAAAAGACAGAGGAAGTGGAGTATGACGGCAAAGGAGCTGTACTGAAAAAGATTGTTTTTACCTATAACAGCAGGGGCGAGAAAACAGCTGAAAACCATTACGACGGAGCAGGTAAGCTTCAGAAGAAACATGTATTTACCTACGACAAAAACGGCTTAAGGGTAGAGCGTAAAACATACAATGCGGATAACGTACTGGAATCTGTTAAAAAGTACATCTACGGCAAGTGAGAGCGGAGTTGAATAACATACTTTCTGGCTTTGATGCCATAACGCTGGAGCAGATGGATGCGGTCAAGCTGATGGATCGCATGGATACTAAATTTATCTTCAGGAACAGCATGCTCCCGGAATACCTGGATCAGCTGCGGAAGCATTACCGCGTACTGGAGATTGGCGGGTTACGGGGCGGTCGGTACGAAACGCTATATTACGACACCGAGGGTTTCAGCCTGTATCATGCCCATCAGGCCGGGAAGCTGAACCGGTATAAGGTGAGAAGCCGGAAGTACTTAGATAGTAACCTCTGTTTTTTTGAAGTCAAGTTCAAATCCAATAAGGGACGTACCGTTAAGGAGAGGATCAAATGTCCGACGATCGAGGAAGTAATCAGCGGGCGAAGTGCTGATTTCCTGGCCGAAGCTTCGCCATTGAAAGCAGCTGCCCTCTGTCCGAGTGCATGGATCTATTATACCCGTATTACGATGGTCAACAACAATTCACCGGAGCGGCTCACGCTGGATGTGGATCTGAATGTAAGATTCGGGGGAAGGGAAAAGTCATTTTCAGACATGGTGATCGCCGAAGTAAAGCAAAGCCGTTCAACACCCTCTCCTTTTATCCGGCTGATGCATGACCGCCGGCTTCGGGAGGGGTCTATCAGCAAATACTGCCTGGGAGTGATTCATACTCAGAGCAATGTAAAAATCAATAACTTTAAACCCCGGCTTCGCCGGATCAATAAGGTCATTTATGGAAAAAGTATGTAGAATATTGAAATCAGCCTTACTGATCCTGATGCTTGCAGGACCTGTTGTTTCCGCTGTGGCACAGGAAGCGGACATGAACACTGAAACCGATCCCGGAACGGAAGACAAAAAGAAGAAAAAGGGAACGGATGCTGATTTTTTTGATTTTACCATCGATAAGCTGAATGAAAAGTTTTTCTCCAGGCTGGCGATCAACGTACTGTGTCTTTTTCTGCTGGTCCGTTTTATCTACTACCGCAATTACCGGAACACGGAGTTTCTGTTTACGTTTTTTATTTTCAATCTTGTTATTTTTCTGATCACATTCCTGCTGAACAAAGTCGATATGTCCCTCGGAGCGGCCTTTGGTCTCTTTGCAATCTTCAGCATGCTCAGATACCGCACGGAAGGAATTACTGCAAAAGAGATGACTTATCTTTTTGTGGTGATTGCGATCGGACTGATCTGCGCCGTGGCGAAGGGTACGGCGGTTGAACTTTTGTTGATCAATCTGATGATCATTACTGCGATCTATCTGCTTGAATCTTCTATTTTCTTTAAGAGGGAATCTACGCAGCTGATCAATTATGAAAACATCGAAATGGTGAATACCCAGACACGTGAGGCGCTGATTGAAGACCTTAAGAAGCGCACAGGACTGAACATTCACAGAATCGCCATCCTGAAGTTGGATTACCTCCGGGATACGGCTCAGATTAAGGTTTATTTTTATCAGTAAGTAACGGCCAAAGAAATGTATAAAATGAGAAAGCATCTGAATAAAGTTCTGTTGGCGGCGGGTTTCCTGACCCCATTTGTAAACCCCGCACAGGTAAAGGATGCCGGTCTTTGGGTGGCGGGTACGGCAGAGTATAATTTCTCTCTGGAACTTTCGGCCGAGCTCACGGAGGAACTGCGGTTCAATGAGAATATTTCAGAACTGGGTACGCACTTCACGGATATGGGGGTTTCTTATAAGTTGCTCAAGGGATTAGTGAGACCTTCCTTTCATTACCGGTTCGTTCATAAAAGGCGGGTGGATGATACGTATAGTAAGCGGCACCGCTGGTACTTTGATCTGGCGCTGAGGAAAAAGGCCGGTCCCTTTGACCTCTCAATACGGTCGCGGTACCAAAGCCAGTATACAGATGTCTTTGTTTCGGAGGATGGGGTTGTACCCGACCTTACATGGAGAAATAAGATCACGGTGCGGTTTGATACAGAGAAGAAGCTGGTACCGTATATCAGTGCAGAGCTTTTTACAAATATTCGTAACCGGATCAATGAAAATGTTCGCTTCAGTGCAGGCCTCGGCTATAAATTGAATAATATGCACGAATTCGGTGCCTTCTTTATGCATCAGCGTGAATTCAATGTAACCAATCCGTACTGGGATTATATCTGGGGATTGAATTATTCTGTAGCGCTGGATTACCTTATAGGAAAAAAGACGGAGTAATTAATTACCGGAAGCGAATGGAGCGAATCGGGGTGATGCGTGTTACAAGGTAGGAGGGAAGAAGCATCATGATCATACAAAACGCCATTGCTCCGCCATTGAGCAGGGCGATCATAATCCAGTCGAGGTGAATGGGAACACTGGATAGAAAGTAGGATTCCGGATCCAAAGACAAGAATTTATAGTGTTGCTGCAAAGCGCAGAAACCAACTCCTAACAGATTTCCGAGCAGAAACCCTACGCCGGTTAGGTAAAAGGCATTGTACAAAAATATCTTCCTGATTCCGGTATTGGTAGCACCCAACGCCTTCAGAATGCCAATCATTCCTGTGCGTTCCAGGATCAATATTAGGATTGCTGAGATCATGTTGATGCAGCATACAATCACAATAAGAGCGATAAGCAATACAGCATTGATGTCCTGGGCGTCAAGCCAGGAGAAAATTGTTTGGTGCACCTGCCGTATGGAATAGGCGCGCAGATCATACGGTATTGCGCTGTTTACCCATTCTGTGATTGCATCAAGTTCTTCAAAATGTTCCACCGCAATCTCAAAGCCTCCCACCATGGTGCTGTCCCACCCGTTCAGTTCCTGCACAAGCCGAAGGTCCGAAAGTGCCAGCACGTCATCGAACTGCCCGCTCATTCCCGTATTATAGATGCCCGCCACCACCAGTTTTTTTACACGCTGCTTTTGATCCTGAACAAAGAAAAAAGGTATTGTATCACCCGTACTCAGCTTCATCCGGTCAGCCACCAGGCGTGAGATGACCATCTGCCTGGCTGTACCTTTACCTCCGAAAACAGGTATTTCCCCTTCCTCCAGACACGAAGCGAAAAAGGAGGGATCAAATTGCATGTCGACGCCTTTGAGCACAACACCTTCACTTTCCATGTTGGCTTTGAGTATGCCCGCTTTGGTAGCATAGGCCTGGATATGACGGATGCCGGGGGTGGAATTAATTTCGGAGACAAATTCCTGATGGAGAGAGATGGGGGAGGGCTCGTAGGATTCATTATTGTCATAGGCGCTTACCTGTATATGCGAGCCGAATCCGGACACTTTGTCGCGGATCTCCTTCTGAAAGCCCGTGACTATGCACAAAGACACAATCACCACAGCTATACCAAGAACAATCCCGAAAATAGCAATCCGGATGATAGGCCTTGAGTAGCGTACCCCTCCGGCCTTGCCGCTCAGGATTCTACGCGCTATGAAATGTTCGGTATTCAATTTGCAGGGAAGTACAGGTGCAGTTCAAAAATACTAAATTCGTGACATGAGGTTTCTATTCCTTTGCCTGTTTCCCTTTTATGCCCTCTCACAATACCAGGTGGTATCCACCCAAGAGGTGGTTACTGATAAGGAGGTCAGAACCGGAGCTGTACGAACGGACGTGTATCTTCCGATGCTGAAGGGTAAGAGGGTGGCGGTGGTAGCCAATCATACCTCCCGGATCGGCAAGGTACATTTAGTGGATTCGCTGCTTCTTCTTAAGGTGAATGTGAAGAAGATTTTTTTCCCTGAGCACGGATTCCGGGGAACGGAAGATGCAGGAGCGGAGGTAAAGAATTATAAAGACAAAAAAACAGGCCTTCCCTGTATATCCCTGTACGGAAAGGAGAACAAAAAGCCAAAGGTGAAAGACCTCGCGGATATTGACGTGGTGCTTTTTGATCTTCAGGATGTGGGGGTGCGGTTCTATACTTACATCTCCACCCTTCATTATGTTATGGAATCCTGTGCGGAGCAGAAAAAGCAACTCATCGTACTGGACCGTCCGAATCCGAACGGATATTTTATTGATGGACCTGTACTTCAGGAAAGCTGCAAGTCATTCGTTGGCCTTCATCCCGTGCCGGTGGTGCACGGTATGACAGTAGGTGAGTATGCCCAAATGATCAATGGGGAGAAATGGCTGACTGCAGGCGTGGTATGCGACCTCAAGGTGATCACCGCCGAAGGATACGATCACAAATTATACTATCAGTTGCCTGTACCTCCTTCTCCCAACCTGCCCAATATGCCCGCCGTATACCTATATCCCAGCCTTTGCTTCTTTGAGGGAACGATCGTGAGTGTGGGAAGAGGCACAGACAGACCTTTTCAGCAATTCGGTTATCCGGGTATGCCATCCAATGGTCATACCTTCCTGCCGGAACCCAAACAGGGCGCAAGCATGGATCCCCCCTACAAGGGTCAGATCTGCGCTGGGTTCGACGTGAGCCTCTACGGCGAAATGTTTATCCGTCATAACAAGGCGCTGTATCTATATTGGATTATCCACACGTATCGTAATTGCCCGAAGAAGGAAACCTTTTTTAACCCTTATTTCCGGAATCTGGCCGGAACAGATGAATTAAGGAAACAGATTGAGCAAGGTTGGAGTGAAGAACAAATCCGGAAGACCTGGCATTCCGACCTGGTAACATTCAAAGCGATCCGGAAAAAATACCTTTTATACAAGGATTTTGAATAACGCGGTATTTTTTACCCACCCCCGGTGCATTTGCAGTCCGGGTCCATGTAAATTTTTGTGTTGGGGAGCCATTCACGCAATTTGGACTGGGTTTCGTCATTGATCAGAATATTTCGAAGATCCAGTTTACGAAGGCTTTTCATGTTCTTCATGTCCTCAGGGAAATAACCGATCTCATTACTCCATAGATCCAGGACACGCAAACCTGTAAGATTCCCGATATGGGCAGGTAAGGCGGTTAGTTTGTTTTTGTTTGCATAAAACTTCTTAAGGTTCGTGAGTTCACCTACACTTTTTGGGAGAAGCTCCAGGTTATTTCCGGATACATTCAGGATCTGCAGTTTTTTTAATTTACCGAGGCTGTCGGGAAGCTCCGTCAGCCTGTTTTTGCTGAGATCCAGATCCTGAAGGTTTTCGAAGAGAAAGATCTCAGGCGGAAATACTGTCAGCTTCTTTTTATTCAGGTGGAGCCGGTAAACCTTGTACGGTTCTTTTAGCGCTTCTTCCAGGGAAGTGTAGATGTAGGCCGTTTCCAGTTCAATGGAATCAAGAAGCTGTGCTTGTCCGCGGCAGGCGGCAAATGAAAGTGCAATACACAGAATCAAACGGGTTCTCATCCCTGAAGTATTACTTTTTTATCTTTCAATAACTGTGCCTTTAGAGCCTCTGGTCCGCTGAATTTAATCTCATCTCTCAGTCGTCGGAGAAAGGCAATCTTCAATGTTTTTCCGTACAGATCACCATCAAAATCAAGAAGATGCACCTCCAGCCGGAGTTCGTTCCCACCCATGGTCGGCCGGTATCCAATATTCATCATGCCGCGATATGCTTTCTTATCCAGTACAGACGTAACTTCATAAACACCGTTGGCCGGGATTAGCTTAAATTGATCACTGATGTGAAGATTGGCAGTGGGGAATCCCAGTTTTCGCCCTTCTTGCTCGCCGCGCACCACATGGCCGGAGAGGAAATACGGATACCCCAGATAGGTAGTAGCGGTGGCAATATCCCCTGACAGCAAGGCAAACCTTATCTTGGTGGAGCTTACTTCTACGTTTTCAACATCAAAGGCGGGAATTTCTTCTACCTGAAATCCGTAAAGCGGCCCGAATTCACGGAGATGTTCAAACGTTCCTTCCCTGTTCCGGCCGAAATGGTGATTGAACCCGATAACCAGTTTTTTAGTCCCAATACGTTTAACAAGCACGTTCCGTACAAATTCAAGGGATGAAGTACGGGAGAATGCTTTAGTGAAGGGGATAATAATCAGATGATCCAGCCCTATGTCTTCAAGAAGTTCTTTGCGCTCTCCGGGTGTTGAGAGAAGGCGGAGATCGTTGTCGTCCGGAAACAATACAGTACGTGGGTGGGGATGGAATGTCAACAGTACCGTCTCGCCCGCTGCCTCCCGGGCGCATTCCTTCAGACGCGACAGAATTCGCCGGTGCCCTGTATGCACACCGTCGAATGTGCCGGCCGTGACTACCGCGTTTCCCTTTTTTGGAAACTGACTTATGTCATCCCAAACCTTCAATATATGTTGTGGTTATGCACATTCCAATCATTCTTCGGTCGCTTGGTAACTGTCATAAATCCTGAGGGTTAGACTTCTGGAGCCGTACATCAAAATTAGGAAAATTAATTATCAACAGGCATTCCTTTTCTGCAGGTAAAAATCCTACTTTTGCCCCGGAAATTTCACAAGGTTTAACGATTTATTAATTACGCAGATAATGGCTCAAAAAACAGGCAGAATCGTACAGGTGATCGGTCCGGTGATTGATGTTAGTTTTGATACGGAAGAAGGGAAACTTCCTAATATTCTGGATGCACTGGAGGTGTTAAAAACAGGGGGCCAGAAAGTGGTGCTGGAATGCCAGAAGCACATTGGAGAAGATACGGTGCGAACCATTGCCATGGACTCTACGGACGGTCTGGCCCGCGGGATGAAGGTGGTGGCCACAGGAACATCAATAAAAATGCCTACAGGAGACAAAGTGAAGGGGCGCCTTTTTAATGTGGTAGGCGAAGCTATTGACGGGATTAATACGATTTCAAACGAAGGCGGATATGCCATCCACCGGGAACCGCCTAAGTACGAGGATCTGTCTACTTCAACCGAAGTGCTTTTCACAGGTATTAAAGTCATTGATCTCCTTGAGCCTTATGCAAAGGGAGGAAAGATTGGTCTGTTCGGCGGTGCCGGGGTGGGCAAGACAGTTCTTATTATGGAGCTGATCAATAACATTGCGAAAGGATACGCAGGATTGTCTGTATTTGCAGGTGTTGGTGAACGAACCCGCGAAGGAAATGACCTCCTCCGTGAAATGATAGAGTCCGGCGTAATAAAATACGGCGATGCATTCAAACACAGTATGGAGCAGGGAGGTTGGGATCTGAGCAAGGTGGACATGAAGAGTTTGGCCGAATCACAGGCCACTTTAGTATTTGGCCAGATGAACGAACCTCCCGGAGCACGTGCACGTGTGGCACTTTCCGGACTCACGATGGCAGAATATTTCCGTGACGGAGATGAAAAATCAGGCGGACGAGACATTCTCTTCTTTATTGACAATATTTTCCGCTTTACGCAGGCTGGATCAGAAGTGTCAGCACTTCTGGGGCGGATGCCTTCCGCGGTGGGTTATCAGCCTACACTGGCTACGGAGATGGGAGCCATGCAGGAAAGAATCACCTCCACAAAACGCGGCTCTATTACTTCGGTGCAGGCCGTTTATGTGCCCGCAGATGATCTTACCGATCCTGCACCCGCAACTACATTCGCGCACCTGGATGCCACCACCGTTTTGAGCCGTAAGATCGCGGAACTTGGTATTTATCCGGCGGTGGATCCCCTCGATTCTACTTCGCGGATTCTGTCTCCCGCGGTGCTGGGTGAGGAACACTATGGATGTGCGCAGCGTGTGAAAGCCATTCTCCAGCGCTATAAAGAATTACAGGATATCATTGCCATTCTGGGAATGGATGAGCTTTCGGAGGAAGATAAACTTGTAGTGCACCGCGCACGCCGAGTACAACGCTTCCTGTCACAGCCTTTCCATGTGGCAGAGCAGTTTACCGGGCTGAAGGGTGTGTTTGTTTCCATCGAGGATACGATCAAAGGTTTCAATATGATTCTCGACGGTAAGGTGGATGAGTATCCGGAGGCGGCGTTTAACCTGGTTGGTTCTATTGAACAGGCTATCGAGAAGGGAAAGAAGATGCTGGCGGAAACCCGCTAAGCATTCCCTTTAACACGGAATACCCTAGTTCAAAAAATGAAACAGAATGCAGCTTGAAATAATCAGTCCTGATAAAAAGATATTCTCCGGAGAGGTGAAATCGGTTTCACTGCCCGGTGTGGATGGTTCTTTTGGGGTACTGAACAGACATGCTCCCATTATCTCTTCGCTGAAGAAGGGGAAAGTAAAGGTTCTGGATAATCAAAGTGCTACACATATCTTTGAAATCAACGGTGGTGTGGCAGAAGTTCAGAATAATAAACTGATCATCCTGGCAGAGTAAGAGATTTACTATGTTTCGCTCTCCCGGGTTAGCCATACTAATCCGGGTTTTTTATGAAAATTCATCTTATACATCACGACAATCAAATCTCTTTCTGCCGGGACGAATTCTATGCCTTGCGAAGGAAGATGGATGCGTTGTATTACGATCCCCTTACTTCTGCAGACGCAGCAGAACTGGAAGAGGAGGTGATGGGATCTGTTCAGGCATCGGATCATATGTTATGGGGAATCCTGGAGAGAGATGGGTACTATTTCGGGTACTTTCGTTACGTTACCATGCCCGACGGCATGGCCAATACGCTTTTTCTTTTTGCACCGCAGGAGGAGGCCGGTGAGGAATTGGTGAATAAGGTGTGGGAGATGGTGACCTGGCGAATGAAAACCAAAGCTCACCGGGAGCTGGTGTGGAGAAGCAGGCAGGAGTTCTGGATCCCTTTCAAGGAAAAATTAGGCGGAAGAAGAAGTAATAGCGGATTTTCATTCCGTCTGAACCTGAGCGATGTAAACCGGAATCAGCTGGAACAATGGATCCGTGAAGGAGAAGATGTTAGTAAGGGTTTTTCTGTGCTGGAACAAGATTACCTGGAGGAGAAGTACATTGAAGAAATGGCAGGTTTGACCAATCAGCTGGTCCAGGATATGCCGCGGGAAGACGGGGACCTTGTCTTACGTTCATCTGCTGAAATAATCAGGACCCTCCAGCAACAGGGCCGGAATGCAGGCATGAAACAGCTGCAGCTGGTACTGTTCGATCCGCAAAACAAAATAGCAGGAACAACATTGATCCGTTATAAACACGAACACATGGAGATCGATCAGCGGATCACCGGGGTTCACAGGAATTATCGCAGGCGCGGGCTTGCAAAGTATTTAAAGGCGCTGATGATGAAAAAAATTCTTGAACAATTCCCTGATTGTCCTTCCGTTCGCACAGAATGTTTTGCAATGAATCTTCCTATGATCGCACTGAATAAGGCCATGGGGTACCGAATTGCCGCCAGGGAAGCCGATCACGTGTTTCAAAACCTAATGTAATACCTGGAACCAGCCGCTGTAGGTTTTCCCGAGTTCGGCAACATGCAGTACAAAATAGTAGGTACCATCGGTGAGTTTTTCAGGACTCCAGTCGTTCAGGTAACCCTCTTTTGAGAAGATCAGATTTCCCCATCGGCTAAAAACCTGAAGATTATTTTCGGGAAAGGCTTCAAGATACATAAAGGAGAGAACGTCATTGGTATTATCGTTGTTTGGAGTCACCACATTCGGAAGCAGCACATCCGGTGCAATCACTTCGATTGCCCGGCAAATGGAATCCACACATCCGTTGCTGGTGGTTACAGTCAGGCAAACAGTATAATTTCCTGGATCTGTGAATACATGAGTTGGACTCTGCTGTGTAGAAGTATTTCCGTCGCCAAAATCCCAGCTCCATCCGGTGGCGGTTCCGGCGAAGATTTGTGAAATATCTGAAAACTGCGTACTCACAGCTGCAATAACAGGTGAGGGTGTGAAACTAAAATCTCCTAATGGCAGCGGATCCACATCCACGGTCGGAAGGATGGTGTCTGAACTGCAGCCATTATAAGTCGCATAGGCGTTGAATGGAATGGTATTTACCGTAGTGCCGGAATTGAAAAGAGTATCTGAAATAGTGCCGGTTCCGCTTTCATTATTGCCCAACCAGTTATTGGTTGCACCCGATATGCAACTACTCAGACCAATAGTGAACGGGTCACCGGAGCAAATCACCTGATTCATCGGGCTGGCGTTGATATCGGGAACTTCTTTCAGCAGAAGTACGCGTGTGGGCAAGCCGGTAACTACGGCACCGCAGGCATCGGTTACGGTGGGTGCCGGAATGGTAATAGAGGAGGTGGTGTCGCATATCCTCGGACAACCGGGGACCGTGAGATTCAGAAAAACCTGTTGGGCCCCGGTGGAGCATCCGTTATTCGTGTTTCCCTGCGTAACCGGGTTCTGCATCCAGGGGTGGGTGATGGTATAAGGCGGTACACCGTAACGCACATAGGTGGTGCACTGGATAGTGCACAAGTTACCGCAAATCGGAGCCGAAGGTCCTAAAAACTGATTGAGATATCCTTCCGGAGTTCTGCCTACCACCAGCGCGCTGAAGGGCCAGGAGGTGGTTACGGGATCGTAGCGAATGTATGTGGTGTTACAGCCTGTGGATGGTTGGGTTCTTCCCAGTAACATCGTCAGCCAGAACGTGCGGGTAGAACATGAATTCTGCATGCAGCACATCATGGGATTTTTCAGATCGAAACTGTCGAGATAGGCTGTGCCGGGTGTATTTCCCTGCGGGGGTGCCACTGTAAAAGTAGTGGAGGTGGCACAGGAACTGCGGAAACGCAATGCCCCGTCAGCCATCACCGCTGTAGTGAAGGGGTTGGCGTAATAGGAAGAAGTGACATAGAGACCGATAATGGAAATTCCTGCTGGCACGGTTACCTGGATGCTGTCGGCATTATATTGCGGAACAATGCAGGATGGCATCTGTCCCCCTGTCCACATTGCGGTTGGTCCAATCACCAGTGGATCTATCACCACAGGAAACGTGCGTTCCGGATCGCGCAGCCATTGCGCAGGAATTCGAAGAATCAGCCGCTTCTCTCCGGCATTTTCTCCCAGATCAAGTGCCCAGGTACCGGTGATCCATTTTCCGGAAGCATCGAAACATACAGGGGCAGTAAAACGTGCGATCTCTTCGTTCTTAGAATTCAGTAAACTCAGATCGCCGCTCCACCCGCCATTTTCCTCCTTTCCTCCGTTCTCCAGCCGGGTGAACACATGGCCGTTGGGAACACTCACCACTTCAGAAAATTCAATGTATTCCCCCTCCATCACCGGAAGTGAATGCAGAATGTAACTTGTTTTGAATCCGTTTTCCCGGAGAATGATCTCTTTGTCCACTCCCGGAAAGAATTGATTAAACCGGATATTCTTTCCCGTTCGCACCGGCGCTACGAATGCTTTTTTTCCGTTCATACGGCAGTCGGTATTGAAACGGATCAGTGCACCATTTCCTACCGAAATGGAAGTGGAACCGTCCTTCGCTGCCATGGTTGGAAACTGCTGGGCCGGGATAATCCATCCTTCCGGACATTCATGCACTTCAAGATCCACCGGTAATAATCCGCCGTCTTTCCCGTAAAAACAAATAGGTCGTTTGCTGTACTGATAAACAATTCTTCCGTCGGGCAGTAGCCAGCTTCGTGAATACAAGGTTCTTTCCTTTTCCATCTCCTTCCAGGTGTGGAGGGGAGGCAGATCCGTTCTTCCGGATTGCATCGGTTGGTCAGGACTGGTAATTACCTGAGAAACAATAACAGATGAGACGAAGAAAAAAATCCCGGAAAGCAGGCAGCGCAAGAACATGGGCAGTGTAAAGTTCAAATATATGAAATGAAGAGGTGGCTTCCACTGGCATGAATATAATTATCTGATTATCAATATGTAATAGAAATATTTTTCATACTGTGAGATCACATCTGAGGTTGCTTGCGCTGATAAGAGTCATAGGTGATTATATGTAGTAGTATGAAATTTGGTCTTCTTAAAAGACCCTTTATCATGAGTCAATACGGTGAGAGTACCTTAAAGGAACTCGTTTCTAACGATTACCGAAAGGCAGAAGTATTCAGAAAATACGGACTTGATTTTTGCTGTGGTGGGAAGAAGCAGTTACAGAAAGCTTGTTCCGACAAAGGCATATCGCTGGACCAGGTTGAAAAGGAATTGTCGGTGGCTGAGCAGCAACCCGTTGTTCCATCCCAGGATTACAATCAGTGGGGTTTGGATTTTCTGGCGGACTATATTGTTAATACGCATCACAAATATGTTGTGCGCACTATTCCCACCTTGTACGAATACACCCAAAAAGTTTCAAAGGTGCATGGAGGAGAGCATCCGGAGGTGAAGGAGATCGCAGATGATTTCCTGAAAGCTGTGGATGAGTTGAACCGGCATATGATGAAGGAGGAGCATATTCTTTTTCCATACATTAAGGTGCTGGTGGAAGCGGAAAAGGCGGGAACACAGGTTTCACCTCCCGGTTTTGGAACCATTGCCAATCCAATACGGATGATGGAGATGGAACATGAGCTGGTAGGAGATGTAATGGATCATATTGAGAAGCTCTCTTCCGGGTTTAATCCTCCTCCGGATGCATGCAACACCTATCGTGTGAGTTTTGCGAAGTTGAAAGAATTCACGGATGACCTGCACCAGCACATACATCTTGAAAACAATATTCTGTTCCCAAAGGCGATTGAGCTTGAGAAGAAACTTTTAAACCCCTGATCCGGTAAATTGATGGACCCCGTTGCCGATACCCCCGATCTTACCGAAGCCGCATTTGATTTTTGGTTTCGTGATCATGACCATATCCGTTCCCCGTTCCCTATGTATATACGGGAGGCTTTGCGTGAACAGGCGCTTAAGCGGTTCACCCACTGGTGTACACATCTGAAGCCGGAGGCGAAGAAAGAAGTCAATGATGAGATTTTTGCAGAGAAATTCGAGGAAATTCTGTTTGAAACGGGTATGGGACTGGTAGTAACGGAAGATGAAAAGCTGAGTATCCGCTATCCGTTTATGCCCCGGATCGGTGATGTAATCCGTGTGCAGGAAGAGAAGGATGCTGCCGGTGAGAGCAAGGTAACAGACCGGTTCTATCACAAACGTGGAGACGAGGCATTTCTAAAGGTAAAGCTCATCCGGCTCAACACGAACGAAGCGTGGGAAACGGAGTTCGAACTTCCGGACTAACCTGGTTTATTGGCTTTCAATACGGGAACCGTCCTGCCTGTAATTTGTACACGGCCCGGTAAGAATATCGTTTTTGTATTGGCATTCCTGCTCCTTCCGGCCGCCGGGGTAATACTTTACAAAGAGGCCATTCAGTTTGTCGTCGTTATAATGACTTTCCGTGACTTTGTTACCCAGGCTGTCCCATGAGGTCCAGAGACCCACTCGCCGGCCGGACTGAAAATTTCCTTCCAGTTGTTTTTTCCCGTTAGCGTAGAACCAGATCCAAAGCCCTTCATCTTTTCCGTTCATTTTACTTCCCACTACTTTCGGTTGTCCGTTCTCGTGATTCCAACTCCCGGCACTGTACTGATATTGAAAGTATATGTAGACAAGCACAATGCTAATCACAATGATCCTGTGATAGCGTAGATTTTTTTTCAGACCGGAACGATCAGCCATTTTGATAGTGTTGAGCACCTTCCATTATTCTGAAGACGTGGAGCACGGAAGGGAACAATGCATCCATTGTCTCACGAGCACCTTTCGTTGAACCAGGCAGAGCGAGCACCAGCATATTTCCGCAGAGACCTGCCACTGACCGGGAAAGCATGGAGTAAGGTGTGCGATCCTGCCCATAATTCCGGGCGGCCTCAGAAATGCCGGGTATTTCGCGATCCAGTAAAGGCCGTATTGCTTCGGGAGTCACATCCCGGGGAGAAAGACCGGTTCCCCCGGTGAATATAACCAGGTCAAATCCGGAGGCGCGTTGTGCATTTAATGTGTCTCGGATGATGTCGCTTTCATCGGGAATCACCGAATAGTGACTGACGGTGACACCGTTCTTTTCCAGAGAAGCCATGATGGCTTTACCCGCCTTGTCCTCTTTTTTTCCTTTGGAGATGGTATCAGAACAGACAATTACGGCTGCTTTAAGGTCTTTACGGAACTGATCTGTAAAGTCTGTTTTCCCTCCCTTTTTTTCCAGAAGCCGTATCCCGGTGATCTCAATCTGTTTATCAATCGGCTTGAGCATATCGTACATGGTTAGGGCAACCACTGAAACGCCATGCATCGCTTCTACTTCCACCCCGGTGCGATAGATAGTTTTTACTTCCATTTCAATCACTACGGATAAGCCTTCAACGGAATACCTCACGGCCGCAAATTCTACGGGTAGCGGATGGCAATCGGGAATCAAGTCACTGGTTTTCTTTACTCCCAGCAAACCCGCTGCTTTAGCCATTTCAAAAACATCTCCCTTGGGAACGGTTTTATTCCGGATGGCATCGATGGTTTCCTGCCTGCTTACTTTCAGTGTAGCAGTGGCGATTGCGTGCCGAAGCGTGGTAGGTTTATGTGTGATATCAACCATGTGCAGTAAAATTTTGATTTTCTTTTTTCCAAACGCTGCTTTCATCCTCCAGAATTTCTTTTCCCCATACAGGAGCCTTGGCTTTTATCTCCTCAACGATCCAACGGCAGGCATCGCAAGCCGCCGCACGGTGAGGGGAGGAGGTAAACACGAAAAGACAGATCTCTCCGGCTTTTACCGTCCCAAGGCTATGATAGATGTGCATGCACGTTAATTCAAACTTTCGGAAAGCTTCCTCCCGTATGCGGTGCATTTCTTCATTGGCCATTTCCGTGTATGCAGTATATTCAATCGCACGCACCGGTGTGCCTCCGATGACATCCGCACGTACCTGTCCCAGAAAAATGGAATGCCCTCCAATGCTTGTCTTTACGCTATGCTTGGCGATGCTGTCTGCAATGAATGCAGTTCCGATGGGTCCATCGCGGAACACGTTTTTTGGTTCTTTGGTCATTTCAGCTCATATTATTTTGCAGCCAGGCAAGGATTCCTCCACGCAGGCTGTAAAGGGTGGATAGTTTGCTTTGCCGGCCAAGAATACGGGCAGCTTTGCGGCTTCGGATGCCGCTCTTACAAAACAGGATAACCTGTTTATCTTCCGGAACAGTATTGCCGGCGCCTTCCAGTGTTGAAAGGGGCCAGCGCGCATCCGCCAGTCCTTCATCTTCCGGGAGTTCCCCGTGTTCGCGCACATCCACTATAAACAATTCCGTTCTGTTTTCAAGCAAGCGGGAAAGTTCTTCCGGTTCCAGTTCAGAAATATCGCCGGACTTTTCTGTTGTGCCGCACGCGAGATCGTAATCCGTTCTCAAAAAATGTTCCCGGCTGATTGCGGGATGGGCTTTTCTGCTGAAATGCAGTGTGGTGAACTCCATAGTAAGGCTGTTCATCAGCAGTAATTTTCCGCTCAGTGGTTCGCCGGCACCTGTGATGAGTTTAATTGCCTCGGAGGCCTGCATGGTACCGATCATTCCCGGCAGTGTGCCGAGTACACCAACTTCAGAACAGTTGCCAATGCTGCCCTGTGCAGGTGGTTCTGGAAACAAACAACGGTAAGTGGGTCCGCGCGTACCATCAGGTAAAAGAGCGTTGAAAACAGAAAGCTGTCCTTCAAAACGATGGATGGAACCATAGATCAGCGGGCGGCCGGTAAGTACACAGGCGTCATTTACCAGGTAGCGTGTGCTGAAATTATCGCTGCCGTCAATAATCACATCGTATTCAGGAAACAGTTCAAGCGCTGCAGCGGTATCCAGTTTGCGGTCATAGACCTGAATACGAATAAGGGGATTCAGTTCGGAAAGTCGCTCGCCTGCTTTCAATGCCTTCGACAAGCCTGTATCGGAGGTGCGGTAAAGTACTTGTCGCTGAAGATTACTTATTTCTATGCGGTCAAAGTCAATGATTCCGATTTTTCCCACACCTGCCGCCGCCAGATATAAACCGGCCGGACAGCCTAAGCCCCCAGCACCTATAATGAGCACACGGGAGGAACAAAGTTTCTCCTGTCCTTCCGTGCCGACTCCTTCCAGTAACAAGTGCCGGCTGTAGCGCTCTATTTGATCTTTGTTAAGCATCATCCACCGGAAAAAGGAGGTAAGAGAGCAATCTCATCGCCCGGGTTTAGTCCGCCTTCTATATCCCTGACCTGCCGGTTTACGGTTACAAGGTACGTTTGTCCCTGAAGAGCAGGATACTGTTTCTGTAGTTCCAGGATCAATTCCTGCAATCCGGTCGCGAACGGCATCTGCGTTTGCGCTGAGCCGGTGAGGTCGGCAATCTTTCCGAAGAAGCGTACGGTATAACTCATGATATCAGTGTTTCAATCACCCGGAACTCATCCGGAGTATTCATGCTCCGGAAGGAACGTACAAAGATAGGTGTTGGAAGATCAATAAATTGCGTTTTGAGTTTATTCAGAATATCCTTCAGGCGATAATTTTCCCCGCGTAATGCAGCTTCAAAGTGGGGCAGTGCTTTCCGGGAATAAAGGCCGCAAAGTGGTTCCGCTTCTCCGTTATGACGGATCACTACCGCATCCTTCTCTTCCCGGTGGGCAGCAACCAGCAGATCCAGCACCTCTCCATCGAGCAATGGCATGTCACATCCCAGAAACAGCAGCCATGGTGTTTCTGTTTTTTTTATGCAGCTGATCATGCCGCCAACAGGGCCCATATTGGGAATTTCATCGACAATTCGGGGTGCTCCAAACCGGTCGTACGCTGAATTTCCACTGCTGATTATTACACTGCCACAGTATCTCTGTAGAAGATAAATCGCACGCGAAACGAGGGGAGTGCCGTTCACCTCTATGAGTCCCTTGTCGCGACCCATTCTTGAACTCTTCCCTCCGGCGAGTACAATTCCCGTGATTTCAGTGTTCGGATTCATTATATGGTTAGCAGTTTATAACAGGCCACAGTCAGAACCAATGCCAGCGACCCCTTCAGAATTTTCTTATTAACAACCGAACTCCCGAACCAGGCACCGGCCGTTCCTCCCAGCACACCAGCTCCAACCCAGATCCACAGATAAGGATCAGGATCAAAGCCCTTCACCATCATTCCACCAAGCCCACTCAGCGAATTAAGAAAAATGAATAAGGCCGATGCCGCGGCGGCTTCCTTTAAATTTCCCCAACGCAAGAATAGAATCACCGGCGAAAGAATTATTCCTCCTCCGATGCCAATCATCCCCGACAAAAACCCAATTCCTGCACCAAGGATAAGCGCTACGGGAACAATCACCTTTCTCTGTTCTTCCGACTCTTTCCCGAAAAGACCCAGAAGCCGCAGTACCGGAAACAGAAGAATGATTCCAAGGATGCGTTTATATAACTGATCGTCCACATCTACCATTGCCCCGAGAAAAGCCGCCGGCACTGCCGGCAGTGCGAACCAAAGAAGTAGTCTCCACCGGAAGTATCCGGCGCGGTAGAATTGCAGGAAAGCAATAAAGGACACCAGTACGTTGAGCACCAATGACGAGGATCTCATAACAACGGTGCTAAAGCCGAATAAAGCCATGAGAGCCAGATAGCCGCTCGCGCCTCCGTGACCAACAGATGCGTAGAGAAACGCCACTGCGGAAAGCAATACGGTAAAAAGTATCAGTTCACTTAATGGCATCGTTATATATAATTAAGAATAACGCACATGAAAAAAAATCAAAGCTTGAGATCGCGGGTAAGATCTTCCCTGAACCGGGAAAATTCATCGTTCAGCTTTCTGTAGGTGGCAATTGCTCTTCTTCCTTCCGGAGTCAGTGAGGTGCCACCACCTCCGGTTCCGCCCGAAGCTGTTTCTACCAGCGGGCTCCGCGATTCTTTATTCATAGAGTTTACAAGTTCCCAGGCTTGCCGGTAGGACATCTTCATGGCACGTGCGGCCTTTGTAATGGAACCAAATTTTTGAATTCCTTCGAGAAGCAAAACCCGACCGTGCCCGATAAAGGCACCGTGTTTTCCTTCAATCCAAATACTTCCGTTTACACGGTACTTTGATTCCATCAGATAAATTTCCCTCTTTTTACGGAATAAAAAAAATGACCTCAGTCAGGTGATTACTATAGTGGATGTACTTCAATATCAGCGTTTTCCAAAACAGTTTCACAGTCTTCGGGGATACAAACCAGGCAATTGGCTTCGGCGAAACTTCTTAGGATAAAGGATTCCTGGCCTACCGTAAGCCGGACTTGTTTTCCGTCGTGAATTCCTTTGAGGAAATGCGTAAGTCCCTTCTTTTTAGAATAGGACCCGATCAGGGGTAAACGCAGGGCCGGAAGTGGCGGAGAGGGGAGTCCCATCACCCGGTACACTGCGGGTTTAACATATTCATAGAAGCAGGTAAGCGCGGCGGCTGGATTTCCGGGCAGAGCGAAAATGAGTTTCTTGTTTTTTGTGCCGAAGCAAAGGGGTTTACCGGGTTTTTGTTTCACCTTATAAAATACTTCATCCACACCGGCCTTTTGCAGCACACTCCGCGTGAAGTCGTAATCTCCCACAGATATTCCTCCGGTCAGGAGCAGGATGTCACATTCTTTAAGTGCTTTTTTTACTTTTTTCAGCAGGAGAACAGGATTGTCAGGGCAGAATTCTTTTTTAACATCCCGTACATTCATTTCATGCAAGGCGGATTCGAGCATTAGGGAGTTGGATTCATGGATTTCTCCTTTTTTAATTTTAACTCCGCTTCGTTTCAGTTCGTTCCCGTTCACCAATATATGGATTCGCGGCCGGGCGAATATTTTCAGTTTGGTAATTCCCATTGAAGCAACAAAACCAATGGCCGCCGGACCCAGTAAAGTTCCGGTCGGGAGGGCTACTTCCCCTTTTTTGATCTGGGATCCTGCCAAACGGATGTTTGCGCCCCGTGGAGGAATAACACGGATACTCAGTACCCCGTTAATGACTTCGGTATTTTCCTGCATCACCACCGTATCAGCTCCCGGTGGAATTACTGCGCCTGTAAATATCCTTATAGCCTCTCCCTTACTTACTTTAACGGTTTTGGTTTTTCCGGCAGCGGCAATGCCGGCCAGGCGCAGGGTTTTATGCTCCTTAAGATCGTCTATACGAAAGGCATATCCGTCCATGGCACTCTGGTCAAAAGCTGGCAGTGATGCAGGAGCAGAAACGGGTTCTCCAAGCACGAAGCCCAGAGCCTTTTGAGCGGGTACCGCTATCCGTTTGCCGCTTCGGCAGGTTTCGAGGATGAGTTCCCGGGCAAATTCAACACTGATCATGTAGTTCATAACAGGCAAAAATCCCTAATTTAGTCGCTTTAAAGTCGACACGTTTCCGTTTCCTGCGTGAAGGTACGCTATTGAAAGAATTGCTATGCAAATTATAGTCCGGCGTTTAATTTTTTATTCCCTTGTGGGGACGTTCGGTGTGTATTCCTGGATGGTTTACGAGAGCGGAGCGGGGGAAGAAAGAGGTATGGAGATGCTGACGGAGGACGCGAAATCCGGGAAATTGAAATTTCAGGAACGGAATTGTATCGCCTGTCATCAATTATATGGCTTGGGCGGATACATGGGACCGGATTTAACCAACGTGATATCTGCCGCCGGGAAAGGACCCGCTTATGCGGAATCATTTCTTCGAAACGGCTCATCCCGCATGCCGGATTTTGATTTTTCAGAGGAGGAGATAAGGCAATTGCTTGCGTTTCTCGCGTATGTTGACAAAACCGGAATCTCTCCGCCCACCGATGCTGTGATTGAAAAGGACGGCAGCCTTACTTTACCCGGATCCAGATGAAAAAGGAGATTGGGGTCATATTCTTTCTGCTGGCTTGCGTAGCTCTTCTCATTGGGCTCGTGTTTGGCGCCATAGCGGCATTTCAGTTCGTTCAGCCGGGATTACTGGAGGCGATCGGTTTTCATAAAACCCGTCCTATCCATGTGTCTTTTGTGGTGGGATGGATCTTTCTTGCTTCCGTAGGAGGAATCTACTTTTACTTACAACGAAACCTCGGGCTCACACTCTATTCACGTCCGCTGGCCAAGATCCATGCCTGGCTGTTTGTGATCACGGCCGCAGGAATCGGCGTGAGCTACCTGGCCGGGAAATTCGGTGGACGCGAATACTGGGAGTTTCCCGTAGCCTTTGCTGTACCCATCGCCTTATCCTGGATTCTTTTTGCCTGGAACTATTTCCGCACGATCCGTAAACGCAAAGAACCCTGGCCGGTGTATCTCTGGATGTGGTCAACCGGAGTGATTTTCTTTTTGCTGACCTTCTCCGAGTCCTACCTCTGGCTCATTCCTTATTTCAGAGACAATATTGTACGCGACCTTACCGTGCAGTGGAAGGCCTACGGCGCACTGGTGGGGTCCTGGAATATGCTGGTCTATGGTACTGCCATTTTTTTGATGGAGCAAACACGCAAGGATGGGTCGGTGGCTAACTCACGGCTGGCATTTTTGATGTATTTCCTGGGATTCACCAATCTTTTGTTCGGGTGGGCACATCATTTATATACCGTACCCAATCAGCCCTGGGTGAGGTACATTTCCTATTTCGTGAGCATGACAGAACTGATCATCCTTGCCCGGATCATATATAAATGGAGAGCCACCCTTACCGATGCGATGAAGGAATTTCATTTTTTCCCTTCCCGCTTTCTGGCTGCATCCGAGTGGTGGGTGTTTTTGAACCTCATCCTCGCCCTGGCCATCTCCGTTCCGGCGATCAATCTCTATACCCATGGAACCCACGTAACGGTGGCCCATGCTATGGGCAGTTCCATTGGTATCAATACTATGATTCTTATGGCTTCTCTTACCTATGCGGCAACACTGGTGGGACCCTCCGAATACGATGCAGGTGAAAAAAAGCGAATGATCTTTGGTTTTTGGTTGTTGCAGATCTCCCTGTTGGTTTTCTGGTGCAGTTTGATCGGTGCAGGGGTGTACCGAGGAATCCACATCATTGAGCGGGGAACTTCTTTCGGAGAAATTATGAACGGAGCCAGACCATTTTTTTGGGTCTTTGCCTGGTCCGGCCTGGGGATCCTTGCCGGTTTAGCAATTATTTTATTGCCCCTGACAGATAAATTTTTTGAGTACCTGAGAAAAAAAGAAGATTAATATGTCCGACCCCGTTTCTTTTGATGATACACAACGCGCCTTTGTTGCCCGGAACGACCGGCAGTTGAGGAAGGCCGGATGGCTGTTTAAACTGATGGCCCGCCCGGGTTTGGTTCGCTTCTTCTCCGGAGCCACACGGCTTGCTTTGCGAGTGGGTATGCCTATACGCAGACTAATCCGTGGCACTATATTCGAACAGTTCTGCGGAGGGGAAACACTGGAAGAGAGCAAGGCGGTAGTAAGTGAACTGCACCGTCATAAAGTGGGTTCTATCCTGGATTATTCAGTGGAAGGAGAGGAGAACACAGAAGATCTTGAAAGCACCAGAGAAGAAATTTTACGCATTATTAAAAGTGCCGAGAAGAATCCTGCCATTCCTTATACCAGTGTTAAGCTTACCGGACTCATGCCCTCTTCGGTTTTGGAGAAAGCCAATGACGGAACCTCGCTCACGGGGAAGGACCTGGAAGAATGGAATACCGGAACTGGCCGGATACGTATGCTATGCGAGGCAGGAAGATCAGCGGGTGTACCGATCTACTTTGATGCGGAGGAAAGCTGGATTCAGAATTCCATAGACCGCATCGCCGAGGAACTCATGCCGGTATACAATAAAGAGAAGGCCATTGTGCTGACCACACTGCAGATGTACCGGTGGGATCGGCTGGAATATCTCAATGCCCTGATCGCACGGGCCCGTTCCGGGAATTTCCGAATCGGGATCAAGCTGGTAAGGGGCGCTTACATGGAAAAGGAAAACAACCGGGCTGCGGAGAAGGGCTACCGTTCACCCATCCACACTTCCAAAGAAGGAGCAGATACCGATTTTGATAAAGCCGTGGAGATATGTCTGCGTAATGTAGATCTGATTACCCTGTGTGCGGGAACACACAATGAGGCCAGCACATTGTTTCTTGTGCGGAAGATGGCGGAGCTCGGAATACCTAATAACCATCCTAACGTGTACTCCTCCCAGTTGTATGGAATGAGCGATCACATTACCTATAACCTGGCAGATAAAGGTTATAACGTAACGAAATACGTTCCTTACGGCCCCGTGAAGTCCGTTATCCCTTACCTGATCCGGAGAGCGGAAGAGAACACCGCAATCGCAGGACAGATGGGACGGGAGTTGAGGCTGATCC
This sequence comes from Bacteroidia bacterium, assembly GCA_020852255.1. Classification (NCBI taxonomy): domain Bacteria; kingdom Pseudomonadati; phylum Bacteroidota; class Bacteroidia; species Bacteroidia bacterium. The sequence goes on along the minus strand of JADZBD010000002.1, from coordinate 218,986 downwards.
TGGAGGAAAAAGAACGCAGAAAGCAACAAGCTTTATTACCGCAAGGACATCACTGAAGTCTGCACATCCACGCCTCGTACATTAATTTCATTTTTTTTTCAGCAATTTTATAAACAATTTGTTTTGTCCGTTTTCGTGCAAACACGCCCAAACCTGTAAACTGAGGTGAATACGTAACTATATGATTATCATACTAAAAGGGGTATATGGAAGGTGACTTGTTCAAAACAACTTGGCAATGTTAAAAGTTTGGAAATCGTTCCAATTTTTTTGCGATCTAATTTCGTCGCAGAACAAATCACAAAAACCTTAATCCCAAAAAAAATTAGAATTTATGGAAGTATTGACCGCTGAGATGCAACGGAGAACCGCAAGTAAGAAGACACAACATTACACCTATGAAGAGGTTTTAGCGGCATGTATAGAATATTTTAACGGAGATGAACTGGCAGCTACCACCTGGATGAATAAGTATGCCATGAAAGACAACATGGGATACTTTCTGGAGATCATTCCGGATGATATGCATTTGAGAATGGCCAGCGAGTTTGGTCGCATTGAGCGGAAATACAAATCCAAAGCTTCACTGAATGGCGATATAAAGAATCTTTCTGCATACGGGCAGGAGCGCGGAGAGCTTACGGAGAAGAAGATCTACGAGTTATTTAAAGACTTTAAATATGTTGTGCCGCAGGGCAGCGTGATGTCGTCGTTGGGTAATCCCCACCAGATTGCTTCCCTTTCCAATTGTATTGTGCTTCCCGAAATATTTGATTCCTACGGAGGAATATTTTTCACTGACCAGCAGATGGCACAGTTGTTCAAGCGACGCTGCGGGGTAGGGGTGGATCTGTCTACCCTTCGTCCGGCCGGTATGGGCGTGTCCAATTCGGCAGGAACCACCACGGGAGCCGTTTCATTTATGGAGCGTTTCTCCAACACCACCCGCGAAGTAGCACAGAATGGCCGCCGCGGAGCACTGATGATTACCCTGGATATCGCTCACCCCGATGTGGAGCAGTTCATCACAGTTAAACAGGACCTTTCAAAAGTTACGGGTGCCAACATTTCCATTCGCCTTTCCGATGAGTTCATGAAGGCAGTTGCGGAAGGTAAAGAGTTCAAGCTGCGCTGGCCGATAGATTCCCAGCAGCCGCAATACGTGAAAATGGTTGATGCAAGGGATTTGTGGAACTCGATTGTGAAGTGTGCGCACAATACAGCTGAACCCGGACTTATCTTCTGGGATCGTCAGCATCATTATTCCACCTCTTCCGTGTATCCCGGTTTCAAGAACGTTTCTACCAACCCCTGTTCTGAAATTGCCATGCAGGGTGGCGACAGCTGCAGGTTGATTGCGATTAATCTGTACAGTTTTGTAGAAAAACCTTTCTCCAACAAGGCGAAGTTCAATTACAAGAAATTCGCTGAAGTAACCTATGAGGCCCAGCGCCTGATGGATGATCTGGTTGATCTGGAGCTGGAAGCCGTAGAACGAATCCTCGGCAAAGTGGATCAGGATCCTGAACCCGACTTTATCAAAATGGTGGAGAAACAAACCTGGGAGCTTCTCTATAATTCCGGAAAGAAGGGGCGCAGAACCGGACTCGGCTTTACTGCACTGGGAGATACCCTGGCAGCGCTTGGAATGAAATTCGACTCGGATGAAGCCCTCAAGGAAGTAGATAAGATCATGCGTGCGAAGTGTGAGGCGGAGTTCAACAGCTCCATTGATATGGCGATCGAACGCGGGAAATTCGAAGGATTCAGCCCTGCTATCGAGAAAAACTCTGAATTCATCAGCATGATGCAGGATGAGTTCCCCGAACTCTGCCAGCGCATGATGAAGCACGGCAGAAGAAACATTTCCATCAGTACGGTGGCTCCTACCGGCACATTGAGCATTCTGGCACGTTCGTCCTCAGGACTCGAACCCGTCTTTATGCTCTCCTACAAGCGCCGCCGCAAGGTTAACCCACAGGAGAAGAACGGGCGGGTAGATTTTGTAGATAAAATGGGAGACTCCTGGCAGGAATTTACCGTCTATCATCCGAAAGTGAAAACATGGATGGATGTAACCGGGCAGGAGGACATCTCCCAAAGCCCGTATTTCGGATCTACCGCCCCTGAAATTGATTGGGAAAAGCGTGTACTTCTGCAAGCTGTGGTGCAGAAGTACACCACCCATTCTATTTCCTCTACAATCAACCTCCCGGAAGATGTGTCTGTGGAAAAAGTAGGAGATATCTATATGGAGGCCTGGAAGAACGGACTTAAGGGAATCACCGTTTACCGCGAGGGATCGCGCAGTGGCGTTCTTGTGGCTACCGATAAAAAGAAGAAGGAAACCACGCAGGAAATTGTAGAAACCCGTCCCCCGAAGCGCCCCAAAACACTGGATGCGTCTGTTGTGCGTTTCATGAACCACGACGAGAAGTGGATCGCTGTGGTGGGAATACTGAATAACCGCCCCTACGAGATTTTCACAGGAAGAGCAGAGGATTCCTTCAGCATCCCATCCTGGGTAGATAAAGGATGGATTATCAAGAATTCGGGTGAGGATGGAAAAAAGAGGTACGATTTCCAGTTCATGGATAAGGAGGGATACCGCGTAACAATTGAAGGTCTCTCCCGTTCATTCAATAAGGAGTATTGGAACTATGCAAAACTGCTTTCAGGCATCCTCCGCCATGGTATGCCATTACCTCATGTGGTGGATCTGATCGAAAACCTGCATCTCTATAACGAAAATATCAATACCTGGAGAAGTGGCGTTGAGCGCGCCCTCAAGAAATTCATCCCCGATGGCACCAAGGCTGCAGACAGAAGATGCAGCGAATGTGAAAGCCCGGACGGACTGGTTTATGAGGAGGGATGCGTAAAGTGCAAGAACTGTGGTAGTTCCAAGTGCGGATAGGCCTAAGGGAATAAAACTTGTCACATAGATATGTGACAAATACCGTTAACTTTGCAGGATTACCCTTTTTAAGGCAGGGTCGGTATGCAGGCGATTTCCCCACATACGTTTCATATTCCGGTAATGGGCTTGGGCTACACGGTAGATACACCGGTAAAAGTAGCCCGCTTCGGAATCAATTCCGTGGTGTCCATTATTCAGGATCAGCTGCTCGAGCAAATGCGAAAGTATTACCTGGAGCAGCGCCGGGAATCGTATGAACCTATTCCGGGATCAGATCCCGACCACCGCTGGAAAAGAGTAAGGGAATACCTCGACCTTCTAAAAAAGATGGTGGACGAGCAGCTTAACCGCCTGCGCATGGAACCCTTCGAAGAGGGAAGGGAAATCATGAAGTATTTCAGAATGCTGCCCTCCGGACACGAATTGCGCGAGCGCTTTATGAGCTTGCTTGATCTTACCGGGAATAAGAGGAAAACGGAAGAGGATGCCCTTCGTGAATTTATTACCCCGGGTTCAATCGATGTGAATATCATGACCAAGATCGACTCCCCGGCCTTCGACCGTGAGGGTAAGGTGCTCCCCTATGAATATTCACTGGCTGCAGCCGCACTCAAAGGTTTTGGCATGAGCACACTCCGCTCTTCTGTGGTGCTCTCTGCGGGTATGAACCCCAGGCTGTATTCATTCATCACCGGCTTTGATGACTTCTTTCCGGATAAGAACGGGAAAATTAATAAACGAATCATTCTTAAGGTAAGTGATTTCCGTTCCGCCGATATTCAGGGAAGATTCCTGGCAAAAAAGGGAATTTGGGTTTCCGAATTCAGAGTGGAGTCGGGCCTCAATTGCGGCGGGCACGCATTTCCAACCAACGGTTTGCTCCTGGGGCCGATTCTGGAAGAATTTCTTGCCGGAAGAGAGCGGCTTCAGTCGGAGTTGTTCCGTTTGTGTAATGAATCCCTTAAAACCCTCGGAAAGCCTTCCCTGGCAGAGGATGAAACCATCCGGCTCTCAGTGCAGGGCGGAATTGGTACATCAGCTGAGGACAATCTGCTGCGCGAATATTATGGCGCAGATTCAACCGGCTGGGGAAGTCCATTTCTTCTGGTGCCGGAGGCCACTAATGTCGATCGCGGTACTATTGCTGATCTGAATGCGGCAAAACCGGAAGATTATTTTATCAGCCATGCCAGTCCGCTGGGAGTGCCCTTCCATAATTTCCGGAAAAGCTCAGGACAGAAGAACCTCAAGGAGCGGATTCAGGCCGGCCGGCCCGGAAGTCCGTGCTACCTGCGTTTCTTGTCCTTCAACACAGAATATACGGATAAACCCATCTGCGTTTCTTCCCGTCAGTATCTTCATGAGAAGAGCCGGGAAATCCAGAGCGGAACGGGAAGTGAAACGGAGAAGCAAAATATGATGCGGGAGATAGAGGAAAAGGAATGTTTGTGTGAAGGACTTTCTGTTACTGCCCTCCTGTGTAATAATATCCCGGTACCGCATAATCTGGAAGCGGTAACTATTTGCCCCGGTCCCAATCTCGCATATTTTTCCGGCACTTATACATTGGAGGAAATGGTGGATCATATCTACGGCAGAAAAGCTATCCCTCTATCGCCTCTCCGTCCGCACTTTTTTGAAAAGGAGTTTTCTCTCTACAAGAATTATATGGAGCAGTCGGAGCCGCGGGACCGCAAAGGCTTCACGGAAAATCTCGCAGCCGGCGTGGAGTATTACAATGAGCTGAAAAAGAGACTTTCTCATTCTGGTCTGAAGGGACTCAACGCCCTTACTTTTAATGCGGCTGCTTATTCCGAAACGGAAATCAAACTGCGGAACTGAAGATCTGTGTAGTTGGCAGCGCCCTCCACAATTTCGCATCGAACGCCATACAGATATTTCGGAGAAACGTTCTCCCACGAAGTGTTACTTCCATACTGTTTGGACCCAGCCGCACCAGTCCGTCACGTTCAAGTGGTACCAGCCGTTCAATACATAGCGGCAGAACTTCACACTGGTCTCTGGACTGATCCCAGGAGGTCCGGAACCTGCACATGATATTCAAAATATGTTTGCGAAGTACAAGATCCTCCCCGTCTAAGAGATGTCCTCTGAGAACAGGAAATTTTCCGGCCAGTACTGTTTGCTCATATTCCTCCACCGTTTTTAAATTCTGAACGTACGCATCCCAACAGTCGGAAATGGAGGAAACACCAAGCCCGATCATTACCCTTGTGTAATTGTGGGTATATCCCATAAAATTACGGTGCAGCTTTCCTGTGCAGGATGCCCGGAAGAGACTGTCCTGTTCCAGAGAAAAGTGATCCATCCCGATATCGTAATACCCGTTCTTCTGAAACAATTCCCGTCCTATCTCATAAAGCTCACGCTTTACCTCGTCTGCAGGAAGATCCTTTTCTGTGAACTTTCTTTGACCGGGTTTTACCCATGGAACGTGTGCGTAAGAATAAAAAGCAATCCGGTCGGGTCCTAAGTTCAGCACATGGTTCGCCGTTGTGCGTATGCTCTCTCTTGTTTGAAACGGGAGCCCGTAAATCAGATCAAAATTTACAGATGTATATCCGCATTGGCGGGCCATTTCTACCGATTGCCGTACCTGCTCCATAGACTGCATGCGGTGAATCGCATCCTGCACCTTGATGTCAAAATCCTGAATGCCGTAACTCACCCGCCGGAAACCAAGCTGATAAAGCGTTTCCAGGTGCTCTCTGGTTGTATTGCCGGGATGCGCTTCAAAACTGAATTCCGCCTCGGGATGATGTTTCGCTCCCAGCATAATTCCTTCTATCAGCATGCGCAGATGCGCGGGGCGAAAAAAAGTAGGGGTGCCTCCTCCAAGATGGATCTCGCGGATAACCGGTTTTCCGGGCAATGCCTCAAGATACAATTCCCATTCCCGCAACAGCGTTTCGATGTACGGTACCTCAACGGCATGATTCACCGTTATTCGTGTGTTGCAGGCACAATACGTGCAAAGTGTTTCACAAAACGGAAGATGAATGTATACACTGATGCCATCCTTTTCGTTGCTGATCTCAAACGAGTTTCGTAAACGCAAGATCCACTCTGCAACCGGGGGAGCCTGCTTGTCCCAGTAGGGCACGGTCGGATAGCTCGTGTACCTGGGAGCCGCAACGTTGTATTTTTTGATCAGGGGATCCATTCAGCCGAAGCGTTAGCAGTTTCATAAAGCACAAGCCGCTCCAGCTTTACATGGGAAGGTAAAAGCGGCTGAAGTTTCCGGGCTATTTCACACACCAGGTTTTCGCAGGTGGGCTGGAAGGGAAATACAATAACCTTTTCAACGGAACGAACCATGTTGCCCAATGCAAGTGGATCCGACTGATTCAGGATCAAGGCGTGATCGAACAGCGCAAGCACCGACCCTTCTATCAGCCGGTCAAGTTCAGAAAAATCAATCAGCATTCCATCCTTCGGATGCCCGGGCTCCGTTCTGGGTTCGCCACCTAACACCACCTTCAGCCGGTAAGAATGACCATGAATATTCTTGCACGGACCATCATGCCCGTGTAAACAATGCGCTGCCTCAAACTTATAGAGCTTCCGGATCCTGATTTTGCCCATGACCCGCAAAGTTCCTATGACCTTTTGTGGCAGGATATGACATTGGTCAAAATTCTGCCCCCGGACACAAAGTAAAACCTGATGCTTGTCAGTTTTTCGGCCTTTTGAATGACCGGTGTCATTGCTGAATATGAGAAGGAGTAGGAATTTCAGGCGGTGGAAACTGCAAAAACCCTGTCCATGGATAAGGAGATTATTTCCTTCCTGGCGGTGCAGGGTGAGTTAACGATTGCCTTGTCGGACGACGGACGACCCTATGCCGCTTCCTGTTTTTATGCCTTTCAGAAAGAAACAGGGTATTTAATTTTCAAATCGGAATTGCATACGCATCATATACAGGTTGGCCTGAAGCATGCACAGGTGGCAGGAACGGTGGTAGAGAAGAACCGTTTACCGGGAATCATTAAAGGAATTCAGTTCACGGGAATGCTTAGTCTTGCCAGGGATATGGAGAAGGAAAGAGCACAATCCACTTATTACGGACGTTATCCTTTCGCGCGCGCGTTTTCCGGCGAGCTGTGGATCATACGTCCTGACTGGATTAAAATGACAGACAACACCCCGCTGACAGGGGGGAAGAAAATTTGGAAATCAACTGAGCATGGAATATAAAACGATTATTGAGCCGTTCAGGATCAAAATGGTGGAACCGATCCGCATTTCTAACCGTTCGGAGCGTGAAGGGTATCTCGCGAAGGCCCACTATAACCCCTTTCTTCTTCAGTCGGAGCAGGTGATGATAGATTTTCTTACAGACAGCGGAACTTCCGCCATGAGTTCCGGGCAATGGGCGGGTATTATGAACGGTGATGAATCCTATGCCGGCGCCCGCAGCTGGCAAAAGATGGAAAAAGCAATTAAGGAGCTTACCGGGATGCCGTATATTTTTCCTACGCATCAGGGCAGGGCAGGGGAACGGATTCTGTACGGGGTACTGGGTGGGAAAGGAAAATGCTTTTTAAGCAACACGCATTTTGATACTACACGTGCAAATATTGAATTTACCGGCGCGGAGGCACTGGATATTGCAGTGCCGGAATCATCTCGCCCCCAGGAGATCCATCCTTTCAAAGGGAATATGGATAGTACGAAGCTGGAGTCAGAGATTCGTGCGCGGGGTGCGGAAAATATCGGCGGAGTTATACTTACCGTCACAAACAACAGTGGCGGTGGGCAGCCCGTGAGCATGGAAAATGCCAAGCAAGTAGCAGCGATTTGTAAAAAGTTTGGCGTGCTTTTTATTTTGGATTGTTGCCGCGTAGCGGAAAATGCCTACTTCATAAAGGAGAGAGAAAAGGCATACGCTAATTCATCCTATGAAGCCATTGCGCAGGAAATGTTCTCTCTGGCCGATGCTGCCGTGATGAGTCTGAAGAAGGATGCGTTGGTGAACATGGGCGGATTTCTCACCCTGCGAAGCGAAACCCTGGCAGAAAAATGTAAAAACCTGCTGATCATAACCGAGGGATTTACCACCTATGGTGGTTTGTCCGGCAGAGATATGGAAGCCATCGCGATCGGTCTGAAAGAAGTGTTCGATCCGCATTACCTTCAATACCGGATCGTGAGCACAGCTTACCTCGGTGAGAAACTGCATCAGATGGGCGTTCCTGTAATGAGGCCGTCCGGGGGCCATGCCGTTTACGTGGATGCCAGGGCTTTTTACTCCCACATTCCTGTGCATGAGTACCCGGGACAATCACTCGTATGCGAACTCTATCTGGAAGGCGGTATACGATCGGTAGAAATTGGTTCAGTGATGTTTGGGAAGTATGATCCGAAGGGTCAGCTCATCCCTGCGCCGATGGACCTGGTCCGGCTGGCCATACCCCGCCGGGTTTATACTCAAAGCCATATCGAATACGTTATCGAGGTTTTCGGAAATCTGCTCAGAAGTAAGGGAAAAACAGCAGGTTACAAGATAATCCGCGAGCCGAAGTTTCTGAGGCATTTCACCTCAGAGTTCGCCCCCCTGAATCCGGGCTAGGCCATAGCCTGAGAAAAGTCATATTTTTAGGGGTTATTATAACGGAACTTAGTGCCACCAAATGCCCTGGACGTGCCTAGTGTTTTTCTGAAGGACATACCACCCTGTGACCGCTGTGAATCAGCGCATCAGTCCATTTTCTGCGCCCTTTCCAAGCCGGAACTCGGGGCCTTGTCGGAAGGGAAAACTGTGATCAATTACAAGAAGGGCCAAATGATTTTTTATGAGGGGAATCATCCTCAGGGTCTCTATTGCATTTATTCCGGTAAAGTAAAGATTCATAAACTTGGACAGGATGGGAAAGAGCAGATCCTTCGCCTGGCACGGAAGGGTAATGTGATCGGTTACAGGGCCATTCTCAGCAACGATCATTATCATGCTTCAGCCACGGCACTGGAGGATTCTCAGATCTGTTTTTTTTCAAAGTCCGCCTTTCAATTAAAGATAATAAGCAATCCGGTGCTGGCCGAGCAGATAATACGGCTCTTGTCGAATGATTTAAAAGCAGCCGAGCAAAAAGCGCTGAACCTGATCCAGAAACATGTGAAAGAGCGAATTGCGGAAACTTTACTGGTGCTGAAAGATTTTATCGGACTGGAGCCGGACAATTCGACTTTCAATTGTGTGCTCACCAGGGAAAGCATTGGTTCCATCGCGGGAACAACTACAGAAACCACCATCCGGGTATTATCGGAATTTCAGAAGAATGGGGTCATTGAGATTGTGGGAAAAAAGATCCGTATTCTGGATTTCCATGCATTGGTTCACATCGCCAATCTTACCGACTGATCGCTGAGGCGAGCAGTTCCATTTGACGTACCAGATCCTGCTTTTGCGTTTCTCCCAGTTCACGGTCAATATCTTCAAACCGGAAGTACATTTTTTCCTTCTCTGAGCTGCTGAGTTGCGATGCTGCGATTTGGAACAATTCGTCGTTCTCAACAGCAATATGATCCAGCAGGGCTTCCGAGTAAATCGCGAGACTTTGCTGTGCGCCGGAAAGATCTCCGTTGTGCAGCTTCGCGGAGGCTTCCCGCATCATTTCCCGCATGGTCTCATGTTGCTCCAGCATTTCCTTCAGGATGCCGTCTTCCAGAAGGGGAGAAGTTTCTCCTAAGAGTGGAAACAATAACTCCTCCTCTTTGTGATGATGATAACGGTCTGCATATTCGCGAAAGAACAGGATCAGTGTTTGCAGTGAGTTTCCCTTCAGCTCATCCTTTTCCTGTGAACGAATCAGGTCTTTCAGGGTGTTTACCGCTTTCAGGATGATATCATGCTCATCCATGAGGTATTGTACGGGATCATGATTCATAGAAGTCCAATTTCATGAAAACTTCGCTGTATAAAAACGCTGATCATTTTTTTGCGGTAATCCCTGCTGAATACATCATTGTCCACGATACGTGCTTTTTTGAGCACTGCGGATAGCAGCTCATCCTTTTCTGTGGCAACCCCCTCAACACTGATGGGGCGGGGGTCAACGCCTCCCAGAACCAGCTTTATTTTTCCGGTACGCTGAAGTGCAACGGCCGTTGTCAGAGAACTGAACTCCATGCTTTCCCTCTTTCTCAGTTTCTTAAAAATAACCTTTGTTCCCTCCGGAGCCGGAATATGAATGGACTTGATGAGTGATGTTTTTTTGAAGTGGTGTGGTTTCAGTCCGTCACCGGTATAAATATCTTCCAGTGGGGTAATGTAACTGCTTCCGTACTCAATCACTTCTACGGACGCATTCACGCTGATCAGCGGAATGGCCAGGTCTGAAACGAAGCGTGAAAAGCACTTTTTTGCGCCGCCGGTAGCGATGCAGATATCTCCCTCGCATTTCAGGCAAAATCCTACGGCTTCTCTCCACCAGGCACTTTGGTTATAGAAAATACACCGGTTTTCACATAGAATATTTCCGCCAACCGTTGCCGTTTTCCGGATCACCGGACTGGCAATAGCGGCCGCAGCGGTACTTAACCAGGGGGCATTAGCGGCAATCTCCGGATGGCGGGTGAGTTCTTCAAGGGAAACCACCGATCCGATCTTGAGGTTTTTACCGGTTTTCTGAATCTGCCGCATTTCCTCCACACCTGTGATGTCGATGAGGCAACGTGTGTCATCATTCCCCTGAAACTTATTGACCATTACATCTGTTCCGCCGGCAATGAATCTGAAATCAGATTCATTCTCATGTGCCATTTGAACGGCGTCCTCAATACGCACAGGGGTCAGGTATGTTTTTATTTGACTCATATCAGGCTTTTTCTAAGATCGGATTCTGTGAATTTTTTTCTCTTAGTTTGCTGAGAATATCTTCCGGAGAAATCGGAAGCCGCGTAATCCGGACACCGGTGGCATTATAGATGGCATTCGCTACGGCGGGTATAACCGGATGCAGAGCTCCCTCCCCGCATTCTTTTGCTCCGAAGGGTCCTTCCGGATCCTGACTTTCTATGATGTGTGTATGGATGTCAGGTGTGTCAAGCGAGGTCGGTATGCGGTAGTCAAGAAAGTTATTATTGAGCAACAAGCCATTGTGGTATTTCATCTCCTCTGATAGAGCCTGACCGATTCCCATATGCCATGAGCCTTCCAGCTGTCCTTCTACGGCAAGCGGATTCAGCGCCTTTCCGCAGTCGTGGGCTCCCCAAACATTAAGAATCTTCACGATGCCCGTATCCAGATCCACTTTTACTTCGGCCACACAGGCCCCGAAAGAATAGGAGGGACTCAGTCCGGCACCGGCGCCTTTAAAATCACCGCCAAGTTTCGGGGAGATATACTTTCCGCTCACTGTGAGTGCTCCCCGTCCCGCCGTAGCCACAGCAATGGCTTCCTCCCAGGTCATCTTCACCTTTCGATCGTTGCTGCAGACCATATTGTCAGCAAAAACAATCTCTTCAACAGGCAGCTGGAATTTTTTGGCTACTGCATGGGCGATTTCATTGCGCAGATTCTCTGCCGCTTCTCTTGCTGCGTTTCCGGCCATGAATGTTACACGACTGGAATAGCTTCCCATGTCAACGGGAGTCAGCAGGGTGTCGGCGGCAAGCACAGCGGTTTTTTCTAAATCAATGCCCAGTACCTCGCTTACCACCATGGCCAGCATGGTATCACTGCCCTGTCCAATATCGCTGGCACCGGAAGACACCACCACCCGGCCATCAAAATCTACTTTAAGATGCACCACACTTTGCGGCAGTTCATTCCAGATGATGGGAAGCGCGCTTCCGCTGATAAAAAATCCGCAGGCTACACCCATTCCGGTTCCTTCCGGCATTTTGCCGTAGCGTTTTTTCCATTGTGAGCCTTCCATCACTGTTTTGAGTGCTTCCTGGCTTCCGTTGGAAGTGATGCGGTATTGACCTACAGTGGTAGAGTTGCCGCTTATAAAATTCCGCATACGCAGTTCACAGGGATCGATGCTGAGATCACTGGCCAGCTGATCCATCAGACTTTCAACTGCGAACCGGGAATTGACGGCTCCATGGCCGCGCATTGCTCCGCATTGAGGTTTGTTGGTATACACCCGGAAGGTGCGGAATCCAAAATTGTCGATCTTGTAAGGTGCCTGCAGTAAAACGCCGTTATAATAACTGGTCACCACTCCGAAACTTCCGTATGCACCGCCGTCAATCTCAATCTGTGCATCCAGCGCTTTGATTTCTCCCTTGAGACTCATTCCCATGGCCACTTTCATGCGCGACGGATGCCGTCCGTGATTGGTCAGAAATACTTCCTCCCGTGTGAGTCGTACACGCACAGGTTTCCCGGTTTTGCGCGCAAGATGACTGATGATTATTTCATGTGGGAATGGGTCGCTCTTTCCGCCGAATCCTCCTCCCACTATTGGCTTGATCACCCGCACCCTGGTGAGCGGCACTTCCAGTACTTTTGCAAGTGCCCGGTGCAGATAGTGGGGTACCTGCGTTGCAGTGATAATGGTGAGGCCACCCTCATCCCACCAGGCTGTGGCGGCATGTGGTTCGGTAAATGCATGATTAACTCCTTCGAAGTCGAATGACATTTCTGCTATCCGGTCGGAGGCCGCCAACCCGGCATTCTGATCTCCAAACCGGAGCTCAGCCTTTTTATGAATGTTATTATTAAACTTGGTGTGGCTGTGAATTTTTTCTGATTCACCTGCATCGTTTATAGATTCATCAATATTGAGGAATGCCGTGATCGGACGATAGGTCACTTTAATCTTTTTTATGGCTTCCGCAGCGATTTCCTCTGTGTCTGCGGCTACTGCGGCTACGATCTCTCCGGTATACCGTACCTTTTCAACTGCCATGGCGGTCTCGTCCTGCGAAATCGGTAACACCCCGAAGCGAATCGGAAGCTCCCGTCCTGTGGCGATGTACTGTACGCCGGGCATTTTCATCGCAGCACTGATATCCAGTTTTTCAATATGAGCATGCGGATGCGTGCTGCGGAGAAATTTGCAATGGAGGGCATCGTGCGTGTGAATGTCATCGGCATACCGTGCCGTGCCGCTGACCTTTTTCTCTACTTCGATATACGGCCGCGGTACGCCGATTCCTCCCGGAATCACGCGGGGCTTCTGCTTTTCACCTTTGCCTGCCTGTTTTTCTCTGGCATATTCAAGTACTGCTTCCACAATTTTCTTATAGCCGGTGCAGCGGCAGACATTGCCGGACAAGGCTTCTTTTACTTCGAGCGGAGTGGGTGTCGGATTTTTCTCAACGTATTCCAGGGCTGTCATCACCATACCGGGTGTGCAAAATCCGCATTGAACGGCACCTTTTTCGGCAAACTTTTTTTGCAGGGGGTGAAGACTGCTGTTTTCTGCCAGGCCTTCGATGGTAATAATCTCAGCACCGTTGCAGCGCATCGCAGGGGTGATGCAGCTGAGAACAGCCTTGCCGTTGAGCAGAACCGTACACGCTCCACAGCTTCCCTGATCGCAGCCTTCTTTGGTTCCGGTCAGCATGGCCTTCTTACGAATCAGGCTCGAAAGCATTTCATGCTCCGCGGCCAGCAGATCGTATTGTTTTCCGTTAATCTTAACTTTAATGTGTTTCATGAGATAGGTTTCAGATTCCGGCACCAATGGACTTACCCCCGTCTACGTACAGGGTTTGCCCGGTGATGAATCGGGTTTGTTCGTGAAGAAGAAAGGATACCGCCTGTGCCACATCTTCCGGATTTCCCATGCTCCGGGTAGGTTGGGCCTGAATCAGCTTTTCCCTTACTTCGGGTTTCAGCTTTTTAGATAGCGGTGTGTCAATGAGTCCCGGAGCCACCGCATTCACAAGTACTCCGTTTTTCCCCAGTTCCAGCGCAAGCACACGGGTAAGTGCCACTACACCCGCCTTGGAAGCGGAATAATTCGACTGGCCGGCATTGCCCAGCCAGGCCCTGGAGGCGATGTTCACGATGCGCCCCGACTGCTGCTCTCTCATCACGGATGCTGCTTCCCTGCACATGAGCCAGGTGCCGCGCAGGTTGATATCAAGCACAGCATCAAACTCTTCAGCAGTCATTTTCCAGATCATGTTGTCACGGATAATTCCGGCATTGTTTATCAGCGCGTCCACCCTCCCGTATCTTTTTACTATTTCCCTGAACAGCGCCTTTACAGTTTTTTCCTTACCGATATCCGCTTTGGCGAAATGAAGGTCCTTCTTGCCGAAGGATGCCAGGAGCTTCTTTCCCGCTTTCGCGTCAATATCCACGGCCACGGCTTCATAGCCATCTTCAATCAGCCGCCGGAGGATCGCCAGGCCAATTCCATTACCGGCTCCGGTGATTACCGCAATTCTTTTTTCCATTTTTTTGTTTTGTTCTTCACTTCAATAAGCCGGGCGATCACACTTACGGCGATCTCCTCCGGTCCTTCCGCACCAATGGAGATACCCACGGGCATTTCTACTCTGTTTAGTTGTACTTCACTGATCCCCGCTTCCAGAAACATTTTCCGCGTGACCTCACATTTTCTCCGGCTTCCGATCATGCCAAGCCAGGCTGTTTTTTTCTTCAGGAACTGAAACAGGATTTCCCTGTCGGAAGTGTGATCATGGGTCATAATGCACACATATGTGCGCTCATCGGAAGGAAGTGAGGCCAGGGTGTGATCATAAAAAATATTCATTTTATTCACTCCGGGTTCTTCCACCGCGTGCAGGTAGTCAAAACGGTTATCTGCCAGGTAAACATCAAAACCCGAACGGACTGCCAGATGGGCCAGTGCTTTTCCGGTGTGCCCTGCTCCGAAGATATACAGGCGCAATGGTTTCTGAACCGGCTCCATGTAAACGTCCACCGTGCCGCCGCAACACATGCCGTGTTGGTGCAGAAGATCATGTCTGCTCGTTCGGGACTCCCCGTTTCGTATCACTTCAATGGCTTCCCGTATCACGTGCTCCTCCAGCGCCCCGCCTCCGATGGTTCCCCGTATGCTGCCGTCCTCAAACACAATCATTTTTGCACCCACTTTCCGGGGCGTGCTTCCTTTCTTCCCTACAATAATGCAAAGCACAGACTCCCGTGGATCGGTGCCTGCCTTCTGTAACTCTGCTGAAAGATCATTCATGCAGAAACTGTTTGAAGGTATTTGAAATATTCATCACGCGTATTGAGATTGCAAAGCACATGATCCGCCTCGCTCTGTACTTCAGTTCTGGGATAACTTCGCAGAAACTCACGAAGATGGAGTTCCTTTTCCGGCTGCCCCCGGAGGTCATTGAGTACTTTTCGGGGAAGCAGTATCGGATGACCGCTCTTACCCCGGTATACAGGAACAGTTATTCCATCCGGATTCGCCGATTGGATCATCCGGCTCAGCAGTGATAGGTCCGCCGGAGGATTATCTACGTTCTGAAGAAAGCAGAAGTCATGATCTTTGAGCTGCCGTAGTCCCAGCATTAAGGAATGTGACCGCCCCAGATCCGGTTCATGGTTTACAACCAAACGGGCCTTTCCGGAGAGCCGGGATAGAAATTCATCCCACCCCCCTCCGACTAGGTGGTGATTCACAACTATATAGACGGTGGAGATGCCGGCCTCCAGATACTGATCGGTTATCTGTTCTGCCAAACAACGGCGTTTTAATAATAAGAAAGCCTTAGGGTACTGCATTCGCTCCGAATGCCCACCTGCCAGGATCAACGCTCCGTGATCCGATATGCCCGGTTGCCGATCCACCAGAACGAAAGTACCCCCGCCACTAAAAAAAATATATGACGATGCTCATAGTTTTATTTTCACTGGAAGATTTATTTTGTTACAAACCTGAATCAAATGGATGCGTTACAAAAGGTGTTGAACTATTGTGAAGAAACCGCTTTTGACCTGGATTTCAAAAAAGCAAAGCAATGGAAATCGGCGGCAAAAAACCGCGTGCTTGTAGGCTATCTTCCTATCTATTTTCCGCGTGAAATCGTACATGCTGTCAATGGGCTTGCGGTAGGAGTGATGGGTGCCGGAGACCGAAAGCAAATCATTAAGGGCGATGCCTATTATCAGTCCTACATTTGCCACCTTCCGCGCGGTGTTGTGGAGATGGCACTGGATAATAATCTCAATGATTTCGACGGCTTCGTTTTTCCGGCTATCTGCGATTGCGTGAGAAACCTTTCCGGAATGTTCAAGCTGGTGAAAAAAGGTAAGTTCCAGAGGTACTTTGATTACCCGCAAAATTTCACGCCGGAAACCGGTGGTGTTTTCTACCGGCATGAACTGGAAAAGATCCTGGACGATACATTTAAGGTTAATGGGCTGAAAACCAGCGTGGAAGCTCTCAATAAAGCCATTGGTTTATTTAACCGGAACCGGAAACTAATCGAAGAGATATATGATATTCGTCAGCTTTTCCCCTGGAGATTATCCGCAGTGGATACCTATCATGTCCTGCGGGCCGGCCTTGCCATGCCTGTAGAAGAACACAATGTGATACTGGAGGAAGTACTGGGACATATCTCAAAGGAAAGAGGGGAGGAGATGGACAATATCCGGGTGGTTGTTTCCGGCTCCTTCTGTGAACAGCCTCCGGTAGGGCTTATTAAATCCATCGAAATGGCAGGGTGTTATATTGTGGATGATGATTTTATTCTGGGTTCCAGATGGATCCAGGGCGCAATTAACGACACAAGCAGCGACCCGCTGGGAGCCATCACGGACGCTTTCCTAAACCAGAGCACCTTCGCTTCCTGCTATTATGATGTGGGCAATCCCAAAGGGAAAAGACTGGTAGAGCTCGCCAAGCGTCGCAAAGCCGACGGGGTGGTATTCTCTGCTGCCAGCTTCTGTGATCCCGCACTGCTGGATCGCCCGGAAATGCAAAAAGAGTGTGATGCGGCAGGCATTCCACATGTGAATTTCCAGTTCCACGAGAACACCGGACAGTTCAAGGTGATTAAAGAACAGGCCGGAACGTTCTCGGATTCTATTAAGCTTTGGTCATAAAATAAGGAGTTATCTCCTGAAGAAAACAATTTAGAAAATGGCAAACCCAAAAGAAGCAGTTAAGGAAAAGAGCATGGTCATCCAGAAGGAGATGCTCGCGAAACAATTCAGTGAACTCAGCAAGGCGAAGGAAACCGGCAAAAAGGTTTGCTACACCTTTGTTCCCGGAAACCTGATTGAACTGATCATGGCCTTCGATATGCTCCCGGTGTATCCGGAGATCAATGCCCTGCAGTCGGGCATGAGAAAGAAATCCGGCGGTTATATCAAGGACGCTGAAAAAGTGGGACATTCGGAAGATGTTTGTACATACGTAAAATGCGACATTGGAATGTTCCTCAACGGCAACATCGGTCCAACGGGCGAGAAGCTTCCGGAGCCCGATCTTCTGCTCCTGAGTTATACCGGATGTTTCACCTTTCTTAAGTGGTTTGAAAACCTGAACCGGCTCTACCCAAATGCAGAGGTAGCCATGCTGCACACGCCTTACCAGGAGGACGGAAAAATAACACAGGAGCAGATCGATTACATGGTAAAGCAGCTGAAGGAGGAAGTGATCCCGAAATTTGAAAAGGTTACAGGAAAGAAATTTGACCCGGCAAAACTCACCGGCCTGCTGCAGAATTCAGTAGAAGCGGAAAACTATTGGGTAAAGATCCTGGAGATGGCCAAGAATAAACCTTCTCCGATTGACGCATACTTTGCAGGGGTATATTACATGGGCCCCATCAATACGTCGTTCCGTGGAAGTCCTGAATGTGTGGAGTATTACAAGGAACTTTACAAGGAAGTGAAAGAACGGGCGGATAAAAAGCTGCTCCCGGTTACCCCTGAAGGAGAAATGGAGAAGGAGCGATTCCGGCTGGTAGTGGAAGGACCTCCGAACTGGACCAACTTCAGAGAGTTCTGGAAAATATTCTACGATTTGGGAGCAGTGATTGTGGCCTCTACTTATACCAAGGTGGGAGGTGTATATGATCAGGGCTACCGTCAGGATCCTTCCAAGCCGCTGGAGAGTATTGCAACGTATTGTATGGGGTGCTACACCAATTTGAATTTGCCGCAGCGCGTGGATCTGATTGAAAAGTATGTAAAAGAATATAAGGCAGACGGATTCCTGATTAATTCCATCAAGAGTTGTAATTCATTTTCCGCAGGGCAGCTGATGATCATGCGGGAGATCGAACAGCGCACGGGCGTACCAGTGGGATTCATTGAATCGGATCTCGTTGATCCGAGGTATTTCTCCTATGCAAATATTAAAAACCGGCTCGAGTCTTATTTCCAGATGCTGGAACAGCGGAAAATTATTCTGGAACAGGAACAGGTGCAGGCCTGATTATTAAACATTCACTAACCAAGAAACATTCAGTCATGAGTAAATATTATCTCGGTGTTGACCTCGGCTCTACCACTTCCAAAGCAGTAATTATTAACGAAGCGGATGAGATTATTGGCAGAGGCATCACAAATACACGTGCCAATTATTCTGTTGCCGCAGATATAGCACGCGATGAGGCCACCTACAATGCCCGCTTCTCTGTTCTAAAAAAGAACCTGGAAGATGAAATCAAGGCAAAGCCGGAATACCGGAAATACATTGCTGACCTGGAGAGTGTGTTCCAGTATGAGCAATTCAAGGTGAAACTTGACCGGCTTGGCGAGGAGCTGGTGAAAACCTGCGACAACTTCTTCACGGAGAAGACCCTCAGAGAAACAATGCTGAATCACCTCCGGGCCATTCGCCGCGCTTTTAAGCCGAAAATCAAACATGATTATTTGTACAACGACCTCGGTTCCAGGAATCAGTTCTTCCGCGATATCGTTTCAGAGAAATATAACGAGGAGGTCAATAAGCTGGACGCAACCCTTTTTGAACCGCTGATGACCGTGTGGGATAAAAGTATTTCACCGGCGGAAAATGAACGAATCAAATTCGACTTTAAGGAACTCGTTCATAAAGCAATGGATGAATTAAAAGAGAAATACAAAAACCTCCCGGAATCTTCGCTTGATAACAAGAGCGTGCATTTTGACGCCGAGATGAATCTGCTGCGCGGAAATTTCGACCATGTTTCGGATACGCTCCGTAAACATATTGATGATATCGCTGAACTGGATTTTGAAATCGAGAACATGACCGGCACTGGGTACGGCCGCGCTTTGCTTCCCTTTCCGCAGGAATGTATCCGCTCGGAGATCCTCTGTCACGCTTTTGGAGCGCATGCTGTATTCCCTGAAACACGTACCGTACTGGACATCGGAGGACAGGATACCAAGGCCATTCAGGTGGATAAATACGGACTCGTAACAAGCTTTCAGATGAACGATCGTTGTGCCGCAGGATGCGGTAGATACTTGGGCTATATCGCAGATGAATTAAGCATCTCCCTGAATGAACTCGGGCCGCTGGCCATGGAGGCTCAGAAGGAAGTGAACATCTGCTCAACCTGTACGGTATTCGCAGGAGCAGAACTCAGAGAACTTACCAACCTTGGAGAAAAGCGGGCCGATATCCTCGGCGGATTGCATAAAGCCATTATCATGAGGGCAATGTCCCTTATCGCCCGGTCCGGTGGTGTGTTTAACGAATTCACCTTCACCGGAGGCGTGGCCCGAAACCCCGCGGTCATTAAGTACCTGGGCCAACTGGTGCGTGAAAACTATGGGGATAATATTAAGATCAATATTCATACGGATAGTATCTTCATGGGTGCCCTGGGCGGAGCAATGTTCGCCCGCAGGAACATTAAGGCGGACCTGCCCGGAGCTAAAACCGGAAAAGCGGTAGCATGACGCTAATCATATTATGATGCTGATCATACATATTTTTTGTCACGAAGCGTTACTTTAAAAGACATTCAAGAGCTAAATTATCTCAATACTATGGCAAAGCAGATTCTGACACTTGGCATTGATGTTGGCAGCAACTTCATCAAAAGCGTTCTCATAGATTATTCCGACAAACCGAAGATCATCGACAAGGTCACCGAGAAAATCCGTAAACGTAACCCCACACAGGTGGCCGATGAAATGATTCAGTCTATGCTTACACGGAATAAGTTGAAGTACGAGGACCTTGCCTATCTCGCCTCCACGGGAGAAGGTGACCTGGTTAAGCGGAAGAAGGGTCACTTTTACGGAATGACTACGCATGCCAGAGGAGCCAATTTCTTTTTCCCCGATGCGAAAACAGTGGTAGATATGGGTGCGCTGTATGTGCGCGCAGTAAAGATTTCCTCCGATGCGAGAGTAGAGGACTATAAAATGACCGGACAATGTGCATCAGGATCCGGACAGTTTGTCGAAAATATTTCCAGATACCTGGGTCTTTCTATTGAAGAGGTAGGAGATGTTTCATTGCAGTCGAAAGAGCCCGAAGTTTCCTCCGGAATCTGTGCGGTGCTGGCTGAAACAGATGTCATTAACATGGTGTCCCGCGGTATTTCCACTCCGGATATTATCAAGGGAATTCATATTTCGATCGCTAACCGTATCATTAAACTTTTAAGTTCTCTGAAGGCAGAGTCGCCCATCGTTCTCACCGGAGGTATGGCCCTCAACAAGGGCATGCTTCAGGCAATCGGTGACCAGTTGGATGAGACCGGAAAAAAGTTTGAAATCAAAACGCATCCCGATGCGATCTATGCAGGTGCCATCGGTGCCGCATTGTGGGGTGGTTTCCGTTATCTGAAATTGCGCGATAAGCAACAGGCTGCGGCATGAGCGAGATGCATTCGGAACCGGCTCCCGAGTTACGATTTCCAAATGTGGGAAGTATGCTCGGGCATAATGCGCTCCGCTTCCCTGATCATCTGGTATTTGCCTCCCGGTTCGGAGAGGATTATATCGGAATCACATGGAAGGAACTTCATGCCAATGTTTGCCGCATCATTGCATTTCTGAATAAACAAGGTTTCGGCCGCGGAAGCCGGCTCATGATTTTTGCTCCTAACTCGGTGCAGATGCTGCAGACCGAACTGGCGGTAATGAGTATGGGGGGTGTTTGCATTCCTGTTTTTGCGTGGTTCAAAGCACACGTTTTTCACTCACTCTTCGAGCATTCTGATGCTACGTTTCTTGCGGTGGGAGGAAAAGAACAGATTGCTCAACTGGGAGAGGCTGCCAGGTGCAGACATATTATCGTATTTGACGACACCGTTACCGGCATTGCCTGTAATACCACCGGATGGAAGAGCGTGCTGGAAACCGTGCCTGGGGAAAACGACAAGCCGGATACTACGGTCAGCCCGGATGAGATATGTCTGAATATGTATACCTCCGGCACAATGGGCATTCCCAAAGGAGTACAGCTCACCCACCGGAATATTCTTTCCCAGCAGGATGCGTTGTGCAAGCGATGGAACCTGGACCATACGGATCGCTTTCTTTCTTACCTCCCCTGGCACCACAGCTTTGGAGGTATATTCGAACTCTTCGCCGCACTTTATAACGCCGCAACCCTTCACCTCGAATCCGGTTACGGAAAGGATCCTGCAAAAATCCTTGAGAACTGGGAAAAAGTGAAGCCTACTGTTTTCTTCAGCGTACCAAAAGTATATCAGTCGCTGGCCGAACTCGCTCACTCCGACAAAAAAAAGGAAGACCTCTTCTTCCGGTCGGGTCTCAAATTTATTTTTACGGCGGCAGCCCCTCTTCCCAGAACGCTCAGCGATGAATTTGAAAGTCACAGCATCGCTGTCATGGAAGGATGGGGCCTGACCGAAACCGCCCCCTGTTGTACATTAACCATCCCCGGCAAGAAAAGAGAACCGGGTGTTGTTGGATTTCCCATTCCGGGTGTAAAAGTGCGCCTCTCTGCAGAAAAGGAAATTCAGGTGAAGGGTCCTAATGTTATGAGGGGCTATTACAAGAACGATCGCGCCAACGAAAGCGCCTTTACCCCGGACGGCTGGTATTGTACGGGCGATGTTGGAGAAATCTCTCCAAACGGGTTGAAACTCATTTCCAGGAAAGACAGGATATTCAAATTAACAAACGGAGAAAAGGTGATCCCTACCGAAATGGAGGAGATTATCCAGATGAAGTGCCATTATGTGATGCAGGCAATGGTGGTGGGAGGTGGAACAGAGTATCCTGTAGCCGTTATTTTTCCCAACCGGAAATTATTTAATAATCCGAATTATGTAAAATCTCCTGATGAGGGATGTTATTGCCCGCGCACAATGGATGAGCTGGGGAAATGTCTGCAGGGTTGCCTGCGTGACGCAAACTGCCTGGTAAGCCAGAAGTTTTCCCGGATCCGTTTTGCCATGATTATTGATGATGAATTGTCTATCGAGAAAAGCACACTTACTCCTTCACTGAAAATTGCGCCCGGTCGGATTCAGGACGTATACAAAGCGCATATTGAAAATATGTACGGGGCCAATCACCCGGTAAGCGAGGAAGTGTTTATTGTTAAACTTGATTCGGATGTGAATAATCCGGCACCGGTTACCCGATGAGTATGTACGAAATAAAAAGTACGGTCAACCTGAAGAAAGTCATGAAAGACTACTTCACGGATTTTCTGAAACCCGGAAAGGTAGCCTGGTGTACAAGTGTGGGTCCTGCAGAATTACTCCGTTCCTTCGGGTTCAAAGTTTATTTCCCGGAAAACCACGGAGCTTTGCTTGGCGCAACCCGGCTGGCCGGAGAGTACATCCCGGAAACAGTAAGTATGGGATATGCGGGTGATATCTGCTCTTACCTTACTTCCGATATTGGCGCGTATTTGAAGGGAGAGACCCCGCTTACTAAGCATTATGGTCTTCCTTCCATCCCGAAACCGGATCTGATTGTTTACAATACAAACCAGTGCAGAGAGGTGCAGGATTGGTTCAACTATTACGGAACCCGTTTTAATTGTCCTTCTGTGGGAATTTTCCCGCCCCGTCATATCAGCGCCATTACGCAAAGTGAGATAGACGACGTAGCGCGTCAAATGGAGGAACTGGTACCGGTTTGTGAAAAAACCAGCGGCGTAAAATTCGATATCGACCGCTTCCGTGAAGTACTGAAGAAAAGCAAAATAGCTACCAACCTCTGGAAAGACGTGCTGGCTACTGCAAAAAACACACCTGCACCGCTTTGTTTTTTTGATGGCGCAATTCATATGGGGCCTATCGTTGTTCTTCGCGGAACAGATGTGGCCGTGGAGTATTACCGGGGATTGCTGCAGGAACTGAATGATAACGTGAAGAAGGGACTGGGAATGATTCCTGGAGAACGTACCAGAATGTATTGGGACGGCATGCCGATATGGGGGAAACTGCGGAATCTTTCCGATTTGTTTTGTGCAAATCATTCCAGTGTAGTTGCATCTACTTATTGCAATAGCTGGGTGTTCGATGCCTTCGATGAAAAGGATCCTTTCCGCTCATCAGCAGAGGCGTACACCGTTATTTTTATCAACCGCAGTGAGGAAGCTAAATTTCAGTTGCTGAAATCCATTGCGGAAGAATATAAAGTGGATGGAATGGTATTTCATGATGCGAAAACATGCTTTAACAATTCCAATTCAAGATTCGGACTGCCCCAGCGGTTTTCCTCCGCTACCGGAATTCCCTCCCTGGTTATTGAAGGCGACCTGTGTGATCTGAGATTTTATTCGGAGGGGCAATCGGTAACCAAACTGGAAACCTTTATTGAACAACTGGAAGGTATAAAAGAAATAAGCTGATATGAGCGCGGCAAAAATAAACAGGGTAGCTGTGGTTGGGATGGGTCCGGTAGGAATGATCCTCAGTGCACATCTGCAGGAAGCCGGACTTGAAGTGGCCGTTTGTGATCTTGATAAGGTCAAGATCAATAGTATCCGCGATCAGGGTATCACGCTATCCGGCGCCATCAACCGGAAGGTAAAGTTCAAGGAGGTCTACTCTTCCGTGAAGGAACTGGCCCATCTTAAACCGCAGATCATATTTCTCTGTCTGAAAACAACGCAGCTGCCGCAGTCAGTGCGTGACGTGGAGGCGCTGGATCTCGGAGACGCTGGCGTGGTGTGTGCCATGAATGGTATTGATGTGGAGAAGATGATATCTTCTGTGCTGGGAGAGGGGCGCACGTTCCGGATGGTGATCAATTTTGCCGGAAACCTCACAGACCCGAGATCTACAAATGTTACATTTTTTAATCCGCCGAATTACCTGGCATCCATGGATGATTCCCGGCGGGATCAGGCGGAGTTTATTTCAGCCAGGCTAAGTGAGGTTAAACTGGAGACCACCCCGGTCACTTCATTCCAGATCCTGAAGTATTCCTGGGAAAAAACCATTCTGAATTCGTCGCTGAGTGCCTTGTGCGCCGTCGGACGGCTCACCATCAAAGAAGCGATGAGCAACCCGGATACCGTAGAACTTGCAGAGCAAATTATCGAGGAGGCGGTGGAAGTGGCAGAGTCGGAAAAAATCAAGTTCGAAGACGATTTTATCCGGAAATGCCTCCGGTATCTTGCAAAGGCGGGAAACCATTTCCCTTCCCTTGCGGTGGATTTGCTGAATAACCGGCCTACGGAGATTGATTATCTGAATGGGAAAATTGTTGAGTATGGCCGGAAGCATTACATCCGGACCTCGCTGAATCTTACGTTTACTAATATGGTGAAAGCCATCAGCGGAAAAAGCATTTCTTCCAGCGTTCAGAGCACACGGCAGGCGGTTCTTGCAAATATCACCCCGGTGGCCAACGGCAAAGAGAAGCAGGTTCCGAAAGGAGATTGTTTCTTAGGTGCCGACCTGGGTTCGGCCTACACGAAATTTACGATCATTGATTCTTCGGAACGTGTGGTGTTCCGGATGGCAGTGAAAACACTGAACAGGGAAAAGATATCCGTAAAGCATGTTATCGAGACACTGAAAAAGGAATTTCCCATCGTACGAACCTGTGCAACCGGTTACGGACGCCGCCATCTGCCGGCAGCGGATCTGGTGAAAACAGAATTGAACTGCGCATCTGTTGGTGCGGAAAAAAGTCTGGCCGGACAGAAGACTATTATTGATGTGGGGGGTGAGGATATCAAGATCATTCGCTGCAAGGAGGATGGCTCCATTGATCAGTTCATAATGAATGATAAATGTGCCGCCGGCACCGGATCTTTCATTACTGAGATTGCGGAGCGGGCCGACATCCGTATCCAGGATATGAGCGACCTCGCACTGAAATCGAGTTTCGGGCGTGAACTGAACAGCTTCTGTACTGTGTTTGCAAAAACAGAGGTCATGAGCTGGCTTTTCGAGGGAATGCCCATTGAAGATATCGCCAGGGGAATCTATGTATCCATCCTTAACCGGGTGGTGAAAATGCGAATTGATCCTAAACTTCCCGTGCTGATGATTGGCGGAGTTGTCGCCCATCACCCGCTCCTGGCAAAATTACTTCAGGAAAAGATCAATATCCCCGTAACAATTGCGGATCAGCCCCAGTTCGTTGTTTCACTGGGTGCTGCATTGTATGCCAGAAGAGCAGATCAAAAAAGCACGAAAGAAAATGATGAAGCTTACATCAGGTCGTAGCAGGTGGATGGCTTTTTTCCTGATCGGATCTGCCGCCTTGTTTCATGGCTGCACGAGGGATACGGGTACTGCGGATTATTACGGATACCCGCACGAAGTGGGAAAGATCCTGATTAACCGCTGCGCTAACTCCGGCTGTCATGATCAGAGAAGCAAAGACGCCTGTGCCGGCCTGGATCTCTCGTCCTGGGAAGCATTGTTTCGCGGCAGCCGGAATAATTCCGCGGTAATACCTTTTCGGCCGGATCAGAGCTTCCTCCTTTTTGCGGTGAACACTTTCAGCGATCTGGGCCCTCAGCTCAGTCCAACCATGCCTTACAACAAACCGGCCCTGACCCGTGAAGAGGTCATGACCCTGCGTGACTGGATTGCCAATGGTGCGCCGGATGAAACCGGATTCGTAAAGTGGTCTGACCAGCCAAACCGGAGAAAAATATTTCTGGCCAACCAAGGATGCGACCTTCTCACCGTATTCGATGCTTCATCGCGATTGGCCATGCGCTGCATTGATCTCGGAAACCTGCCTGCAACGGAAGCGCCGCACGATATGTATGTTTCCCCCGATAATCAGTACCTGTATGTGTCTTATTATGTCAGTGATATTTTCCAGAAATTCAGAACCTCCGACTACGTTAAGGTGGGCGAGCTTAATCTGGGTGTTTACAGCTGGCACTCCCTTTCTATATCCGGCAATTCCCAGTATGCCATTGCTTCACATCTTGCCTCGGACGGAAAGGTGGCACTCCTTGATCTGAATACCATGCAGGTTATTGTAACGTATGAGGGCAGCGGAACATTTATCTATCCGCACGGCAACGCCATGAACTATGATGGTACCTTGGCTTATATCACCTGCCAGCAGGGAAATTTTATTTACAGAGTGGATATGACCGATCCTTTCAACCCCGATATCTCACAGGTGGTGCTGCAAACCGGTGATTTCCCCAACACCAGTGGTATCTATAAACCCTACGACGTTGAATTTTCTCCGGATTATTCAAAATATTACGTGACGTGTCAGGGGACCAATGAGTTGAGAATTTTTAAGGCATCGAACGACAGCCTTCTTCAGGTAATCCCTACCAGCGGCGTTCCGCAGGTGATGGCCTTCTCGGATGTGAATCCGTATGTGTTTGTACCGTGTATGGAGGATACAGCGAATCAGGTTACCACCAGTTCTGTAAACGTAATTGATCTGAATACGAATCAGCTGATTACCGCCATTTATACCGGGCACCAGCCCCGAAGCGTGGTGGTGGATGATGCCACCAATTGTGTATGGGTTGCCAACCGGAATCTCTTCGGGGTAGGGTGGGCTCCGCATCATACTACGGCCTGTGCCGGCCGGAACGGATATCTCACGCTGATCAACCAGTCTACGCTCCAGCTTGTTCCGGGATGGAAATGTGAAGTTTCCGTTGACCCTTACCATATAACGATCAAGCAGTAAGGGAATGAAGGGTTATTTTAACAGGGCCAAAGGTGTAGGCATCAGCTTTGATGACATTTTTCTTGTTCACGGGGCGCGAACAGGTTTTGGTAAATACTGCGGCACCTTAAGTCAGGTTTCGCCCACGGACCTGGGTATTATTGCTGTTAATGCGGCCCTGCAAAAGGCCGGCGTAAAAGCGGCGGAGGTGGACCAGCTCATTGCTGCCAACATCGGCCAAAGTTCTGCTGATGCCTATTTTCTGCCGCGGCATATCTCTCTATTTACCGGTATTCCTATAGAGGTTCCCGCCTTAATGGTTCAACGCATATGCGGCTCGGGATTTGAAACACTGGTAACGGGCGGCGAGCAGATCACACTTGGGAAGGCAGGACTTATTGCATGCGTGGGAACAGAGAACATGTCGCTGGCTCCAACGGTGAATTTCGGCGGAAGAATGGGTTATCCGTTAGGGCGGCCTGTTTTCAAAGATATGTTGTGGGAAGCGTTAGACGATACCGCCGCCGGTTATCCCATGGGATTTACCGCGGAAAATGTAGGGCGGCGTTATAAGATTAACAGAAGGGAAGCGGATGAATTCGCTGCACTTTCCTTCGCGCGTGCCCTCGCGGCGCGCGACAGAAAGTTTTTTGAGGAGGAAATTGTTCCTGTAAGCAGTGGCACCTTTGAACGCCAGGATCTGAAACCACGAAAATATTCACTGCCCGCAGGCGCTGAAGGGTTTTCCCGCGATGAACATGTACGAGCCACCACCATGGAAAATCTTGCACCCCTCCGGCCGGTATTTGAGAAGGTGGGAATTCTTACCGCGGGGAATTGTTCAGGTATCGTGGACGGAGCTGCGTCCCTGATTATCGCATCCGGCAATGAAATTAAAAGCAGGAATTTGAATAAACTGGCACGCCTCGTTGCAGGCGCCAGTGCGGGTGTTGATCCGCGTGAAATGGGATTAGGACCTGTTCCTGCCATCCGCCTGCTGCTGGAAATAACAGGATTGCATCTCGATGAGATCGGACTCTTTGAGATCAATGAGGCGTTTTCTGCACAGGTAATCGGTTGCGAGAGAGAGCTGGGCATCAACAGAGAGAAGCTCAACGTAAATGGTGGCGCCATCGCCATCGGACATCCGCTGGCAGCTACAGGTGTGCGTCTTTCGCTGACACTCGCCAGAGAAATGAAAATCAGAAAAGTAAAATATGGGATCGCCACTGCCTGCATCGGCGGAGGCCAGGGTACGGCGATCCTTCTAGAAAATCCCGCAGTATGAGCACAGAGAAAATGCATCAATGGCAAATGGCAGAGCTGGGAAAAGAATTCCGGCTCGCATCTGCAGAATTACCCGTCCCGGGTCCGGGCGAAGTGGTTGTTAAAGTCGCAGGTTGCGGCGTATGTCATACCGATTTAAGCTTCTGGCACAGTGGCGTGCAAACCAAGCATGCGCTTCCTCTTACACTCGGACACGAGATAAGCGGCAAGGTGGTCGCCGGAGATCCTGCGTGGATGCATAAGTCGGTCATTATCCCTGCCGTTCTTCCCTGCGGGCAATGCGAATTCTGCAAAAACGGACGAAGTAACATCTGCCGGAAGCAATTGATGCCGGGTAACGATTTCCATGGCGGATTCGCGTCGCACATTAAGGTGCCATCGGCTTTCCTGTGTGAGGTACCGGAGGCAGTACTCAGGAAATATCCCCTGGAGCATCTGGCTGTAATTGCGGATGCCATATCTACTCCGTATCAGGTGGTAAAAAAGTCGGAACTCTCAGCCGGAGACCTGGCCCTTGTGATCGGCGTAGGAGGGGTGGGAATCTACGGCGCTATGCTGGCAAAAATTGCCGGGGCCAAGGTGATCGCCCTGGACATCAATGACGATAAATTACGCATCGCTTCTGAAAATGGTACCGATGCAGTGCTGAATACAAAGGGATTGGATATTAAAGGGGTAAAGGATAAAGTCAAGGAACTTGCCGCAAGCATCAACGCCCCGAAATTCGGATGGAAAATATTTGAATTCTCAGGAACGAAACCCGGGCAGGAGCTTGCCTTCAATCTGCTTACATTTGCATCCACATTCTCTGTGGTGGGATTCACAATGGACAAAGTAGATGTTCGGCTCAGCAACCTGATGGCTTTTGATGCGAAACTCATCGGAACCTGGGGCTGCCGTGCAGAACTCTACCCTGAAGTGCTGGACCTGGTGGCGAAGGATAAACTGAAAATAGCACCCTTCATTCAGACATTTCCTATGTCGGAAATTAATACCGTATTTAAGAATACACTTGAACATAAATATACCCGGCGCTCGGTGTTAGTCCCGGATTTTAAAAACTGAAACTATGGAACTGAAAAATCATGATCTCACACAGGTAAACTACCGGGAGATTAGCTATGAAATGAAACCTGTACTGGATAAGAATGGCTCACCGGTGGCAGGCCTTCACATCGCGTGGATCGCACTCAATAATCCCAAACAGTATAATTCTTATACCACCGGCGCAGTAAAAGAAATCATCCTGGCCTTCGGACAGGCATCCAATGACCGAAGTGTGGTGGCTGTAGTGTTTACTGCCGTGGGCGACAAAGCGTTCTGTACGGGCGGAAATACCAAGGAGTACGCTGAATATTACGCAGGTAATCCACAGGAGTATTCCCAGTATATGCGTTTGTTTAACGACATGGTTTCTGCGATCCTCAAATGTGAAAAGCCGGTGATCTGCCGTGTAAATGGTATGCGAATCGGAGGAGGTCAGGAGATCGGAATGGCATGCGACTATACCATTGCCAGCGACATGGCTAAGTTCGGCCAGGCGGGTCCTAAGCACGGGTCGGCACCGATCGGGGGAGCTACGGATTTTCTGCCTCTTTTCATCGGCGTGGAACGCGCCATGTCTTCGCTAACGCTATGTGAACCGTGGTCTGCCCATCAGGCGTATCACTTCGGCGTTGTCACCGAGATAGTTCCTGTACTTAAATACCAAGGAAAATTTATTCCTAATCCGCTGGTTGTTACGGATCGTATGGTGGACGAATTCGGAAAACTTGTGATAGGCACACCGAAGAAGGGAGCCGACCTTGCCAAAGGAAAGGAGATGATGGCGGCGTCGGAGGTGGATCTGAGCCTGCTGGACGGTGCAGTAAACGGTCTGGTTACTAAATTGCTCTATACCTTCCCGAATTGTATGAATAAAACCATCAGTGAAGTCAGAAAATTCAAACTGGAACACTGGGATAAAAATAAAGAAAGCAGCCGCGAATGGCTTGCCCTGAATATGATGACCGAAGCCAAGGCCGGTTTCCGGGCTTTCAACGACGGACCAAAGGATAACAGGGAAGTGGACTTTATACTTTTACGTCAGCTGCTGGCTAAAGGGAAGGAATGGGGCACAGAGATGGAACAAGCGATCGCACCTGCACTGCACGAACAGAAATAAAATAGGTATGGAAAAAATCAAACTGAATTATTCCCACTCAGGTACGGTGGCCAGGATCACTCTGGCAGCCGAGAAGGGAAATATTCTGGACAGCATCATGATGAATGACCTGAAAAAGGCCTTTATCGAATTTGCCGGTAAGCCGGAAATTAAGCTACTGGTCTTTGAAGGCGAAGGAAAACATTTTTCCTTTGGTGCAAGCGTAGAAGAACATAAAAAGGAACATGCGGCGGAAATGCTCCGTTCCTTCCATAATCTGTTCTATTCTATTCGCGATCTTGCTGTACCCGTAGTAGCGCTGGTAAGCGGACAATGTTTGGGGGGGGGAATGGAAGTGGCACTGGCAGCCAACTTTATTTTTGCAGACCAAAGCGCGCGGTTCGGTCAGCCGGAAGTGGTGCTGGGGGTTTTCCCACCTCCGGCTTCAGTTATTCTGCCGGAAAAAATCGGACTCGCGCGTGCCGAAGAATTATTACTCACCGGAAAGTCTGTAACAGCGGCAGAAGCCCATCAGATGGGACTGGTAAATAAAGTATTTGAGAGTAAGGAAGCAATGAATATCGGACTGGAGGAATTCATTCGTGATTTTATCGCTCCCAGAAGTGCCTCGTCTCTTCGCTTCGCAGTAAAAGCTTCCAGGGCCAAGTTCAATCATGTGCTGGGGAATTTCCTTGCTCACCTGGAGGATATGTATGTGAATGAACTCATGGAAACGAACGACGCATGCGAGGGCATCAATGCCTTCCTGGAAAAGCGCGCGCCGGTTTGGAAAAATCGCTGAGAATTCACTGATAGTCAGGTTGCTGGAGCTTCCGAAAACAGGGGCTTCACGGCCGCAACGGTAAAAGCGATATATTCGGGGACTTTCTATGTCCCTGCGCTCGAATCCTCATTTCCCTGTGATCGTATGGCTTACCTCCGGTTGTGTGCTGGTGCTTTTTATGGTTTTGCTGGGAGGTGCAACCCGACTCACGCAGTCGGGGCTCTCAATGGTGGAATGGTCGCCTCTTGGATCATTGCCTCCTATGAACGAGGCCGACTGGCAAAGGGAATTTGAAAGCTACCAGACTTCGCCGGAGTATAAAATTCTTAATAAGCATTTTTCGGTAGAGGATTTCAAGGAGATTTACTGGTTTGAATTTATACACCGCATGACCGGGCGTTTCATCGGTATTGTATTTATCATACCCTTTCTCTGGTTTTTAATCCGCCACCGGTTTCCGCCCGGATTCCTGAAGAAAATGCTCTTGCTGCTTTTGCTGGGAGCATTACAGGGTGTGGTGGGATGGCTGATGGTGAAAAGCGGACTTCAGAAAAATCCTCATGTAAGTCATTATCGCCTCGCGGCACACCTGCTGATGGCGCTGACGCTCTTCGGTTTTATTTTCTGGTTTATGCTGGATCTTATTCCCGGAAAAGAGAAAAGTACCCGTTCATCCCGCTGGCCAATGGGTTTGCTGCTGTTGTTGTTACTGCAGATCTTTTATGGAGCGCTTACGGCCGGGTTAAAAGCAGGATATCTCTACCCAACGTTCCCGCTGATGGGAGACCGTCTTATCCCGCCGCTCAGCGTGCCGGGATCCGGCTGGGAAGTGATACTGGAAGGCCAAGTTGCCGTTCAGTTCATTCACCGCCTGATTGCCTTTACATTATTATTTCTTTCAATGGCGTTCTTTTATTCGGTGCGCCATGTTGATCCGCGCAATCCACTGAGAAGGGGTGCACAACTTTTTATTTTGGGAATGGGAATACAGGTGTTATTGGGAGCACTTACCGTATGGACAACCGTGCACATTGTTCCGGCGGTGGCACACCAGGCCATGGCATTCATTCTGACAGCGATTCTATTGTGGACGCTGCACAGAATGCAAATTCAGAAATAGAAGAAGCGGTTCTCTTTCAGGAAGAGAAAACCCAGATCATCGCACAGGCGAATACCACCAGCACCCCTACCGTAACGAGTTTTGGATTCGAAGCGGCTGACCGCAGAATAGGGAAGTGGAGAGCTGTTTCTCCTCCGTGTTCACGTAAGGTATGATTCGCTACCATGAAGGAACGAAGAACCACCAGCAAAAGCAGCAAACCACCTCCTGCCAGTACGATATAGGTAAATACCTCGTTCAGGGTCATTGGCGCCGGAGCTGCATTGCTCTGTGCGGCAAGAGTTCCGCAGGTAAGTGCGGCAAGAAGAAATGAACCGGTTCTTTTCATTGGCTTGAAATTTAGAATCAGTTATTGTTGGTTTTATGCCCTTCTGAATGTGCGCGGGAGGTGCGGATATGCTTCCGGTTCCAGTTCCAAACCACCTGCTGGTAGCTTCTCCAGAGATAATCCACAGGATACACCAGGAAGTGAATGAAACGGGTGAAGGGAATAAATCCTACCAGTGCGAAGGCGCTGATCACGTGCACTTTGAGCGAGAGCGAAGTTACACTGGCAATACCGTCAATTTGCGGATCCAGTACGAAGATACTCTTCAGATAAGGGCTCAGGAACGCAGCGAACCAGGAAGATCCCCAGCGGCTGTAGTAGGCAACCAGCAGTCCGGAAATGATCTGGGTAAGAAGAATAATGTACACTACCAGATCCATCGGAGAGGTAACTATCTGAAGCCTGCGGTTGCTCAGGCGGCGAATGATCAGCATGACGATACCGAACAAAGCGCAAAGACCAAAGGCAAAGGAGGTGATCTCAAGAATCAGCAGCCGAACCGGTGTACCATTCCAGGCCAGCACGGCACGCGGGAACAGAAACGCAATGAGGTGTCCGAAGAAGAGGAAAAACAATCCCCAGTGAAAAGGCTGGCTTCCCCAGAAGAGTCTCCGCCCTTCCAGAAACTGAGAGGAGATGGAGGAAACAGTGAAGCCTCTGTTGATATACCGGTAAATGGAGCCTACAAGAAAGATCGCCAGACAGGCATACGGGAAGGCAACAAATAAGAGAAAGTTCGTCATAACTAATCGAGTTTATAGTTGTTAACTAAATCGTTTACTTCGGTATTCGTCATGTATGGAGCAGTGGTATTCACACCTTGTTTTTCAATAAATGCTTTATGATGCTGCAAATTCGGGATCGGGCCTGTAACGGCTTCAAAATGGACGTGAGAAAAATCCTTTTTCAGCATGTACACAAGCGCGGAGAACAGATTGCGAAAAACATTCTCACGGTTGAGCTCTTCCTGAATAATGGCCCTGTGCATCTTTTTCAGCACTTTAACTTTCAGGTCAATGCGGGCTTGTGCAAATTCGGAAATCATTTTTTCCACGCCGGGAATGAGAATCCGCACTGCAAGTTCTTCCGCCAGCGTCTGATTATCGGTCTTGGTGTACCATACCAGCACGTTGCTGATATTGTCGGACAAATCAGTACCGCAGTCGTTTCCGGCTTTCCGCTGTTCCTGTTGCATGTGCAGAAGAAATGCTCCCCTCTTGTAATCTTCTCCGAAAATAACAAAGCCGAGATCAAGGTAGCAGATAGGCTGTACATCAAATGTTTTTGTATACAACTCCTCGCGTTCGTCCTGGGTATGCGTATTCATGTATTCCAGAAACGGAAGCATTTCTTTTGCTGCTTCCGGATAGCGTTCCTGCAGCATGGCAAGACAATCAGCACCCCGTTTCGTGTAATCATCACCGGGATACCTGAGAAGGTCGGCAAACAATGTATAATGTTGGTACTTCTCCATTGTCTTGTTATAAACCTCTGGCGGGGCGTTCTTTGAATCCGAATCCTGTGGCACCCTTGAAGTCAGCTGTGTTCTCCAGCATTTCAATGGCTTCTTCTCTGTGTGCAGCGGGTATTACAAAACGCTCCTCAAATGTGGCCAGAGAGGTAAGGCGGAAAATGGCATTGGCCATATCCGCATCCATGTTAACCTCGTTCATGGCAGAAGATATTTCTGCAGAGTTCAGGTCTCCTACGGTTACACCACGACGATGCAGTCGAACGGCCATCAGTCGTTTAAATACCTCAACAATTTTGGTGGTGTTGCCCGCAGAGAACAGCGAAGCGAGGTACTTCATCGGAAGACGGTTGTTTTCTACCGGGTTCCACAGCGATTTTCCGGTGGAGTTGTATACTCCGTCAGAAACGGTAGCCATGGTCGGAAGCAACGCCGGAACATAGAACAGGTTCGGCAATGTCCGGAACTCGGGGTGCAAGGGCAGAGCGAGTCTCCACACTTTTACGAATTTGTAAACAGGAGAGTTCTGTGCAGCAGTAATGGTAGAATCGGCAATACCGTTCAGACGAGCCTGTTTGATCACTTCCGGATCAAACGGATCCAGGTAAATACCCATCTGCGCATTCACCAGTTCATCTTCCGGAGCAGATGCTGCCTTCTCGATCTTATCTGCATCGTAGAGCATTACTCCCAGGTAACGGATACGTCCCACACAGGAATGGAAACAGGCGGGCGGTTGCCCGGACTCCAGACGGGGGTAGCACAGAACGCACTTTTCTGACTTGCCGGTATTCCAGTTGTAATAACTTTTCTTATACGGACAAGCGGTAACGCACATCCTCCAGGCGCGGCAACGCTCCTGATTGATCAGCACTACGCCGTCCTCACCTCTTTTATAAAGCGCACCGGACGGGCAGGATGCCACGCAGGCGGGGTTCAAGCAATGGTTGCAGATACGCGGCAGGTAGTGGAATGTCATTCTTTCCAGCTGGAACATGGCTTCCTGCTCGGCCGGACTGAGGCTCCTGAGATTAGAGTCCTGACGGGCGTAATCAATCGAACCGCCCATATCATCATCCCAGTTAGGACCGGCCTTCAGATCGATCGGTTCCCCGGTAACGAGTGAAATGGCTCGTCCTGTGGGCTGGTCATCGCCCTCGGGTGCTGTAAACAGATCCTGGTACTTGTAGGCCCAGGGCTCATAGTAATCATCCAGCACCGGCATGTGCGGGTTATGGAAGATATTCTTTAGCCCTTTAAATTTTCCGGCACCTTTGAGCGATACAGAATCTCCGTTTTTCTCCCAACCGCCTTTGTAAATATCCTGGTTTTCCCATTTGGTGGGATAACCGGTTCCGGGCTTGGTTTCAACGTTGTTCCACCACATGTATTCTGCGCCCTTCCGGTCGGTCCAGATATTCTTACAAGCTATCGAGCAGGTATGGCACCCGATACATTTA
Source organism: Bacteroidia bacterium (assembly GCA_020852255.1). Taxonomy (NCBI): domain Bacteria; kingdom Pseudomonadati; phylum Bacteroidota; class Bacteroidia; species Bacteroidia bacterium. The sequence continues at coordinate 183,514 of JADZBD010000002.1, read as the reverse complement.
TCGAGGTGAAAAACCATTGAAACTTGTGACCGTACATCCATATATCTAGTTATTAGAGTGATTAATATTCAACTTTTTCCATTTTCCGTACCAGAACGTGCGTGTCGCGATTTACACCCACAGGGCCCCAGTAGTTGAAGTGATAAGAGAATTGTCCGTAACCGCCGCACATCAGGTTCGGTTTCAGGTGAACACGGGTGAAGGAGTTGTTCATTCCGCCTCGTCTCGGTTCGCCGTTCTTTCCTCTGCGCTCCTGTGACTTCGGAATGTTGTAGGTTCTTTCTACCGCGTGGTAAACCAGACACACACCCTTCGGTATACGCGCACTCACACAGGCGCGGGTAACGTACGTTCCGTGGTCGTTGTAAACCTCCACGTGGTCATTGTCTTTGATTCCCAGATCAGCAGCATCCTGCTCGCTCATCCAGCAGGGCTCATTGCCTCTGGAGAGTGTCAACATGCGGAGGGTATCTCCGTAGGTGGAGTGGATGTGCCACTTTCCGTGCGGAGTAAGGCAATTGAGTATCCTGGCTTTTCCGTCGTTCACGGTAACGCGCAGGTCACCGTACGCCTCCGGTGTTGGAGATGGTTTGTAAGTCGACAGGTGTTCACCGAACGCGATGTAAGCGTCATGATCCAGGTAGAAATGCTGTCGCCCGGTTAGTGTTCTCCATGGCACAAGGAAATCAACGTTGTAGGTGTAAGCCGCGTAGGTTCGTCCTTCGTGCATTACTCCCGACCAAAGTGGTGAAGAATTGTAACGCTTTGGCTGTGCCTGCAGATCTCTGTATTCAATATCAATCTGTTCATATCCGTCGCCCAAACGCTCAATTTCCGGCATGCCAATCTTCTTACCCATGATTTCGTAAGCACGTTTTGCCAGCTTTCCGTTCGTGAGGGACGACAGCTTTAGTACAGCGTTGATGGCTTCCACATCTTCCTTCAGTGAAGGATACTCCGTTCCGTCATTCCACTTGGTGATGTGCTGACGGTGTGTTAACATTTCCTTGTAGATGTCGTCTACCGGGAAGCCTACACCGTGAGCGCTTACTCCGTTCTTCTCAACGCCCTTGCCCAGGGAGATGTACTTGAGATAGATTTTTGAATAATCTCTTTCAACGAAAGAAATCTTATGCATTGTTTTTCCGGGGATGGCTTCGCACTCGCCTTTGCTCCAGTCCTGCAGACGCGGCTGTGTGATCTCGTCCTTGGAGTCATGCGACAGCGGAGAGTTCACTACATCCTTCATGATACCGGGAAGATAGTTGGGAGCCATTTCGCTCACCAGTTTCGCCAGTGCTTCGAAGATCTGCCAGTCCGACTTCGATTCCCAAACAGGGTCAATGGCGGCACCCAGCGGATGGATAAATGAATGCATATCCGTAGAGTTGATATCCGCTTTTTCATACCATGATGCTGTAGGTAATACGATATCCGAGTACAGGGCGGAGGTATCCATACGGAAGTTGATGTCCACCACAAGATCCATCTTGCCTCTCGCGCCTTCTTTCTTGTAAACAATGTCCTCCACAAGATCTCCGGCTACCTCATTGGCAATTTTGTTGGTGTGCGTTCCCAGGTAGTGATCCAGGAAATATTCGTGACCTTTTGCGGATGTTCCGATGGCGTTCCCTTTCCAGATGAACCAGTTTCTCGGGAAATTCACTTCCTCATCCGGTTCAACCACCGAGTGTTTCAGCTTGCCGCTCTTCAACTGCTCCACGATGTAATTCTTCATCTCATCGTCTGTCTTGCATCCGGCTGCCTGTGCATCCTTTACAATCTCAAAATTATTCTTGTTGTACTGGGGATAGTACGGCATCCATCCGTTCCGGACTGCTTTTACTGCCCAGTCTGCTGTGTGCATATGAGCCAGTTTGTTCTCCGGTACTGAGTTGTAATACCTCTGGTTGCCATCGTATCTCCACTGAGAAGAGTTGATGTAATGCCAGATGGGACCTTGCTGCAGTCTTGCAACAGTTCCCCAGTCTTTTGAACTCATGATGGTGGACCAGGAATCCATCGGTGCCAGTTTCTCCTGACCTACATAGTGGTTCATTCCTCCACCATTCTTACCGTTACAGCCGGTAAGCATCTGCGCCATAATAGCGGCACGGTACATCAGGTTACCATGGAACCAGTGGTTGATGGCTGCTCCTACGATCACCATGCACTTGCCTTCTGTGATCTCGGCGGTGCTCGCCCATTCGCGGGCTAACTGCAGTACGGTATCTCTTCCGATGCCGGTGAAAATTTCCTGCCAGGCGGGGGTATAGGCCTGGTTCTTGTCGTCATAAGATTTAGGATAATCGCCTTCCAGTCCGCGGCTAACACCGTACTGGGCCATCGTGAGGTCATAAATAGTGGCTACCGCTACTTTCTCTCCGTTGGCAAGGCTCAGGTACCTCACCGGTACACCGCGCATTGCTTTTTTATCCAGTCCGTACTCCACAAATTCCACCTGCAGCACACCTTCATTTTTTGCGAGCAGGGACAACTCCGGATCATATTCCTTATCGGTTACGGTGTCTTCATACTTCAGATTCCAGTTGCCTTGCTTATCATCCCAGCGATGTCCCATGGAACCTTTCGGAACAACAACTTTTCCTGTTTTGGTATCAAAATTCAGGAATTTCCAGTCGCCGTTGGTAATGTCCTTATACTGCGACATCTCGTTGGCACGAATCATGCGTCCCGGCACCAGCTTACCGTTTTCGGTATTCAGTCGAACCAGGAAAGGACAATCTGTATAACGCTTAACGTACTCAATGAAATAAGGTACCTGGCGCTTTACATGGTATTCTTCAAGAATAACGTGGGTAACGGCCATCCAGAAAGCTCCGTCGGAACCGGCATGGCAGGGAATCCACTGATCGGCATGCTTCGCAACCATGCTGAAGTCAGGTGACATAACAACCGTTTTGGTTCCGTTATGCTTCGACTCCGAGAAGAAGTGAATGTCTGGAGTACGTGTCATTCCCAGATTGGCTCCCATTGAAACGCAGAACTTGGAATGATACCAGTCAGCACTTTCACAAACGTCGGTTTGTTCACCCCAAATCTCAGGGTAAGCATTCGGGAGATCGCAATACCAGTCATAGAACGAAAGGTTCACTCCGCCCATAAGCTGTATATATCGTGCACCGGAAGCATAACTGAGCATGCTCTTGGCAGGAATCGGAGCAAAGCCGATGATCCGGTCAGATCCGTATTTCTGCACAGTATAAATATTTGCTGCAGCAATAAGCTCCAGCACCTCACTCCATCTGGCTCTTCTGAAACCACCCTTTCCTCTGGCGCGCTGATAGCGTTTGCGGGCCTCGGGATTCGACTGCAGGTTAGCCCAGGCTTTAACAGGGTCTCCGCCTGCTGCCTGCTTTTCTTTATTGAACAGATCCATCAGGGCTCCCCGCATGAGAGGATATTTTACCCGGATGGGACTATATAAATACCAGGAATAGGAAATACCCCTCTGACAGCCTCTGGGCTCATAAGGAGGAACTTCCTTGTTGAATTGAGGATAATCAACCTGCTGCATTTCCCATACAACAATACCATCCTTAACGTGAATGGCCCAGGAGCATCCGCCGGTGCAGTTAACGCCGTGTGTGCTTCGCACCACTTTGTCATACTGCCAGCGGTTCCGGTAAAATTCTTCCCACTTACGTGTTTGCGGGGAAATGATGTCTTCAATCCAGCTCATATGTTTGTTTTTATAGGATCGTTATTAAAGAGAATTACTTGGTGGTTGATTTCAATTGACGATTGTAAATTTCCTTCTTTACCGTATCCTTCTTGCGAATAAACCATATCCCGAAGATCAGCACCAGCAGGCCAATGGCTGCTGCACAGCCTCCGAAACGGAGAATATCGCCGGTTTTCTGCTCCTGATTGGCAACATCCTTATCTACATGGCTAAGGAAGGCCATTAGGGCATTTATCTCTATGGAATTCAATGGTTTGTTGAGGTATGCCGAGGTCATGGCAGGGAAGGGTGGAGCACCCAGGATACCCTGTAAGCCGGCAGTACCTCCCAGTCGGCTGAATGCATTCGTGAGATCCTTCGCCAGCAAACCGCCCGGAATCACATCCTTATGGTTGATATTATGACAGGAGATGCAGGAGGCTCCTCCTTCCATAAACCGGATGCTTCCTTCAAATAATTTTCTGCCCAACTCAATCTGCTCCGGTGTGGCTGTAGTGGTAACATCTGCCAGTGGTGCAGCGTTGGCCGTATCGGCGCCCGGAGTGGGGGTGGGTGCTGAGGCTCCCCAGGTGGCTACATAGGCATAAATCGCTTTCAGATCGGCATCGCTCAGGTTTGGAAAATCCTGCATGGTGATCTGATTAAACTCATCAAAGATGGCCTTTGCATCGGCGTCTCCTGAAGCAATGAAGGCAGTGGAGGATTTCGTCCACTTCAACAGCCATTCTTCCGTTCTCTTGGTGGTTACCCCGGCAAGATCCGGCCCTACCAGCCTGCCGCCGCCGCCATCCTTATGACACGCGGTGCAGTTCGCTTTAAAAAGTGCTGCGCCATCCTGTGCATGAACAGGTGTGGCGGTGAATGCCAGAGTGAAAATGCCAATGGAAATCCATCGGCCGATGGAAATCATTTTCGGTTTTTTTCCCGGCTCCATTCGGTTGTGAATTGTGTTTATCATAGGCTGATAATAGTTGGAAAGACAGTTTGGCTTGCGAACAAAAGTGTTGGGAAATAGTACCGCAAACTATGATTGTCCTCAGAAAAAACCCTGACCTGCATCAGGCCAAAGGGGGGGGGAGCCCCCCGGAACCCGTCTGAAATCGGGAAAAGAACCTGTTTTTTATCAGTTTTTCTGTCCATCCAGCCGAAAATATATATCACTTTTTATTCTGACAGCAGTCATCGCCGCCCCCCCTGCGCTCCGATACCTTTGACACGTTGAAGTGCAAATCAGGTAATAAATAAGCGCAATCGATATGGCAGGTTTCAAAACTTTTTTAAAGTCGGGGCATCCGCCCACATTGCTGCCGGAAATCGTAATCAGAGGATTGTACACTAACGCCTATATTTAGCCCCGACTAACATTAAATAACAACCTCTAACCTCTAAATCTCTAACCTCATGTCAAGTTGGCTTAAAAACTGGAATCCCGAGGACAAAACATTCTGGGAAAACGAAGGCAGTAAAATTGCCTGGAAAACATTATGGGTAACCACCATAGCCCTGATCTTTTCTTTTGCTTCATGGTTCATGATGAGTGCTATTGTGACCAAACTTCCTTCGATCGGATTCACGTTTACCCAGAATCAGTTGTTTTGGCTGGCGGCCATGCCGGGTCTTGCGGGGGGCACATTGCGTGTTATTCACACTTTCCTTATTCCCATCTATGGAACAAGGATGACGCTCACCATTTCAACATTCATTAAATTATTACCGGTGATCGGGATCGGGCTGGCTGTAATGGATCCGGCAACACCCTTCTGGGTGTTCATGGTGCTGGCATTCACCGCGGGTTTCGGCGGAGGAGACTTCTCCAGTTACATGCCATCCACGAATATGTTTTTCCCAAAGCGTTTGAAAGGAACCGCACTTGGTATTCAGGCCGGGATTGGAAATTTCGGAGTGAGTCTTGCGCAATTTATGACACCCGTAATGTTCGGCGTGGCGATGTTCGGCAGCTCGCAAATTTCTACAACCATTGATTCAAAAGAGGTGGCGGCCGCATTTAAGGAAATGGATTCCACCCGGATCGTTACGGTCTTTAACAACCTGGACACGGCGGTACAAACCAGGATCATTGCGGCCTTTGATTCAAAAAAGCGGGATTCAGTGAAAGCGACTTTAAACAGCCCGGATAAAGCAACACTTTTTTATAAGATGCCGGCCAAAGCGAAGGCACTCGGGAAAATACATCCCAAGGCAGCTGAAAAAGTACTTACGGCTTATGATGCAGCGGGAGTAAAGAATAAAGATATCTATACCCAGTCTGCCGCCTTCTGGTACATTCCCTTTCTTCTGATCATGACGGTGGTATGCTGGTTCACCCTGCGCTCCGTTCCTGTGACCGCATCCTTCCGTGAGCAGCTGGATATTTTCAAGGAAAAGCATACCTGGTATTGTACGATAACCTATATGATGACATTCGGAACCTTTGCCGGATTGTCTGCCGCGTTTCCAATGATGATTAAGGCCCTCTACGGAAATTTTCCCGATGCACCGGATCCGCTGGTGTACGCTTTCTATGGACCGCTCATCGGCTCCACCAGCCGCGTGCTTTTCGGCTTTGTAGCCGATAAAACAGGAGGAGCAATCCTTACCACCATAACAGGCCTGGGACTGATCGCAGGTACCTGCATGCTGGTTTTGATGGGACTGGTTGCTCCTGTATCCATGGATTCCTTTCCTATGTTCGTAGCGGTGATGCTGGGAATGTTCTTCTTCGCAGGCATAGGGAATGCGGCCACCTTCCGCCAGTATCCTATCGTGTTCCAGCATAATCCGCGTCAGGCTGCAGGGGTGATCGGCTGGACCGGCGCCGTTGCGGCCTATGGTCCGTTTATTTTCTCCATGCTGATCGGTTCGGCGATCGGTGCATCCGGAAATGCGAATATGTTCTTCTGGGGACTCTTAGTCTTTCTGGTGATCGCCACTGTGGTGAACTGGCATTTTTATAACCGGAAAGGGTGTGAACGGCCCAGCTAAACGCTAAAACATTTTTTAAACTACACACCTATGAAAAACATCCTGAAAGTAACCGCCGGTAGCGTCCTGATGATCTTCTCCTCGCTCCCTGCTAACGCGCAGTTCTCCCTTACGGGTGAGCTTATTCCAAGAACCGAATACAGGCACGGGTACCAGGCACCGCTGGATTCTCTGGTAAAAGGATCCGTGGCCACGGGGCAGCGTTCGCGTCTGAACTTCGGATACAAGTCCGATAAATTCAAAGCAAAGGTTTCTTTCCAGGATGTAAGGGTGTGGGGAAGCACCGCTACGGCGAATACTACCGATGGATTTACCTCATTGCATGAAGGATGGGGACAGTATTTTTTCACACCCAAGTTCTCACTTAAAGCCGGACGGCAGGAATTATCTTATGATGATGAACGCTTGTTCGGTGGTTTAAACTGGACCTTTCAGGGGCGCAGCCATGATCTGTTCCTGTTCGCCTTTGAGGATACGAGTCTGAAACTGAATGTACATGCTGGAATCGGATACAACCAGGCAGCGATGACCAACAGCGCGGCGAGTTATACACTCAGCAATTATAAAGAGATGTATTACCTGTGGGCAAATAAAAAGTTCGGAAACCTGAGCGCCAGCCTGCTTGCAGTTATAACCGGTGTTGAAATTCCCAATGCCCTCAACAGTTCCTACCTGATGAACACCATTGGCACTCACATCGAGTATAAAAAGGATGCGCTCTTTGGTTCCCTGCGGTTTTACAGCCAGAGCGGCGAAACCGTAATGGGAGGGAAGCGCGCGGATGTGAATGCCTACATGGCAGGCGCTGATCTGAAATACACGATTGCAAAGAAGTTCACTGTTGGTGCCGGTATGGAGATGATGAGCGGGCAAAGCCAAACCGATACTACCAAAGCTTACAAGGAAGTACAGCACACTTTCAATGCTCTTTATGGTACCGGCCACAAGTTTAACGGCTATATGGATTATTATTTTGCCGGAAGCGGGCATGGCAATGTGGGCTTGCAGGATATTTATCTCAACCTGAAGTATAAAGCGGATAAATACTGGGTAGCGCTGGATGTTCACATGTTTGCCGCCACCGCCGAAATCTTCGATCCGGTGAAGTCCGCACAAACCGGAACTATCGAATCCATGGATGCTAACCTGGGTAACGAGATTGATTTCACCTTTAATTACGCATTTACAAAGCAATGTGCTGTTCAGTGCGGTTATTCTACTTACCTGCATACGGCATCCGTTGCGTATCTGAAGGGTGTTCTGGACTGGGAAGGAAAAGGATATACCGGTAACCAGGCAGGCTGGGGCTATGTGATGCTGGTTTTAAAGCCTGAATTCATTAAGTAGAGGTTAGAGATATTCAGGCGGAATCGCCCCCTGAAAGGGGGGCGATTTTTTTTAAGATGACATTCCTCATTTTTTTAGCATCTTTGTGTACCGTAATTTGTTTTCAAGCATAACGCCCTGATATGGACCTTAAGACCCTCTCTAAGAATGACCCCCTCAAGCGAAACGCCGAGAAGGGCCTGGAACATGTGGAGCATTCTCCCATGGATCCGCCCTCGGCCTATGAACAGCCCGGGAAGGCAGACCTTGCTGCTGTTACCGCCGTTCCTGTGAGGGAGCTGATGGAGGAACATAAACATGCCATAGAGGTGGCTACACGTTTTGAAAACGCGCTCATTGCCTACAAGGCCGGCGGCTATAAAATGGACGAACAGATCAATAAGGCATTTGCTGAATTCTACCGTTTTGTGGACGATGATCTTTTACCGCATAACGACAAGGAGGAGAAGCATCTTTTCCCCCTGTTGCGCGAGAAACTTATTGCGAATGGTGAGCACAGTGTAGGCGAGGAGAAGTTTACCGCCATTGAGGTGATGGAGGATGATCATGTAAAATTCATTCAGCTCAGCACGCTTTCTTTCAATTTATTGGGATTGGCCACGCGTATCCGCGATGAGGTTTCACGCATCTTCATTCTGGATCATGCCTACGAAAGCGCAAGGGAATTTGTAGAGTTGCTGAAACTGCATATTTACCGCGAGGATGTTACATTGTTCCCCCTGGCGGAGAAGTACTTTTCAGAAGCGGAAATGAAAAATGTAGAACTCCGCATGCATGGAAAATGAGTGAATTCCCCTCTATAACAGATCCTTTCGGACGTGTCCACGATTACCTGCGGATATCCCTCACGGAGCGGTGTAATCTGCGGTGCTTTTACTGCATGCCGGAGGAGGGAATTCCTCTTCGTCCGAAAGCGCAATTCATGACCCGCGACGAAGTGCTGAAGATTGCTTCGGTATTTGTGGAATCGGGCGTGAAAAAGATCCGGCTCACCGGAGGTGAACCGCTGGTGCGAAACGATGCCGCCGAAATCATCCGCGGGCTGGGGCAACTACCCGTTGAGCTGGTGATCACCACCAACGGTGTACTGGCCGACGGTTTCATAGATGTGTTTAAGGAGTCCGGGATACGATCCGTCAATGTCAGTCTGGATTCCCTGAAGCCGGAGCGCTTAAAGCAGATCACCCGGCGCGATCACGTGGAGAAAGTACTTACGAATGTGGATCGTTTGCTGGATCAAGGATTCAGGGTTAAACTGAATGCCGTTCTTATCAAAGGAGTGAACGATGATGAGATAACGGAGTTTATTGAATACACACGCGACCGCGCTGTTTTCTATCGTTTTATTGAGTTCATGCCGTTCGACGGTAACAAGTGGAACTGGAGCAAGGGAGTATCGTACCGGGAAATCATGGAAAGAGCTGCAGAGAAGTACGGCGAAAAAGTAGAGCGGCTGGAGGATGCTAAAAATGATACCTCCAGGAATTACAGGGTGAAGGGATACAAAGGGGGATTCGCCGTTATCAGCACCGTTTCCAACCCCTTTTGTGATACCTGCAACCGCATGCGCCTCACTGCCGACGGAAAAATGAAGAACTGTCTTTTTTCCGGAACAGAAACGGATATTCTGGGCGCCCTTCGCTCAGGGAAGGAGATCCGTCCGCTCATCTATGAATCGGTATGGCATAAGAAGAAGAGCAGGGGAGGAATGGAGAGCATGGAGGAACTTTCAGATCCGCTGCTGCACCGGAAGAACCGGACGATGATCAGTATTGGAGGCTGATCAGTAACAATTACATTTCATAACAGAAATTCCGTTGGGCTTTTCTCCCACCGGCACAGTACCGATCACTGTCAGTGATTGCGCGTCGACCACGCTTACAGAATTATCCTTCAGATTGGTTACAAAGATGCGCGTGCCGTCGGAATTCGTCACCACTCCATGAGCGCCGTTCCCAACCGTTACCGTATTTGTAACCGTATTTGTGCTTGTGTTTATTACATAGAGTTTATTGGAGGAAGGATTTCCGTTCACAATACCCTGGTCGCAAACATAGATCCTTTGCCCGTCCGGTGAAGGATACATCTGTATAGGTCCCTCCGAACCGGCAGGAAGCGGAATGCGCGTAGTATCACCTGTACTCACGTTGTAGCGAACCACTTCTTTAAGATCGTACACCGACACGAATACGGTGTTTAATCCGGGAATCACGGCCGTTTGAACCGCAATCCCGCCCACAGGTATATGCGTAACGGTGCCGCTCTCCGGTTCCACCACGGCGATACTTTGAGATCCCATGCATGCAACATAAAGTTTGCCGTTCATATAGCGCATACCGTGCGGTTCGCTTCCGCTGCCGATATCAATGCGTTTGATCACTTTGTATTTCTGCGCATCCATCATGATCACCTGTCCGGGTTCCGTTGCGGTAATATACGCATACGTAGAAGCATCATCCACCAACACATGTGCAGGATGTTGTTCCGTGCCTATGCTGATGCGGTGAGCATCGCGGTCGCGTTTACCTTTGAGCACCACCACGCGGTCATCTCCTTCACCGTGGTGCATATTAGGAGCACTTATCCATACGGAGCGCTGATCAGGAGCCACCTGCACATTATGGGGCATAAACATCTCATCCTTATCATCAAGGTCCACGGTTTTCAGCACCTCCAGATCATCGGCATCAAAAATGGTTACGGTACCGGACATCTCATTGGCCACATACACTTTTTCGATGATCTCTTTCTTACAATTATGCTTTCTGCACCGGGGTGCGGCCAGAGCGATTACGAATAGAAATAGCAATAATTGTCTGGTTTTCATTGGCTGTGCATTAGTTTTGAAAGTGTACAAATTTACTGCTTTTTTATATGAGCAGAGTCATGAAATGCGGGCTTGGGGTTGCGGAACTGACACACATCATACCTCAGGCGTAAGTGAGGCCGAACTTTGCCATAAACAGAAGAGGTATATGAATGCGCAGGAATTGTTGAAGAAAATAAATCATTCGTATCGTTATCACGAGTACAGCGAGTTGGTACAACGTTTAGGAGCTGAGGGTAAGACAAGCGGTACAGAGCAGAAGGAGGCACAATTAGCGGCCACCAAACTTAACGCACAGCGCATGAAGCGGCTGGATAAGACCGCTGTAATTCCGGAGGCACTCTGTGCGAAGCTGGGAGGGCTGCATCGCAGGTGGATATGGGTATTGCTCACGGAGGCATGGTGTGGAGACGGCGCGCAGAATATTCCATACATCGGAAAGCTGGCGGCCTGTTCACCGCAGATTGATCTGCGTTTGATTTTGCGCGACGAGCATCCGGAGATTATGGATCAGTTTTTAACAAACGGCACCCGTTCGGTTCCGAAGCTGGTATGCATTGATGCGGAGAAGATGCTGATACTGGGAAGCTGGGGGCCACGTTCAAAAGAAATTCAGGATCGCGTGTTGCAGTTCAAAAAGGAGCATCCGGCGGTACCCCACGAAGAGTTCCTGGAAAATCTTCACGGCTGGTATGCAAAGGACAAAGGCGCCGCATTATTTGCAAGCCTGGAACCACTGCTAACGGAGTGGATGGCGCATATATAAATTGCATAGCTCAGGAAATACTTCGCCAAATTAAAAAAGCCTTTCAGTACTTCTGAAAGGCTTGATTTCGTTGGGTGGGAGCCTGCCCGCTCGGAGGCGGGCTACAGTCCCTCATATTAATCAGTTAATTTCTTGAATACTAAGCCCTAAGGATTCCGCTTTTAAACGCCGGTGAAGCACAATTGAAGCAGGTTCTTAGTCAAAACCAAAGCTACATATTTTTCCTATATTTGATACCCTTATAACTATATTGATTTTGAGCCATTTAACCACTGATTATGTTTGAACAAGTCTTCAAATCCATTGACGACATCCTGCGAAAGGAAGCCGGTTGCCAGAGCGAGCTGGACTATGTGGAGCAGACCAGCTGGGTGCTGTTCCTCAAATACCTTGACGCGCTCGAAAAGGAAAAAAAGACCGCAGCCGAACTTTCCGAAAAAAAATATGAGCCGATCATTTCTTCGCAGTATAAATGGGAGAACTGGGCGGCACCGAAAGGCAAGGATGGTAAACTCGATCACCACAAGGCGCTCGGTGGTGATGACCTTATTGATTTCGTGGACCAGAAATTATTCCCGTACCTGAAAAAATTTAAAAAGGATGCGGAAGGATATGATACCATCGAATACAAGATCGGGGAAATATTTTCGGAACTGAAAAATAAAATCCAGAGCGGATACAACCTGCGCGAAGTGATAAATCTTGTGGACGAACTGCGCTTCCAGAAATCGGAGGAGAAGCACGAGATGAGCCATCTGTACGAGGATAAGATAAAAAATATGGGCAACGCCGGACGTAATGGCGGAGAGTATTATACCCCTCGGCCCCTCATCCGCACCATTGTGAAAGTGGTTGCCCCGGAAATTGGAAATAAAATTTACGATGGGGCTGCAGGCTCCTGCGGTTTTTTAGTGGAGGCCTTCGACTACCTGAAATCAAAAAAGAAACTATCCACGGGCGACATGCGAACCCTGCAGAAGAAAACATTCTACGGCAAGGAGAAAAAATCGCTGGCGTATATCATCGGTATCATGAACATGATCCTGCACGGCATTGAAGCACCCAACATCATCCATACCAACACCCTTGCCGAGAACCTGGCCGACATTCAGGAAAAGGACCGCTACAATGTGGTGCTGGCGAATCCTCCCTTTGGGGGAAAGGAGCGTGCCGAGATACAGCAGAACTTTCCCATCAAGAGCAGTGAAACGGCATACCTCTTCCTGGAGCATTTTATAAAAATGCTGAAAGTCGGGGGCAAGGCGGGCATTGTTATCAAGAACACTTTCCTGAGCAATACCGATAACGCATCCGTTTCCCTGCGCAGGCACCTGCTTGAAGCCTGTAACCTGCACACCGTGCTCGATCTGCCGGGCGGAACTTTTACCGGTGCCGGAGTAAAAACGGTGGTATTGTTTTTTGAAAAGGGCACGCCCACCAAAAAAATCTGGTATTACCAACTGAACCTTGAGCGCAACCTCGGCAAAACAAACCCTCTGAACGAAAATGACCTTGCAGAGTTTATAAAATTGCAGAAAACATTTGCTGAAAGCGAAAACTCGTGGACTGTAAAACTGAAGGATGTGGACGAAACCACCTGCGACCTCTCGGTAAAAAACCCGAATAAAAAAGACGAAACAGTTTTGCGCGAACCGGAAGAAATACTGGCGGAGATGAAGAAGTTGGATACTGAAACAAACGAAATTCTTGAAAAGATTTCTGAACTTATATGAGAAATGGTTGGGATATAAAAAAGCTATCGGATTTATTGAGAATTCAAAATGGTTTTGCATTTAACTCCAAATTGTTCAATGGCGAAAAAGGAATGCCATTAATTCGAATTCGGGATATAAAAAATGGTATTAACACTGAAATAAAATATAATGGGGAGTTCGACAAAAAATATATCGTCAAGAAGGGGGATTTTCTGATTGGAATGGACGGAGAGTTTGAATGCCATGAATGGAAAGGAGAAAATGCACTTCTTAATCAGCGGGTCTGTAAATTGCAGGATTTCGAAAAGTATATTTATCCAAAATTTCTCTTTTACGGAATAAACAAGTATCTGAAAGCAATAGAAGAGGTTACTGCATATACAACCGTCAAGCATATTTCTTCTCGGCAAATAGAAAACATCGAATTCCCCCTTCCACCCCTCCCCGAACAAAAATACATCGTAGAAATTTTGGACAAAGCCTTTGCCGCTATTGACAAAGCAAAGCAAAACGCAGAAAAAAATTTGCGGAATGCAGGGGAGCTTTTTGAGAGTTATTTAAGCGAGATATTTTCGAAAAATGATTGGGATGTAAAAACATTAAATCAAATTTCTGTTAATCTGGATAGCAAACGGGTACCCATAACAAAAAAGATTCGTAGCGAAGGTTCAATTCCTTATTATGGTGCTTCTGGCATCGTAGATTACGTTGCCGATTATTTATTTGATGAAGATTTATTATGCGTTTCTGAAGATGGGGCAAATCTTTTGGCAAGAGTTTATCCAATCGCATTTTCCATATCAGGAAAAACTTGGGTGAATAATCATGCCCATGTCTTGAAGTTTGAAAATATGGTCAACCAAAAATTTGTCGAAGTATATCTTAACTCGATAAAGTTGGATGATTTTGTCAGTGGAATGGCTCAGCCCAAATTAAATCAAGCCATGCTTAACAAGATTCCTATCCCATTTCCTTCAATGAAAGAACAACAATCTATAGTCAAGAAACTGGATTTACTTTCGACTGAAACGAAAAAATTGGAAGTGATTTACGAACAAAAAATAAATGCATTGGAAGAATTAAAAAAATCTATTCTGCAAAAGGCATTCAGTGGTCAATTAACTGCTAAAGAAGCAATACCCGCATGACGGAAGACGATACAAGAGCAGATTACATTGACCCCAAACTGCGCGAGGTTGGCTGGGATAATAAAACCGTGGATGTAAAAATTCACCGCAACTACCCCATTACGCTAGGGAAAATAAAAGCTACCGGGGGCAGGGGCATACCCATTCGCGCAGATTACCTGTTGACCTACAAAACCCGAAAGATGGCCGTTGTAGAGGCAAAAGCGTATGACATTCCGGTTGGAGAAGGAGTTGCACAGGCAAAAAACTATGCGGAGAAATTGCAAGTGGATGATGCCTATGCTTCTAACGGGCGGGAAATCTATCACATTGATATGGATTCCGCCCAGGAAGGGTTGCGGGATAAATTTCATACCCCGGACGAACTCTGGAACAAGGCATTCCCGAAAACAAACGAATGGCAGGATAAATTTGATTCCGTTCCGTACGAAGATAAAGGCGGAAGCATGGGCGGGCGCTTTTACCAGGATATTGCCGTAGAGCGCACTCTGGATGCCATAGCTAACAAACAAAACCGCATCCTGCTCACGCTGGCCACCGGTACCGGAAAAACATTCATTGCCTTCCAGATTGCGTGGAAGCTATTTCATACACGCTGGAATACCAGTTACGAAGCAAGTCGCAGGCCGCGTATTTTATTTCTTGCTGACAGAAATATTTTGGCAGATCAGGCCTACAATGCGTTCTCTGCATTTCCGGAAGATGCACTCGTGCGCATCCGTCCAAGTGAAATAAAAAAGAAAGGGAAAGTCCCTACCAACGGAAGTATTTTCTTCACCATCTTCCAGACCTTCATGAGCGGCCCGAACGATACGCCCTATTTCGGAGAATACCCGAAAGACTATTTCGATTTCATCATCATTGACGAGTGCCACCGTGGAGGAGCGAATGATGAGAGCACCTGGCGTGGGATCATGGAATATTTCAGTCCCGCCGTGCAAATAGGACTCACAGCCACCCCAAAACGCAGGGAAAACGCCGACACCTATAAATATTTTGGTAAGCCGGTTTTTATCTATTCATTAAAGGATGGCATCGAGGACGGTTTTCTTACACCCTTCAAGGTGCGGCAGATAAAGACTTCATTGGATGAATATACGTACAAGGAAGAAGATCAGGTATTGGAAGGAGACATAGATAAAGAAAGGACCTATACCGAATCCGATTTTAACCGTATCATTGAGATCAAGGCGCGGGAAGAAAAACGGGTCAGGTTGTTAATGGATATGCTTCACCCGGATGAGAAGACGCTGGTATTCTGCGCCAACCAGGATCACGCCGCTGCCATCCGCGATCTCATCAATCAATACAAGAAAAGCAAGGAAACAAAATATTGCGTACGGGTGACGGCCAACGACGGCGAACTGGGAGAGCAGTATCTGAGGGAATTCCAGGACAATGAGAAGAGTCTGCCTACCGTTCTCACCACATCCTACAAACTGTCCACCGGCGTGGATGCACGGAATGTTCGAAATATTGTCCTGCTACGCCCTGTGAATAACATCATTGAATTCAAGCAGATCGTAGGACGGGGAACCCGCTTATTTGACGACAAGAATTTTTTTACGATTTACGATTTTGTAAATGCCAGCGAACGGTTCAAGGATCCGGAATGGGATGGGGAGCCGGTGGAACCGGTCATTACCGACGATGACCCGAATTATGAACCGGAAGAAGCCAGGGCCTTTGAGGATCCAGAAGCTCAGGAGGAACGCGAAAGGAAGGCAAGGGTGAAGATAAAACTAGGCAGCGGGAAAGAGCATCAGATTACGCACCACATTTCCACCACCTTCATCGGACCCGACGGAAAGCCCTTGACCCTGCAGGAATTTCTGGACATGCTTTATGGGAAAATACCGGAGTTTTTCAGAAATGAGGAAGAGCTACGGAGGATATGGAGCCAGCCGGACACGCGAAAAGCGTTATTGGATCAGTTGGAAGGCGCAGGGTTCGGTGTGGATGAGCTAAAGACCCTTCAAAAAGTCATAGATGCCGAAAAATGCGATCTTTTTGATGTACTGGAATACATAGTCTATTCCGCAAAGCCGCTTACGCGAGAACGGCGGGTGGCAGGCGCACAGCGGACGATCTTCAGCTCGTTAGAGCCCGCTCAAAAGGAGTTTATCGAGTTCGTTCTGGACCAATACATTCAATCCGGCGTTGAAGAGCTGGACCAGGAAAAGTTACCGGTGCTGCTGGAGCTGAAATACCAGTCGGTTTCCGATGCCACCGAAAAACTCGGCGGAGTTTCTAACATCAGGGACTTATTCATTAATTTTCAAAAGGAGTTGTATCGGGAGGGGGTAGCGTGAATTATGTTAGATCTCTGAATCATTGAAATCATTCCATTAGTTTTATATAGTTTAACAATGAGAAAGCTTACAAAAAGACTCATACTATTAACATTTCTCTTTATTTTTTTTGTACCTATATCGGCACAAATCATTGACACGTTACTAATAGATTCTTTCCTTTTAAAATCCTCACAACTCGTTACAATTAATCCCGACTCAGCCAGACATTATATAAAAAGGGCCCATTATCTAATATCAAATTCAAAATCTAAATCCAGAATCCCACGTTGGGGTTTTGTCATGGGACAATTAGAGCATCAACGGGGTAACCTATCAAACGCCGCTCATTATTACAAAGTCTCTTCATCGGCGTTCAAGAAGTTGAATAATGATGAGATGTTTGCAAAATCGACATTCAATCTGGGGATAGTGTATTTTGAATTAGGAGACTATACACAAGCGCTTTCTCATTACCTCAACGCCCTAAATATATTTACAAGGCATAATTTTATACCCGACTGCATTTCAGCAAACAATTCTATTGGAAGTCTTTATTATCAGATGCACAATTACAAAGAGGCACTTTTTTATTTCGAAAGAGCAATCAAACTTTCAAAGGAGCTCAAACTGGAGGCTCATACTGCCATGCTCAATGGAAACATAGGAAATACGTTGTCTGAATTGGGTAGAAATCAGGAAGCGATGTCTCATTATAAACAATCTATTGCCTATTACAATCAAATAGATGACAAAAAAGGTCTTTCTATTTTATATGGAAATATTTCAGTTGAATATGACCTCCTGAATAATTCTGATTCTGCAATATTTTATGGAAAAAGGTCATTAGAACTGTCGGAAAATCTTTCAAGAAAGCTTGGAATATGTATACAAACCGCCTCATTGGGAAAGCTATTCTACAAAAAAGGAGATTTTCCCATTTCGGAAAAGTATTTATTACAATCCCTTGAGATCGCTCAAAATTTGCCATCCCTTGACGACACAAAAATTGCAGCATTATACTTAAGTCAACTTTACGATACAACTGGCAACACTTTAATGGCTCTGAAATATTTTAAGTTATACTCAGAGGCGAAGGACAGCCTGCTGAATGAGAGTAAAAGTGAAGAAATTGGAAGATTACAAGCAAAGCATGAGTTCGATCAGGTTCAGGAAAAAATGAATTTAATACATGAATACGAGTTAAAACTCGCAAGTGAAAGGGAACATAGGCAAACGCTTTTAGCATTGACTATGATTATCTGTTTGATATTAGTCATTATTTTTCTAGTAATAATTTATAAAAGATTTATGTTAACTCGTAAGCAAAAGAAATTGATTGAAGAACAAAAAATACTTGTTGAACATAAACAAAGGGAAATTCTGGACAGTATCAATTACGCCAGAAGAATTCAACTTTCGCGTATGCCTTCTGAGAATTTAATTAAAAAGGAATTAGAGCGTTTAGTTTTTAAACAATAATGCTAAGCTGGTTCTCTATGGTGTATAGTTAACTGAGCATCTGTTTAAGACCTGCATTGTTCGCTAGATTATCTAACTCAATGAAAATCCTCACCTGGAACATACGGCACGGAGGAGGAACCCGTGTGAATGAGATCCTGGAAGTTCTTTCAGGGAAATACGCTGAGACCGCAATAGTGGTTATGAGCGAATTCCGGAGCAACACCCAGGGAGGGAGGATAAGGCAGCATTTGAAAAAAGCCGGATACGTTTACCAGTTTGCACCGGAAGCCGGTGAAAAAACAAACACGGTTCTGGTCGCCTCCAGGCTGGAACTGAACTTTTCGGTATATCCTCGCCTGGGAATTCATTCACACCGGGTGGTCGGGGCTGAAGGAACTGACTTTCAAGTGTACGCCTGTTATTTTCCCCAGCAAGATGAAAAGAAGCAAGTATTTGAATTTCTTCTGCAGGAAATTCAGGATGGCCCTGATAAACCGGTCATCATTACAGGCGATATCAATACCGGAAAGCATTATATTGATGAGGAGGGTGCCACGTTTTTTCATTCGGCTTATCTGGAAAAACTCGAAGCGACAGGTATGCTTGATGCTTTCCGCCATTTTCACCCGGATGCTCGTGAATACTCCTGGTACTCTAACCGGGCAAAGAACGGATTCAGGATAGATCATTTTTTTGTCTCAGCCAATTTGAAGGACCGCGTGTTTTCCTGTCTCTATTCCCATGAAGAAAGGGAAAAGAAGATTAGCGATCACTCGGTAATGATGCTGGAGATAAATTGACAGTGGAAGGCATGCCCCTACTAAAACAAACCTACCTTTGAGCTTTCCGGATTGTGAAAGGCAAATGAAATGAAAGAAATAGAGATTTATAGAACCAAGGATGGCAAAATCGAGGTGGATGTGCGGTTTGAAGAAGAAACGGTATGGCTGAGACAGGGTCAGTTGGAGATTCTATTTGCAACAGATCGCTCCTCTATTACCAAGCACCTCCGTAATATATTCATATCCAAAGAGTTAGATGAAAAACGAACCTGTGCAAAATTTGCACAAGTTCAAACAGAGGGCGACCGCAAAGTAAAAAGGGAGGTACTGCATTATAACCTGGATGCAATCATATCCGTCGGGTATAGGGTTAATTCAAAGAGAGGAACCCAATTCCGCCAATGGGCCACACAAAGATTGAAGGAATACCTGGTAAAGGGATATTCCATCAATCAAAAACGCCTCGATGAACTGGGCAAAATGGTAAAACTTATCGAGCAATCCGCCAGAACGGACTCCTTGCAGATGCAGGAAGCGAGTTAGTTTATTAGCCAATGAAAACCACCTCCTACCTCTCCATCATCTGCCTTGATACCCGATGGGTAAAAATTAAGGATTCTCCGGATGTCATGATGATTGTCGCAATTGATGTTCATACCACACGGGCTATTGCCGTAGAAACCCTGCAGGTGGATTCCAGCCGTACCTGGGCGGCATTCATTCGCTCACGTGTGCTAAGCGATCCGGGTTTCAAAAACCGAAAGGCGCCAAGTTTGTTTTACCTGAACACCGAACCGGAATCCGTCCCTCTGATCAGTGCTGATCTTGGTCCACCACATACTTACCGCCCGGATGACGGCAGATGCGAAAAGGTGTGCCGGGAGTTTTTTGAGGGGTTTGAGAAGAGGATGAAGTAATTTGCCCCGAAATACCAGGATGCTCCTGGCTTTTTTTGAGGCCATTTTTTCCGCGCTGCCGGGAGACGGATTCTCAACTTCTATCGGTACTCTAACCGGACAAAGAACGGATTCAGGATAGATCATTTTTTCATCTCAGTCAATTTGAAGGATCGCCTCCTCTCCTGTGCCTATTCCCATGAAGAAAGAAAAAAAAAGATAAGTGATCACTCGGTGATGATGCTGGAGATCTGAAAAGGGGAGGGCCCAGCACAAGGGGTGGGCCCTGGGGCGGCTGTTTTCGAGGCAATGTTAATTTGTTTATTGGTAATCAATAAGTTATGCTTTTATTGAAACCGGGCGATTTGCTGCGAAGAAGCGCTATATTATATGCGAATGCATACAATATGCTTATTAATTGTGATATTATACGAGATAGCATATAAATATCTATATTTGCAAATAATAAATGCGATCGCATATAATGAAATCCTTGTCCGAATTTGTAAAAAGTAAACGCAAAGACGCCCGTCTGACCCAGGCACAGTTCGCCGAAAGAGCAGGCGTGGCGCTCACCATAGTGCGAAAAATTGAACAGGGGAAAGAAAATGTAAAACTGGAAAAAGTAAACCAGGTTCTTAAAATGTTCGGACATGTATTGGTTCCCGTAAGTCAAAGAGAACTGTTATTGAAAAAGGAGAACCCGGAAGAAAAATGAGGCGCGCAAAAATATACTACAAAGATGAACTCGCAGGTGTCCTGACGGAAACGGATGATGGCCAATACACCTTTCTGTATGAAAAGGAATATGCCTTAAAGTACCCCGGGCAGTTCATCACTTTTTCAATGCCCATTACTGAACGTCCGTATATCGAAAACCGGTTGTTCCCATTTTTTGAAGGCCTTATTCCTGAAGGATGGCTCCTGGATATCGCATCGAAGAACTGGAAAGTAAATCCGAACGACCGGATGGGACTGCTTTTGGCCTGCTGCGGGAATTGCATCGGGGCGGTAAGCGTTAAACAAATTCCGGGTGAAGATGAATAGGAAATGCTTGTATTGTTATCAAAAACTGGAGGCTGAGAGTAACAGCGAGTTCCATGAAAAATGCAGCATGGAGTTTTTTGGAACAACAACCGCGCCCGCCTTACCCTACACAATCGGCCAAATGTCGGAACTGGCGAAGAGTATCGTAGAGCGGAGCATTGCCGTGCCGGGTGTACAACCCAAATTATCCCTGTCGCTGGTGAAAGATACGATAGGAACTAAAAACAAATCTCGTCTGACCGTTGTTGGCGCACTGGGAGGAAATTTCATTTTCAAGCCACCCTCTGAGCATTACCCCGAAATGCCCCAGAATGAGCATGTCACCATGCGCATCGCCGATGCGTTTGAAATACGTACTGTGAAGTCAAGTTTAATACGTCTGCAATCGGGTGAGCTGTCCTACGTCACTAAACGGATCGACAGATCCGATAGCGGAGAAAAAATTCACATGCTGGATATGTTTCAGGTCCTGGAAGCCCATGACAAGTATAAGAGTTCATTGGAACGCGTGGGAAAGGCGATACATCAGAATTCTGATAACACCTTATTGGATACCGTCCGGTTTTTTGAGTTGTGTGTCTTTTGTTTCCTTACAGGGAACAACGACATGCACCTGAAAAACTTTTCGATGATCCTGTCTGGCGGGCACTGGTTGCTCGCTCCGGCCTACGATCTGCTCAACGTAAGTGTGGTGAATCCGGAGGATACGGAGGAACTGGCACTGACGCTGGAAGGTAAAAAGAGGAAGCTGCAGGGCGGGCATTTCGAACGCCTGGGTCTTCTGCTTGGATTAAATGATAAGCAGGTAAAAAATGTATTTAACAGATTCCGTGAAAGCCGCCCCCTTGCGCAACAATGGGTAGAGAATTCTTTTCTCTCTGCCGGAATGAAGAGCAACTATAATGAGGTGATGAACAGGAGATACAATGTCCTCATGCAGAAATAAAAGTATGCTTTACAAAAAAGCCTTTCAGTACTTCTGAAAGGCTTGATTTCGTTGGGTGGGAGCTACAGGGTTCGAACCTGTGACCCCCTGCTTGTAAGGCAGGTGCTCTGAACCAGCTGAGCTAAGCTCCCATTTAATTCTTACTCTGAACCAACTGAGCCTGCCTATACGCTATTTTGTATAGGCTAAGCTCCCTAATTGAGGGATGCAAATATACTATTTTACAGAATTCATGAAAATATTGCAAGTAATTGAATATTAGAACAATACACTTGCATCGTGGGCAATACGGGATTCGAACCTGTGACCCCTACCTTGTCGAGGTAGTGCTCTAAACCAACTGAGCTAATTGCCCATCCTACTAAAGAACCAACTAAGCCTGCCTGTACGCTACTGCGTATAGGCTAATTGCCCGGAGGGCAAATTTAGCATTTTGAAAATTCCCCCTTGAACTCACATTACCTCCGCCACTACAAACACACTGCCTGTTACCAGCACAAGGTCTTTCTTGCCGGCCATCGCCCGAGCGCCTTTCAAGGCCTGTTTTACATCCGGATAGCACACTCCGTGCAGGCCGTATTTTCCGGCCCTCTTCACCAGCTCATCTACCGGCATGGCGCGCTCAATGTTCGCACGGCAAAAATGATAGAACGCTTCTTTCGGCAGGCGTTTTAATAAACGAACCGGACTCTTATCTCCCACCACACCGAAAATGATGTGCAGGTTCTCATGCGGCGTTTCTTCCAGCATCTCCAGCACCGCTTTCATGCCCGCCTCATTGTGTGCCACATCTGCAATCACCGCCGGATGCTGCCGCAGCACCTCCCACCGCCCGCGAAGCCCCGTGTTCTTCATCACGTTGTATAGTCCCTCTCCTGCATGACGCAGATTAATCTTCAGGTTGCGGTGGCGGCTCAGCAATTCAACCGCCAGCAAAGCCGTGCGGATATTCTTCGCCTGGTAGTAACCCGGCAGATCGCATTTTACGTCGCGGAAAACACGCCGCGTGCCTTTTACGGAAATATCACACTGCAAACACAGTTTTCCCTTCGACCATACATTGCGCAGATTGCTGATCCGGTAGGCATCTTCCGCACTCCTCAGATCCGCGTTTTTTTTCTTCGCGATGCGCCGGAATACGGGCCATGAATCTTTTTGCTTTTCCCCGATCACTACCAGACCACTCTCCTTAATGATACCGCCTTTCTCCTCCGCAATCCTGCGAAGGGTCTTCCCAAGCAAATTAGTATGATCGTAACTGATGTTCGTGATCACCGACAACTCCGGATCCAGCACGTTCGTACTGTCCAGACGCCCGCCCAAACCGGTCTCGATCACGGCAATGTCTACCTTGTTCCTTGAAAAATGATCAAAAGCCAGTCCTACCATCATTTCAAAGAAAGAGGGCTTTATACGCTCAAATTCTTTTTTGTGTTTTTTTACAAAAGCAATAACGCGTTCCCGCGGAATCATTTTTCCATTGATGCGGATGCGCTCCCTCAGATCTTTTACATGCGGAGAAGTATATAATCCTACTCTGTACCCCGCCGCGCGCAGGATGGATGCGATAATATGTGAGGTACTTCCCTTGCCGTTCGTACCGGCTATATGTATACTGCGGAAATTTTCATGTGGTTCACCTAACACTTCCAGCAGCGCCCGCGTGTTGCCTAAACCCGGCTTCAGCGCGGCGGGCCCTGTGCGATGAAACATGGGAAGAGTGGAGTAGAGGTAATCGAGCGTTTTCTGCCAGCTCACTTCAGTGTGAAGATGAAGGTGATGCTCCCGCGCTGTTCGTTGTTCCCTCCGCTCTCACTGAATTTGGTGAGGAATGCGGCCTGCCTCGCTTTCTGACAGAGCGAATAATTAGGATTTTTGGATTTTGAACGGTTTACTTCTGCCCAGGTCACTTTCCCCTTCTCGTTAACGGTTATGTCCACTACAATAACACCTTCTTCATCAAAATCGTTGATCGCCGGTGGAGGGTTCTTCATCTTCCGCCCATTCAGACTCCACTGCAGACCCGGTCCGCCTTCGCCGGGCGGCCCGTCATAATTGTTGGAATTGGTGCCGTTCGGATCGCCCTGATTGCCGGGCTTGTTGCCATCGCCGTCGGAAGAATTATTCGTGGGCCCATCATTACCGATATTGTTCAGCGCGTTGAGAAGGTTCTGATCCGTTGGATCCGCATTCGTAGTGTTCGTTTTCGGCTTGTCGGTTTTCGGTTTGGTGGGAACCTCACCGTCGTCCTGCGTTAGCTGCTGATCATCCGGCGGACTCGTCGGACTGCTGCTATTGTTGCTGTTGTTGGCATCATCAGGATTGTACGGCGTCATCGAATGATCGTTTCCCATGCCCTCCGGATCGGTACCAAAATCTACTTCAATGCCGGCCTTCAGCGATGGTTCAAAAGGTGGATCGGGGGGTATAATCTTGTACCAGATCAGAAAAAGGAGCATTAACAAGAGGAACCCTACTGTTCCGCTGCCCGCGATGGCTCTGTCTTTTGCCGCTGTTTTTGCGTAGTCCATCTCAGTTCGCGTTAGCCGGTTTTGTGGCAATAACCATTTTCGTTTTCAGCTTCGCGCCGATCTCCATTACCTCCACCAGATCCTGTACTGTAAGGGAATTATCAAAGTTGAGCGACAGGGTAGCCTTCGGATTGGTGCCGATCTCCTGCTGAATGGCCTTCTCCAGGTTGAAATAATCCACCATTTTACGGTTCACATAATACTGGCGCTCTGCGTTCATATATACAAACACGGGTTGTGTTTCTACATCTACATTGTTTTTAGAGGTGGGAAGATTCACCTTGATCACACTGGGATTGGCCAGTGTGGAAAGAATGAGAAAGAACAACAGCAGAAAGAACATAATATCGTTGAGGGAGTCCGTAAAGACCTCCACTCCTTCCCGTTTCTTTCTTCTGATGTTCATGTTCAGCGCCCCGGTGATTGAATGATATCCAGAAATTCCATGGACTCAGCTTCCATAGCCTGTGCCTTTCGGTCAACCATGCTCTGAATGATGTAATGACAGGCAAAGGCGAATATTCCCACCGTAAGTCCGCCCGCCGAGGTGATCATCTTCTGGTACAATCCTTCTGAGATCACATCAATCTCCACGGTATTGGCCAGGGCTATCTTGTAAAAAATATTGATCACTCCCACGATCGTTCCGATGAATCCCAGCATAGGGGCAATACGTCCGATAATTCCAAGTACACCCAGGTTCCGTTCCAGGCGGAAGAGCTCCAGCTTTCCGCTGTTCTCCATACTTTGTTCTATCTCTTTGATGGGTTTGCCCAGTTTGCCTATGCCTTTAAGTATCATTTTGGATGCCGGGCTGGAGGTGCTCATGCACAACGCTTTTGCCGCGTCCATGTTGCCACCGGATATGAAGTCTTTTAAGCTGGGAATAAAATTGGAAGGACTTTTGGATGCACGGCTTACTACAATCAGCCTTTCGATGAAAAAGTACAACGCCATCACAAAAAGAATTCCAATGGGAATCATCACCGGACCACCCTTCCACAAAAGTTCCAGCAAGGTCAGGGGTTCAGGCGGGGGAGGGGTAAGACCGGGAGTAATGGGGGTGTTCACCACGGCGTTCTTCACCGTATCCGCACCCGCGGTCATCGTTAGCTGCAAGATCACATTCAGCATGTTCTTCCTTTTGGTTAAAGAGTAAAGTTACCCCCATGCTTTTGCTTATTAAAAACAAACAACCGACTTTTTAAACAGCCGGTTGTTAGTACGGAGTCCGTTTTAAAAGGTTTCTATTTTAACTCGAAATTAAAAGGTACTGTCATAGATACTTTCACGTTGTGCTTGCCGTTATTCCCGGGGGTCCACTTCGGACAGCTGCTCATCACCCGGAGGGCTTCGTTTTTCAGGAGACTGTTGGCTTTCGGATTCACGATTTTCAGCCGGGTGACCTCGCCCTGCTCGTTGATCACAAAGTTTACGTACACTTTTCCGTCGATGCCGTTGTCTTTTGCCAGCTGGGGATAAACTGTTGATTTTTTTAGCCAGCGCAGAAAATCACCGCTGAAGGCGGGCATGGTATGGGTGAGTACCTGAACGGAAGTATCCACGGGTTCGGGCTTTACAACACTGATGAGTCCGTTGTGATCGCCAGTACCTGTGGTGCCGGTATCTCCGTTGCTGGGACCAATCAGTGAGGTATTTAAATCCACAACCGTTTTAATGCTGTCGTCCTCTGTGTTAGAGGGCGTATAATTCGCATCAGCGGTTTTTGGTTTTGACACGGTCTCCTTTGTTTTTTCTATTTCTTTATCTTCCCACGGGTTCTCGAACACATACACTTTCACGGAGTCAGGTTCTTTAGCGTTATCGAGGATGTTCACCAGAGCTTTTACCGGCTCTCCTCCGCCGAAATGTGTTCCAATGGCGGCGGCGGCGAATATCAGACAGGTAAAAAGAAGCCCCAAAAGGGTGCGTTTGTCCTCCTCTTTGCGGAGTGCATAAGCGCCATACATCTTGTTTCGGTTCTCGAAGACCACCTCGTTGAGGCCTCTTCCGGTGCGGTTACTTTGGATCATGTCAGGTGTTTTTTTAGTGATACGATTCTGTCATTTGGATGCGCCGAAGCGCGGAATTCCATAATTTGACCTAGGAACACCTGGAGGCTTGAGAGGGATGTTTGATTCGAATTAGCTGAAAATCAGCTCATTCCTCAATCAAACAGGAATCAAAGGGGGCAGAATGCAGGGGAGGGGGATGGGATGTAAACGGAGGGAGACCGTTTTTATTGTGGTACGGCAAAGTAAAGGCAAAGGTTACAGAAGGCCCCCGGCCTGCCGCCCTCCGGCTGAAAAAAGGGAGGTGGATTGAAAAAAAGATAAATTTGCGATTCCTGCGCTTTTTCGTGCGGAATCTCTTAAACGTTTTTTGTTTAATTTCATATCGGTTTTAACTTTACAGAATCACAGGTAAGGATGCCTGTTGTCTGACCCAAAAAAACGAACAGATGGCAAAATCCAAAGTCGCAAAGAAGAAAAAGTCCGCGCCGAAGAAAGCCAAAAAGGCTGCAAAGAAGCCGGCAAAGAAGAAGACCAAAAGTAAACCGGCGAAAAAGAAAAAGCCGGTGAAGAAGAAAGTGGTCAGGAAGGCGAAGCCTGCAAAGAAAGCAGCAGCGAAGAAACCTGCTCCCAAAAAAGCCGTACCCAAGGCACCGGCCGCACTAAAGGCACCGGCGCCTAAACCCGCTGTGCTGAAAATGGAGGAGGAGTGGAAGGATGAACCGGAAGCGATGGAAACCGAGGAAACTACACGCGAGGTAGAGCTGGATGATATGGATGATCTGAGTGAAGACGAACCCGAGAACCTGGAGGAATTCAACGCCGGCGAGGGAGAGGAGGACGAAGAGGAAAATACGAGTGGGGGATTCTACGAAGAGAATTTTTAACGCTCAGTGATATATTGTTTCCGGTCTCGGCACTCCCGGGACTTTTTTTATGCCCTGAACAATTCTCCGCCGCAGTGATCTGCCGCTGCGCCGGTAACGGAGGCCAGAATATTATTCCGCCCTGTCATTTTCAGCACACCGAGCAGCCCGAAGATCAGTGCTTCTTTAAAGGAAAGGATATCTCCGGACGCTGTTTCTACAGTGGCTTTTGTTCTTTGCTGAAGCAGGCCTACGAATAGTACATGCCTTGCTCCCCCTCCGCTGACCAGAATGCGGTCATGTTCTTCCGGATTTTCAGCGTTAATGATTGCTGCGTTCACTTCCGCAAAATGTGCGCATGCAGTGGCCATCAGATCCCTTACCGGCAGCGAATGCTTGTTCAGTACAGGCATAAAAGATTCTTCCACCCATTCACGCCCCAGGGAGCGCGGAGGAGCGTTACGGTAAAACGGGAGTGCGTTCAGTTCATCCAGAAGTTCGGGATTCACCGTGCCCGATGCACTCAGCTTTCCGTCTTCGTCAAAGGGAAACCCTTCAAGCGCGGCCAGTGCGTTCAGTACCTGATTGAACGGACAGCAGTCGAAGGCCATTCTTTTTCCGTTTTTTTCATAAGAAATATTCGCGATGCCTCCCAGGTTCAGGCAAAACCGGTATCCGGGAAAAAGATAGCGGTCACCTATGGGTACAAGCGGGGCACCCTGACCCCCGGCTGCTACATCTCCTCTCCGGAAATCGGCTGCGGTGAGAACACCGGTCTGTTTCGCGATCAGCGCCGGGTTGCCTATTTGCAGTGTAATACCCAGTTCCGGCCGGTGGAAAACGGTATGCCCGTGCGAAGAAATAAGATCCGGTTGAAACCCTGTAGAATGAATTATCTTTTCACATTCCATCCCAAAGAAAATACCCAGTTCATCGTGCAGTGCAGCGAGTGCATGAGCCGGCAGCCTGTGAGCGTTTACAATTCGGTCCAGTAGTTGGGCAGGATAGGGGACAGTGAGCGCATGGAGGATTTTCCATTTCCACTGATCTCCTGAAAGCGTGAATTCACAGCAGGCAATATCCAGTCCGTCGAGTGACGTTCCTGACATAAGACCGATGGCTCTGAATCGCATTTTTTCCCTCTATTAAGACCCTAAAAATACCCTATAAAATCCTACATTTGGTGGCTTTATAAACCCGACCCCATGAAATTCGAATTATCAGAAGAACACCTGACTGTACAGAAAGCAGCCAGGGATTTTGCCCAGGAAGTGCTTAAGCCAGGCGTAATTGAGCGCGACAATGAACAGCGTTTCCCCGGAGAACAGGTTAAGGAGCTGGGAAAGCTGGGCTTTATGGGCATGATGGTGGATCCCAAATACGGCGGAAGCGGAATGGATGCCATATCCTATGTGCTGGCCATGGAAGAGATATCCAAAGTGGATGCTTCCTGTTCGGTGGTGATGTCGGTGAACAATTCCCTGGTATGCTGGGGACTCGAGCAATACGGAACAGAAGAGCAGAAGCAAAGGTACCTGGTGCCACTGGCTAAAGGTGAGATCATTGGAGCATTTTGCCTGTCGGAACCGGAGGCAGGCAGCGATGCCACCTCCCAAAAGACAACGGCAGAGGATAAGGGCGATTATTACCTTCTCAACGGTATTAAAAACTGGATCACCAACGGAAGCAGCGCATCTGTTTATCTCGTGATGGCGCAAACACATCCCGACAAAGGGCACAAGGGTATCAATTGCCTTATCGTGGAGAGGGGAATGGATGGATTTGTGGTGGGAAAGAAAGAAGATAAAATGGGAATACGGGGTTCCGATACACATTCGCTCATGTTTACAAATGTGAAAGTGCCGAAAGCGAACAGGATAGGGGAGGATGGTTTTGGTTTTAAGTTCGCTATGAAAACGCTGGAGGGCGGACGCATCGGGATCGCCTCACAGGCACTGGGAATTGCATCGGGTGCCTTTGAGCTGGCCCTGGCGTATTCCAAAGAGCGCAAGGCATTCGGTAAGGAGATCTCGAAGCATCAGGCCATTCAGTTTAAACTGGCAGATATGGCTACTGAGATTGAGGCCGCCCGCCTGATGTGTCTCAAAGCGGCATGGCTGAAAGATAATCATATGGATTATGCGCTGGCTTCTTCCATGGCCAAGGCCTACGCGTCCAAGGTGGCAATGGAAGTTACCACAGAGGCCGTTCAAGTGCACGGCGGATATGGTTTTGTAAAAGAATATCATGTAGAGCGTCTTATGCGCGATGCCAAGATCACGCAGATATATGAAGGAACAACGGAGGTACAGAAGATCGTAATCTCCCGTGCTATACTTTCCTGATCAGGGTTCAGGGGGCCTTCTGAAAAAGGCGCGGAGAAGGTGAAATACCGTGTACAGGAATGACGCTCCCAGCAGTGCGAAACCTGCGAGTATTATCAGAGCCAGCCCGAAACCGAATCCACCTCCCAACAGCAGCAGCCTGCTGGCAGTGAATAGTACCCCCCCCCCGGCATACAACCATAAGTCGTTACGGAAAATTCTCCCTTTGCCAAACGCCAGGAAGGCTCCCAGCGGAGGAACAAAGCAAGCGAGTAACAGCGCGGTGATGAATGTGGCTGTTGAGAAAGGATCAGGCGGAACAGAAAGCGGCCGTTTTACAAACCGTAAACCCGGATGCGAAAGCGGAGAGACGATTCGTTTCGTCCGGATGGTGGGAAGGATATTCTTTTTTGGTTCTGCATTAAAGCTTGTATGCATTTCCGCAAGAGGAATGAATGCACTATCCGGAAACACCGAAGGTGTTTTCCGCAGTTGTTTGCACAGCAGGGGAGGAATCGTCTCGCCCCTGGAGGTGCCGGAACGGTTAAAGTCTAAATAATAGCCCCGCCGGAATTGCCTTTTAACAATCAGACATGAAGGAAGAAGCAGTGCCGGGATAAGAATAAGAATTATTCCCGCCCGCCGCATAGATCAGAATAAACTTTCCAGATCTTCCAGTTTGATACCCCTGGAGCCTTTGATGAGAACAAGGTGCCGGCGCAATTTGGAAAGTTTGCTTTTCATTTTTGTTTGAGCCTCTGAAGTATTTTCAAAGGCATCGCAGGACGGCGCATCCTTCATTCCGGTGATAGCCTTTGTGAAGGCAGGTCCTACCAGTATGCACTGTCCGAATCCTTTTTCACGGACCAGATGTAAGATTTCCGCATGTTCTTTGTAACTGTGATCGCCCAATTCGAGCATATCTCCCAAAACAACCATTTTATCCCCTTCCATTCCTGAAAGATTTTCCAGGGCGGCGCGCATGCTGGTTGGATTGGCATTATACGAATCCAGAATAAGTGTATTGCGGTCGGTTTCTTTTACCTGTGAGCGGTGATTTCCCGGCATATAGGAGGAAATACCCGCATTGATTTCCTGAGCGGGAATCCCAAATACGGTACCTACTGCAATGGCGGCAAGCACATTTTCCAGATTATATATTCCGGTAAGATTGGTTTGTACCGGGGAGTGTTCCTCCAGCGGTGCATTATCATTGTTGGTTTTCCAGCGCACCGAAAGCAGCGGGCCGTTTCCTGCCTGTCTGCCGAGAATATTACACAGCCCGGATGTACCGTACGTGAAGGTATCTGCTTTTTTAATCAGCCCGGTGAGCACCGGGTTATCGCGGTTCAGAAAGATCTTGCCGCTGTGCTGTTCGATATACTGATACAGTTCGCTCTTTGCCCTGATCACACCTTCGGGGCCTCCGAAACCTTCCAGGTGGGCTTTTCCGATGTTCGTGATGATTCCGTAATCCGGCGCGCAGATCTCACAAAGTGCGGCAATCTCTCCCTGATGATTCGCCCCCATTTCAATAACCGCGATTTCCGAATCATCCGTTACACTAAGTACACTGAGAGGAACCCCGATATGATTATTGAGATTTCCTTCCGTGGCGAATGTTTTAAAGCGCCGGCTGAGCACGGCACGGATAAGTTCCTTGGTAGTAGTTTTTCCATTCGACCCGGTGAGTCCGATGAAGGGAATCTTTAGAAGGGAACGATGAAATTTAGCCAGATCCTGAAGGGTCTTCAGTACATCTTCTACCAGGAAATATTTTTTTCCTTTTACAACCGAAGGGTCATCTACCACGGCGAGGGTACACCCCTGTTCTAAGGCTTTTTCCGCAAACAGATTACCATTGAACTGGCCGCCTTTTAAGGCGAAGAAAATTCCTCCTTTGATAAGCTTGCGTGTATCGGTACAAATGCCGGCATGCTTGCGGAATGCGGCGTAAATCTGGTCGGTGGGGTGAAACTCCATTCTGTAAAAATAAAAAGTCCTGCCCGGTGGGCAGGACTTTTTTATCAACACTGAAGCAGTTCTACCGGGCTCTCTTATTTCCCAAACCTACAGGACTTCCCACGCGATCCATAGCGCAACGGAATCCCAGCCAGGAGGCCGATTGTTGCTGATCGAGGAAGCGGCGGGTGCCCGGAACCATCCAGTAGGCACGATCCTTCCAGGATCCGCCCTTGTAAACCTTTGATTTGTTGTTGATCAGGCCATTCTGCCCCAGATCATCACGTTGATTCTGGATCTTGTTGGCAGGAACAGGATACTGATACATCAGGTAGTTATCACCGGGGTTATCTGCATAGTAGAAGATGGAGGAATTCTTGTGATCTCCATCCAGGTAATTGATGTTGTCAGAATATTTGTAGTTGCGTCGTTCATCCAGACGGTCCTCTTTATACTTGATGTCTACATTCCGCATCATCACCGCTCCGGGTTTGGAAAGGATGTTGCCGTCTGCATCTGTCAGCAGGAATCCGGAAGAGTCGACCAGCAGGGTTCCGTCGTCGACCATGATGGTTCCATCTGTAGAATCTTTCAGAGCGGTCTTGAATACGTTTCCGCGGAACGGACGAAAATCATCCATGTCTTCCGGGCTCAGTGTACGGTAGGTATCCAGAACCCACTCGCTCACGTTGCCTCCCATGTTGTAGAGACCGTAGTCGTTAGGCCAGTAGGAGAACACCGGCGCAGTGATGTCAGCGGCATCGTTGAGGTAACCCGCGATACCCATATTATCTCCGCGGTCGCGTTTAAAGTTACCCATGAAATCTCCGATAAACTTCTCCTCAGGGTTACGAACACCCTGACCATTCCAGGGATAAAGTTTACGCTCCTTGATAATATAGTCGGGTGACATGTTACCAATAAGGCCGAGCGCGGCATATTCCCATTCCGCTTCTGTGGGCAGGCGGTACTTGGGCAGGAAGATACCATCTTCCATTCTTACCTTACGCTCTGAACCATCGGGCTTGGGAATAAGCTTCTTCACGTTTCCTTCATACTTCCCCGCAAGGTAAGCGTCGGTATTAAAATTGTTGGCGCCATTGGCATTGGGATCCCAGTCGAGGATGCCCTCACGCACAAGAATATATTCGTTCACACGATCCGTTCTCCACGAACAGAAATCGTTCGCCTGCATCCAGTTCACTCCAACCACAGGATAATCCCTGTAGGAAGGGTGACGCAGGTAATACTCCACATAGGGTTCATTATATCCCAGCTTCTCTCTCCACGCCAGTGTGTCGGGAAGGGCTTTAACATAGATCTGCTTGAAAACGTCATCCGTTCCGAAAACCCTGCTTAGCCACCAGAGGTACTCCAGGTAGTCCAGGTTGCGGACTTCGGTTTCGTCCATATAGAAGGAGGAAACAGTTACGGTTCGCGGAATGTTACTCCAGTCATATAGTACATCCTGCTCGGTTCTTCCAAAGGTGAAACGCCCGCCCTCCACCAGTACCAGTCCCGGACCGGTTTCCTGCTCAGTGTAGGGGAGTACTTGGAATCCGCCATTATCCGGGTCGTTATAGGCCCAACCCGTTACCGGGGAAGTCTCTTTGTTACAGGCAGTTAGCGCCAGCAGGCCTGCCAGGAACAAAGCTTTTCCGGTGATTTTCCTGATCTCCATCTTCTTGGTTTTTAATGAAATAAGTTCAGTTTATACTGGTTATTTCTGAAAAGGTTTCGAAATACGTAAAGAAAATTTTAAAAGGAAGGACAGCTTACGGTGCGGAACTTCCTCTTTTTAGGCTTACACTCCAGTTGAAGCTGGAAAGAGATTTCATGAGAACCCGCCGTTGCGTTGGCAAGTTTGGAGACTGTTACATCGTAACTATATCCCATCTTCACCAGGTTCTGCTGAATTCCGATAACGGCAATAAAAGAGTCTTCGTTGCGGTACCAGAGTCCTCCCACAATGGATCCTTTCTGCACGTACAATCCAAGGTTCAGCTGGCGAAAATCCTGCTGCTGCTGGTATAATATGTTGGGAGAAATGCTGGCGTCTCCGTTCCTTCCGTCCAGGGGAATAACGGCACCGGCATGCCCTGTGTATTTCATGGGAAGAGGAGAAGATCCCAAAAAGCCTTCGTCTGGCTCGGTAAGGTGGCTTACCGCAAATCCGAAAAAGTAACGCTTGCTGTATCCCAGTACGCCGGCGGAGAGATCAATATTGGTTCTTGCTGTCTGATTCTTTTGCTCTAGAGTGGTATAAACGAATCCGCGACGGGGATCAATCATGTCTCCGAAGGTGAGCTTATCCCAATCTACTTTTTTCTGAGCATAGGTCGCCTGAAATCCGAATTTCATTGAGAAGGTTCTCGTCAGGTTTAACTGATAGGAATACATCCCTGAAAAATTGGTTGTGATCAGTGTTCCCTGCCCGGCCTTGTCGTTCGTAACAAGAAAACCAAGTCCCCCGGAAAGATTGTCAAAATGCTGATCGTAGGATGCACTGTACGTGACAAATGTTCCTGTTAATGCCGGCCACTGGTTTCTGTAATTCAGCACAAAACGCGGACAGCGTGCTGTTCCTGCGAATGCCGGATTAAGATACAAAGGGTTGGCGTAGAACTGGGTGAACTCAGGATCCTGGGCAAAGGCCTTCTCGCTGAGGAAGAACAGGGAGAGGAAGGTTACGCAAGATAATGCAAGCCGCTTAAGCATAGGGGACTATACGTTATTCAATTTACAAAGTTAAGAAAAACTTATCTCAAAAAAAAATTAATATTCTACCTGAATTACAATAATTTAAGGGCCGTTTCGTTGGTAAAAAAGAGCATCTCTACCCTTACCTGACCTTCATGAATAAGACGCTGAACAATCTAATGGTTGCCTGCTTGTTGGCAGTTATGGTTCCGATCTCTTATAGTGCTAATAATAAGGGATTTAACTATGAGATTCGATGGGAGAGCCCCCTTGTTGCTCCGGATCCCGACGGAAGTCCGGGTAAATACCTGTGTTTCGCCAATGCCCAGTACCGGGAAATGCCGGTTAGCCCCCTCCCTTTCTGGACCACCCAGATTGCATTACACACACTGATTCCTCAAAGTGTAAACGTGTCCGTAGCGGATGCAGTGTATGCACCGCTCGCAAAAAATGAGGATGCAGTGTTCAGTACATACAAAGAGGATCAGTTGCGGAGCATTGGTTCGGCCGTAGTGGTAAGGGCTTCCTGCGCCGAAATAAAGAAGAACTATTTTGCTCAGGTGGATTTGCTTCCGTTCCGTAAAACGGCGGCTGGGTACGAAAAGCTGATATCCTTCCGCTTGATTCTGGAAACGAGTCCTGTTTTGATGACAAGACAAAGCCCGCAGTCGTTATGGGCCGCCAATTCAGTGCTGGCATCCGGAGACTGGTATAAAATCGGGCTTACCGCTGACGGTGTCTATATTCTGGATTATGATCAGCTGACGGCGCTTGGGATGGATCTCGGCACATTGAACCCCAACGAGCTCAGGATCTATGGCAATGGGGGCGGGCAACTTCCGTTCTCCAATTCCGGCCTCCGGACTGACGATCTGGTTGAAAACGCAATTTATGTTTCCGATGGAGGCACTCCCAATGTATTCGATCCTTCCGACTACGTTCTTTTTTACGGAATGAGTCAGCATCGCTGGTACCTGGACACAGCGGCCTGCGGAAAGTTTAAGCATCATGTGCACGATTATTCCGATACCACCTATTACTTTATCACATCGGGGTCGGGGCCGGGAAAAAGAATAACGCTTCGACCTTCCGATGCGAACCCTGAAAATCAAACGGTCAGCACCTTCGATGATCATCGCTTCCACGAATCCGACCAGTACAACCTGATCAAATCCGGAAGAGAATGGTACGGTGAGCTGATGGATATTACCAACAGCTATTCCTTTGCTTTTAGTTTTCCAAATATAGATCTCACCGCTCCGGTTAATTATACAGCGGAACTGATCGGCAGATCCCACCAGGTAAGCGGAAGTTTTACAGTAACATCAGGGCCTTCCTCCTTTTCACTTTTGACCAACGGCACAGATATGAATTATTACGCCGCCATTTTCGCCTACGTGGCAAAGGGTTGTTCCAGTTACATTCCCACCTCTTCCAATATTCTTGTTAGTGTTACTAAAAACACTCCCGGTCCCGCCATCGGATGGGTGAACTATATTGAAGTAACAGCCCGGCGCGCACTGACGATGTTCGGCGACCAGATGACATTTCGGGACAAGAACAGCATCGGACCGGGAAACATCAGTCGCTTTGTTCTCGCCAACGCAAACACGGGTACCTTGGTTTGGGATGTTACCGATCCGATGAACGTTGTTCAGCAGGGCGGACAACTCATTGTAAGTCAGTTTGAGTTTAAAGTCGTTACCGATACCTTGCGGGAGTTTATTGCTTTCAGCGGATTGAATTACCTGAAGCCGGTTAATATCGGCTATGTTCCCAACCAAAACCTGCATGGCCTTGCACAGGTAGATTATATTATTGTGGCCCACCCTTTGTTTCTGGCAGACGCGAACAAGCTCGGCGCCCTGCATGCGCAGCGCGATAACCTGAGTTATGCGGTGGTTACACCGATGCAGATTTATAATGAATTTTCTTCCGGCGCTCAGGATGTTTCTGCAATCCGGGATTTTGTAAGAATGTTCTATGAGCGTTCTACCGGGCCTTCCGATGCACCTAAATACCTTCTTCTATACGGCGACGGATCCTATGATAATAAGTACCGCCTGGCCGGAAATACCAACTTTATTCCTACGTATCAGTCCCTGAATTCTACCGATCCCATTCGCTCGTATGTGTCGGATGATTTTTATGTACAGCTCGGACCGCTGGAAGGTGACTGGGATCCGGGAGATCCCGACAAGCCGGATCTGGGGGTTGGAAGGATTCCGGTAAAATCGCTCGGAGAATCGGATGGCGTATACAGCAAGGTGGAACAGTACGTTTCGGTTCCGGGAACGGTGAATACGTCCAATTCTACCTCCTGTTCTTCTTCACAATGTGTTTCATTTGGTGACTGGAGGAATATGATCACATTCGTTGGGGACGATGAGGATGGAAATACCCACGTTTCACAATCGGAAAACATTGCCGGGTTTGTAGATACCGCCTACAACTCATATAATATTGAACGCATTTATCTGGATGCCTTTGTGCAGGTGGCCACACCCGGAGGCAGCCGTTACCCCGACGCGGTAGATGCCATTAACAAGCGCATGGACAGGGGCTGTCTTATTTTTAATTATATCGGTCACGGCGGGGAAGTGGGGCTTGCACACGAGCGGATTATTGAGGTGAATCAGATTAATAACTGGAGCAATAAGTGCAATCTTCCGCTGTTTTTTACCGCTACCTGTGAATTCAGCCGCTGGGATGATCCGGCAAGAACTTCCGCGGGAGAATACGTGCTGCTGAATGCCGATGGCGGAGGGATCGGACTTTTTACAACAGTCAGGCTCGTGTTCTCCGGACCCAATTACAGTCTGAACAGAAACTTTTTCAACTACGCGCTGGATACGATGACCGGAGGCATTTACCCCCGCCTCGGTGATTTAAATATGCTCACGAAGAGTACGCTGGTGCCGGACGACAATCACCGGAATTTCACCCTGCTCTGTGACCCTGCACTTACCCTTGCTTATCCTGAACACCGGGTAGTGGCTACAACTATCAATTTATCACCTGTTGTTCCTTCTGCACCCGATACACTGCGCGCACTGAGCCGGGTAACTGTTACAGGTGAGGTAAGAGATGTGTTTGGTAATAAAATCACCGGATTTAACGGGATACTTTTTCCCACGGTGTTTGACAAACGTGCCCTGATCACCTGCCTGGGTAACGACGGAGGTTCGCTTCCGGTTTTCTCCTTCTATGCCCAAAAGAATGTGCTCTATAAGGGGAAAGCAAGTGTTACAGGTGGTGATTTTACCTTCAGCTTTATCGTTCCCAAGGATATCGCATACCAGTACGGAACCGGACGCATCAGCTTTTATGCGCACAACGGATACGAAGATGCGCATGGATTCAACGAAGACATTATTATTGGCGGATCCGACACAACAGCACCACCGGACCTTACCGGACCGGAGATCAAATTGTATATGAATGATGCGAGTTTTGTAAGCGGAGGAATCACCGATGAAGATCCGGATATTTATGTGCAGGTGTTTGATACCAACGGAATCAATACGGTGGGAACAGGAATAGGACACGACCTTGTTGGTATACTTGATGGAAATTCTGCCGACCCCTTGGTATTAAATGAATATTATGAAGCCAATCTGAACTCCTACAGCAGAGGATCTATTCGCTACCCGCTCGAGAATTTGCCTTCAGGAACACATACCCTTTCTGTGAAGGTTTGGGATGTGTACAACAATTCCGCCACTGATTACACTGAATTTACGGTTGCTGAATCCGCCGTACTTGCCCTGGATCACGTGATGAATTATCCCAATCCGTTTACCACACACACGGCGTTCTTCTTCGAACATAATAAGCCCTGTGGCAATCTGGATGTTCAGATACAGATATTTACCGTTTCGGGAAAACTTCTCAAAACAATCATTACCGAAATGGCATGCGACGGCTACAGAAACGCCGGAATCGAGTGGGATGGCCTCGACGATTTCGGAGACGCGATCGGAAAGGGTGTGTATTTCTACCGCCTGAAAGTGAGGACCACGGAAGGGGAAGTGGCAGATGAGTACAATAAACTGGTTATTTTAAAATAAATACATACATTTAGCGTTCTGTTGCGACGAATATTCTAATAATGAAGCAGTTAGAAATAGCATCCCTGATCGCCGGGCTTTGTTGCGGTGGACTTGCTACGGCTCAGATTGATAAAAATGAGCTGCTCGGACAGATCAACGTTCCTACTACCGCTGTTCCTTTTTTAATTATTTCCCCGGATTCCAGAGCGGGCGGAATGGGAGATGCCGGTGTGGCCTCCACTCCGGACGCCAACAGCATTCACTGGAATGCAGCCAAGATGGGATTCCTGAAAAAGAAAATGGGATTGTCCGTGTCCTACACACCCTGGCTCCGCGCATTGGTTCCTGATATTAACATTGCGTATCTGAGCGCCTACCGCAAAATAAAGAAAGCAGGTGTTTTTGCCGGTTCATTACGGTATTTCTCGCTGGGGAACATCACCTTCACAGACATCGCCGGGAATGAGATCGGACAATTCAATCCGAATGAATTCGCCATCGACGGAGCCTATGCAACCAAACTGGGAGATAATTTCAGCATGGGAGGTGCCATGCGATTCATTTATTCCAATCTCACCGGAGGACAAGCTGCAGGAGGGAATACAACCAAAGCAGGAACCGCTTTCGCGGTAGATATCTCCGCCTATTATCACAATACCAAGGTGGAAGTGGGTGGAAAGAAGTCCACCTTTATGGCCGGTCTGAATATTTCTAACATTGGTTCTAAAATTTCTTACACCAATATTGCCGATTCAAAGGATTTTATTCCAATCAATCTCCGGCTGGGTGCAGGCCTGGATATGAATATTGACGATTTTAATACCGTAGGTTTTTTGTTTGAAATCAATAAGCTGATGGTTCCCACACCGCCCGTTTATGAAAAGGATGCGAACGGGAACCCGGTACCTGGGCCGAACGGAACGTACCTTATCGCGGCAGGGAAGGATCCCGACCGCGGTATTGTAAGCGGAATGTTCGGTTCCTTCTCCGACGCTCCGGCAGGTTTTGAAGAAGAACTCAGAGAGTATAACCTCAGCGGTGGATTGGAATACTGGTACGATAAACAATTCGCGGTGCGTGCCGGATATTTTTACGAACATGAAACCAAGGGGAACAGGAAATATTTCACCGTGGGCATTGGACTGCGATATAATGTTTTCGGACTGGATATGGCCTACCTGATTCCAACGGTTCAGAAACATCCTCTGCAGAATACACTTCGTTTCACCCTTCAGTTCGATCTGGATGCCTTTAAGGATCAGGATAAGAACGGAGGCGGAGATCAACCGACCAATTAATGAGTGCCATTCCCAGAATAGGATTCGGCTTCGATGTACATGTTCTGGAAGCCGGCCGGCCTTTTTACCTGGGTGGGATAAAACTGGATCATACATCCGGTGCCGTAGGGCATTCGGATGCGGATGTGCTCATTCATGCCGTGTGCGATGCGATTCTGGGAGCGCTGGCACTGGGAGACATTGGGCTGCATTTTCCCAATACCGATGATGCCTACAAAGGAATCGACAGCAAGGAATTACTCCGGAAGGTGTGCGGACTGATGAAAGAGAGAGGCTATCGTGTGGGAAATATTGATGCTACCATTTGCCTTGAGAAACCAAAGGTGAACCCGCACATCGCCGCAATGAAGAACGCCCTCTGTCCGGTTTTGGGAATTTCCTCCGGTGATTTGTCTATCAAAGCCACTACGAACGAAAAATTAGGATACGTAGGACGCGAAGAGGGGGTGGCTGCTTACGCTGTAGCACTTTTGCTCAAATAAAAAAGGCTGCCCTTAGGAGGCAGCCTTTTCGTTTTCTTCTTTAAAGCTTATGGGAGTGTTACCGTGTACGTGTTG
Source organism: Bacteroidia bacterium (assembly GCA_020852255.1). Lineage (NCBI taxonomy): Bacteria > Pseudomonadati > Bacteroidota > Bacteroidia > Bacteroidia bacterium. Next base: position 143,295 of record JADZBD010000002.1, on the reverse strand, counting down.
TTGTTGATCGTAACCGTGCACTGATTGTCGCAAGTGCCGTTACCCATGTCTACATGACGTACAGGCCGTGAACCAGGGGTAAAATCAAAGGTTCCCTGCGTGAAGTACCTCCGGAAATTTGATGCGCATGTCATATCGCGTACCAGCGGTGCAGTTACGGTTACACTGAAGCTCTCACCGTTGGCTGCTGTTCCGTTTACATTTCCGGTCAGCTGCCATTTGGCCTGCAGCCAGTTGATGGGAGCATTGTAAACGGTCTCACCCTGCAGAAGCACTTTTGTTTTATTGGTCTGCCATGTGATGGTTCCCCCGTTATTGGCCAGAATAACCTGACCGTTCACCGTAATATCCCACTGCAATCGTCCCTGGTTGATATGCCCGCGGTTTGTTACAACCTTGGTTCCGAGAATCTGGTGATTGTTTACAAAATAATTGCTGGGAGTGATTGTGGCTACCAGCCCCGAATCACGATAATGCTGCCCCCCGGTGTAGGAAACAATAACCTTTCCGCGACGGTAACGGTTGTCTGAGCAGAGACAGTTAGTAGATCCGAAGTCAATTGTAAGTGTATCTATATTGGACTGGTTAAGGGTATCCCATGTAATAATGGCACAGGCGCTGAGCAGGGTTCCGTTGTCACCACCGGATTTAAAGGTATTCATACTTCCATCCGATGCCTGTTCAGCAATGGAGGAAAGGTCGTTGAAGCAGCCTTCAGCGAATGCATGGTCGCTCGCCGATGAAGTGTCATTGTCTTCCTCTTCACGTTTGCGGCAGCCTGTGAATACTACGGCCGCGGCAGTGAATAATAGAAGTGAACTGATGATGAATTTTTTGGTTTTCATTTTTATTGGTTTTTGTTCTTTTTTTTCGGGTTTGCAAGTAAGACGTGGCAAATGCCCCAGCGTTTAACCGGGGAGAAAGAAAATATTTAAAACACTGACATAGAGCGCATTAAATCATCATTCCCTTCGTTGCCGCCAACAAGATATTGAAAATGACGGAAATTTCAGTGCAGTGCTATTCTGCCGGAGTATTTCTTTCCTCCTGCAAACAGGGTATAGGAATACATCCCGGCCGGGAGTAATTCTCTTCGCAGAACTCCCTGCTCACCTTCCCACCTTTCCCTTCTTGCCAGTTGCCCGGTGGCATCGTAGAGTTCAATTACAGTTTCCGATCCGCCCAAAGCGGCCAGGCTGAAATATACGTCTCCGGATGAAGGGTTAGGAAAAACGGAGATACTAACCGGATCCGGGTCGTTTACGTTGGTGATATTTTCCGGCAGCAGCATCCACAGATCCTGGTGATTGATGCCATTGGTTCCTGTGCAGAGATATCCCCGCCCGTTGAGTGTGAAGGCAACTGCGTTCTCCCGGGTATCTCCGGGAAGGTCATCAATTTGCCTCCATGAGTTGGTCGCAGGATTATATTCCCAGAAATCGCGGATGTTGTCGCTGATTACACCATCGCCGCATCCGGCATAAATTTTTCCACCCGCTTCAAATGCAGAGGCTTGTGTTCTGCTTTCCCCGGGGAAGCTGGCCAACTGCGTATAGGTATTGGTAGCGGGGTCGAATCTTACGGTACCCGTACCTCCCTCAAAAACGGTATACATAAAACTGCCAATGGAAACTCCCGGGCCGTAGATATTCTGATTGGGGGTGGGCGTTAGCGTTTGCCAGCTGTTCACGGAAGGATCATATACCATCAGTATATTCCAGTCCGACATATACAGTTTATTGTTCAGATTGATAGCATTGCTTTCCCAGAATGCAGCCTGAGGCGCACTCGCCTTTGCAGTCCACGTGTTTGTTGCGGGGTCATATTCATAAAGAGCTGCGCCAAGGGTGCCTCCGGTGACATAGCCTTTACTACCTATTCCCACTCCGGAACTGGTGTAAAAATTGGTGGGTGTATTGGCCCGCTGCGTCCAGGAATTGCTCGCCGGATCGTATTCCCACATATCATTCCACATGGTCCAGCCATTCCAGCCACCGCCAACATATGCCTTATTACCGGTTACAAAGGAAAATCCGCGGTGTCTGCCAGGTCCGGGTAAGGAAGGTTTTTGCACCCATGGACCTGCGCTAATCAGGTCTGAAAGAAGAAGAAGAAAAAGGAGAGGTAAAGAACGGAGCATACCCAAATGTACTTCCCCGAAACGATTCTGCCAAAAAAAACAAAAGCCCCGGTAAAGAGGGCTTTTGTTTTGCATTGAAATTCAGATTAATAGTCCATTCCACCACCCATTCCTGGAGGCATAGCCGGAGCGGGTTTGTCTTCTTTGATATCGGAGAGCACACACTCGGTGGTTAGCAGCATACCGGCCACGGAGGCAGCATTTTCCAATGCCACGCGGGCCACTTTTGTGGGATCAATCACTCCTGCAGCCAGCAGATTTTCGTACTCTTCCGTACGTGCGTTATAACCATAATCTCCCTTTCCTTCACGGATCTTCTGCACAACGATGGATCCTTCTCCGCCGCAGTTGGCAACGATCTGACGAAGGGGCTCTTCAAGAGCGCGCTTCACGATCAGCACTCCGGTTTGTTCATCTTCGTTAGCGCCTTTCAACTTATCCAGTCCGTCGATACAACGGATGTATGCAACGCCTCCGCCGGGAATAATCCCTTCTTCCACTGCTGCGCGGGTTGCATGAAGCGCATCGTCTACGCGGTCTTTCTTTTCTTTCATTTCCACCTCTGTAGCTGCTCCTACATACAGAACCGCAACTCCTCCGGCCAGTTTAGCCAGCCGCTCCTGAAGCTTTTCTTTATCATAATCGGAAGTGGTGGTTTCAATCTGTGCTTTGATCTGACCTACGCGGGCAGTGATATCCGCTTTTTTACCAGAACCGCCAACAATGATTGTATTGTCTTTATCCACTGTAATTTTTTCAGCTTTTCCGAGGTAAGATAAATCGGCGTTCTCGAGTTTATATCCCCGCTCTTCGCTGATCAGTGTTCCGCCGGTAAGAATTGCAATGTCTTCCAGCATGGCTTTTCTGCGGTCGCCAAACCCGGGAGCTTTTACTGCGCATACTTTCAGTGAGCCGCGGATCTTGTTCACCACCAGAGTGGCCAGCGCATCACCGTCCAGATCTTCCGCAATAATCAGCAGGGGTTTTCCGGTCTGAACTTGCTTTTCAAGGATCGGGAGAAGCTCCTTCATATTGGATATCTTCTTCTCATAAATAAGGATGTGCGGAGTTTCAAGCACCGCCTCCATATTGTCGGCATTTGTAACGAAATAAGGAGAGATGTAACCGCGGTCAAACTGCATTCCTTCCACCACTTCAACAGTGGTTTCTGTTCCTTTTGCCTCTTCAACGGTGATCACGCCTTCCTTCTTTACCTTGCCCATCGCCTCGGCAATGAGTTTGCCAATGAAACTATCGTTGTTGGCGGAAATTGTTGCAACCTGTTCGATCTTTTTATTATCGTCTCCAACCTTTTGCGACATTTTGCTCAGTTGCTCAACAACGGCGTGTACGGCCTTGTCAATTCCCCTCTTGAGATCCATGGGGTTTGCACCTGCTGCAACGTTTTTAAGACCGGCTGTTACAATCGCCTGAGCCAGAACGGTAGCAGTTGTGGTTCCGTCGCCGGCCACATCCGCTGTTTTGGACGCAACTTCCTTAAGCATCTGTGCGCCCATGTTCTCGATGGGATTCTTCAGCTCAATCTCTTTTGCTACGGTTACTCCGTCCTTGGTAACGGCAGGAGCACCAAATTTCTTATCAATGATCACATTACGTCCTTTGGGACCTAATGTAACTTTCACTGCATTCGCCAGTGTGTCCACTCCTTTCTTGAGCTGGTCACGGGCATCCACATTGAAGGTGATTTCTTTTGCCATGTTGATTCTGTTTTTTTAAATTAGAGAATTGCGAAAATATCAGACTCTCGCATAATAAGGTATTCTTTACCGTCGATCGTGATCTCTGTTCCGGCGTACTTACCGTAAAGGATCTCGTCACCGATTTTAACGGTCATCGGTTCTTCTTTTTTTCCGTTTCCGACGGCTACTACTTTTCCGCGCTGGGGTTTTTCCTTAGCGGTATCCGGTATAATAATACCGGAAGCTGTCTTTTCTTCGGCGGCTGCGGCTTCTACCAGCACGCGGTCGGCCAGTGGTTTTACGCTGATCTTTGCCATGTGATTGATGTTTATTGAATTGTTTTTGGTTTAACGTTTCCCTGTAATCGAAATCGGTGCCAGACCGGAAGAACAGGACAAATTTTCAGTCAGGCAGAACGGATGTCAATATTTAATTGAAAAAATGTCAGAACAACACTGATTCACGGTGTACCTGTGGAGGGCGGCGGTACGGTAGGTGAACTGATTCCCGGAGGATTCACAGAAGGCACGGGGGTTTTTACCGATCCTTCCTTTACCTTGGAGTCTGTTGTTTTTCTTTCAATCGCTCCTTTGCTTCCTACCCCGGCACTTACACACAAGATCATGAGTGCGATCATCAGGCCCCAGGTTACTTTTTCAATATACTCGGCCTGCTTCTTTACTCCTACCACCTGCGTGTTCGATGCAAAATTAGAAGCGATGCCACCACCTTTTGAATTCTGGATGAGCACCACTAGGGTCAGCAGGATACTGATTAAAATGATAAGGACTGCTACTACTCCCATGACTTAACTGTTTAAATTCCTGTTTTTTATCTCCTCAATAAGGGCGGCAAAGTAAGTGCTTTTTTCCGGAAACTTCAAGCTTAAAATGTCATAGATCCGGATGGCCTTCGCGAAATTACCTTGCTTTATATAGATTCTTGCAAGTGTCTCAGTTACAAGCTCTTCATCATCTACCACACTGTGTTTGGCCATATTCACAGGATTGAAGAACTCCTTTTTGGGTTTGGATAGTTTGGGTTCTTCCTGAATGAATTTGTCAATAATGGATTCTATGGACGTGTTTTGAACCGGATGCTCGGCAATCTCGGAGGGGTGTTCCCTGCCTTCGTCAATGTCTGTAAGCCAGTCACTCAACGTGCGCAAGCGTGGATGTCCTACGCGTTCTAACAATTCCTTGGCCTCCGCCCGTACTTCTTTGCTCTCCTCGCCTGTGCCGATTTTGTCACCGGTATAGGTCACTCTCACGGCCTCCTGCTTCATGTCTTTATCCAGCTTTACAGCATCTTGCTCGGTCTTCTGGATTTCCTCAAGCTGGATCTCACCCGGGGTGTCCAGAATTTCCAGTTTTTCTTCTTTCAGGTTCCGAACCAGTATTTCTTCAGCGGTACGCTTTTTTTCTTCTGTTACTTCAGATTGTTCACGCGCATTCTTAGCCAGTTGCAGTACCTTGGCGGCCGCCTGTTCTTCTTCCTGCAACTCTTTCTTCTTTTCGGCAATGTATTCGCTCACCGTTTTCGAACCGTAGGTTTTTTCCGGAGTACTAACCGGTTTTTTTTCAGTCGGCGGGGTTTCTTTTTCAGCGGGTTTTACACTTTCAACGGGCAAATGAATGAGTTCGTAGAGTGCGCGCCGGTCCGGAACATGCAGTGCGCCTTGCTGCAATTGGGAAGGGTAAAGGATATGCTCAGTGGTATGCAGCGCTTTCAAATACAGTAATCGTGCCGTGGTAAACCACGGGTAAGTGTTGATGACTCCTTCCAGATCGGTGAGCGCATCGCTTTTCAGCTGGGCAGGCTGGGAGAGGTATTGATGAAAACGTTCACGGTTCATGCTACCAGTCCTGCAATGTTTTATTGATAATGTCCTGCACGAGCTGCTCTGTAATGTCGCGAATGAGCTGATCTTCCACGGCGGCCAGCGACTGCCCGGCACTGAAATCGGCATAACGCGTAAACGCGGACTCAAAACTTTTGGAATTGTTTTTTATGTCGGTGAATTTAAGCTGCACGGTAATGGTCAAACGGTTCATTGCAGCCTGATCATTTCCCTGAATAGCCACCGGCGCGGTGGAGTAACCGCTGATGGTTCCTTCATAAACGAGGTCGGCGCCGGAATTCACCAGGTCCAGTTTCCCCTGTCCGGAAACGGCGTCTTTCAGTGCTTCGGTGAATACCTGCCCTACAGTTGGTTTCGCAAGCGAAGCCACCGGTGTAAAAAACTTTACAGTGGCAGTGCGCGCATCTGTATTTACTCCGGTGAAAGATAAATTCATCCTGCAGGATGTAACAGATCCCGCTAAAAGCAGCACGGTCAGAAATGCAAGTCTCATTCTTTTATTCCATATTCGTTGATCTTCCGGTAGAGCGTTCTCTCGGAAATTCCCAGCTCTCCTGCAGCCAGTTTTCTTTTTCCCTTAAATTTTTCCAGTGAGCGCCGGATCATTTCCTCTTCTACCTGGGAAAGTGTTTTGGGTTCCTCTACCACTTCTTCTCCCAGCTGTATTTCTTCACCGTTTCCTATCAGCGTACCTGAAAGTGATGGGGAGTTCTGCCCATATCCCAGCTGAACGTTCGTCTCCGGTAATCCTACCTCATTGTAAAGCTGCTTGATAATTTGTGCATTTTCGGGTTTGAAGTCCTGCTTCAGCCCTGTGTCATTTTCAATAAGGTCCACCACAATTTTTTTCAGATCGTTCATGTCCTTTTTTAGCTCGAAAAGAACCTTGTACAGGATCTCCCGCTCCGAAATTTCACCGGGAGAAGTTTCCTGTCGTACAACCGCAGGCAGTTGCGTGGTCGGCTGAGCGGGAAGATACCGCATAAGAATACGGGCGTCTATATCCCGTACTTTTTCAATGATAGAGATCTGTTCGGTGATATTTTTTAACTGACGGACATTTCCGTGCCAGTAAAAAGCGGTGAGCATCTGTTCTGCTTCCGTATTCAGCTTAACCGGGGGCATCCGGTACTTCGCTGAAAAGTCGGAAGCAAATTTCCGGAAAAGCAGCAGGATGTCCTGCTTTCTTTCCCGCAGCGATGGTATCAGAATGGGAACAGTATTTAAACGGTAATAGAGGTCTTCCCTGAATTTTCCGCGCTCAATGGCCTTCACCAGGTTTACATTGGTGGCGGCTACCACACGAACATTGGTCTTCTGTACCTTTGAAGAGCCCACCTTGATGAACTCCCCTGTTTCGAGCACACGAAGCAGACGTGCCTGTGTTGCCAAAGGCATTTCAGCGACCTCATCAAGGAATATTGTTCCTCCGTTGGCTACTTCAAAATATCCTTTTCGTGTGTCGGATGCACCCGTGAACGAACCTTTTTCATGGCCGAAAAGTTCAGAGTCTATCGTGCCCTCCGGAATGGCGCCACAGTTAACGGCTATGTACGGACCATGTTTGCGGGAACTCGTCTGATGGATGATCTGAGGGAATACTTCCTTCCCTGTACCGCTCTCACCTGTTACCAGCACACTCAGATCCGTGGGCGCTACCTGCATGGCAATGTCAATGGCCCGGTCAAGCAGGGGTGATGTGCCCATGATTCCGAACCTGTTTTTTATATCCTGGATACCCATTTTCAGTAGGATAATATTTCTTTTCCTATCAGTGTTGCTGAGGTGCAATCTTCCACCATTACTTCTGCATATTCTCCTTTTCCCGATTTGCCCTTTGGGAATACCACCACATTATTCTGGGAATTACGCCCGCTCCACATGTTTTCCGATCGGCGCGACGGACCTTCAATAAGCACGCGGTGCGATTTTCCAACGGCCTCTTTTGTTCGTGCTGCAGAATGCTGTTGCTGAAGTGCTACCACTTCCCGTAACCGGCGTAGCTTCGTTTCTTCCGGAACGTCGTCTTTCATGTGCTTCTCTGCCGGCGTTCCCGGCCGCTCAGAATAGGCGAACATGAAGGCGTATGAAAATCCGGCTTCTGCCATGAGAGACAGCGTTTGCCGGTGATCATCCTCTGTTTCGCCGCAAAACCCCGTAATTATATCTGTGGAGATCTCACAGTCGGGCATAATCTGGCGAATTCTTTTTACCCGGGATAGATACCATTCCCTGCTGTATCCCCTGTTCATGCGTTCCAGCATCGCCGTACTTCCGCTCTGCACAGGTAAATGAATGTACCTGCAGATATTATCATGAGCCGCCATCGTCTCCAGCACTTTGTCTGTAATATCTTTGGGATGAGAAGTGGAGAACCGCACACGGAGTTGCGGAGATATGCTCGCCACCATTTCTAAAAGCCCTGCGAAATCAACCGCACCGGCCTTCTGCTCATCGGAGAGGTCTTTTTTCAATCCTCCCCCCGCCCAAATGTAGGAATCCACGTTTTGACCTAACAGGGTCACTTCCCGGTAACCTTCCCGCATCAGTTCCTTCGCTTCTTGCACAACGCTATGCGGGTCGCGGCTTCTTTCCCTCCCACGCGTGAAGGGAACCACACAAAAACTGCACATGTTGTCGCAACCCCGCATGATGCTGATGAATGCGGAAACTCCGTTACTGTCTAAACGTACCGGACTGATGTCTGCGTACGTCTCTTCCCGGCTTAAAAGTACATTCACCGCCTTTTGTCCGCCCTCTACCTGCCGGATGAGTCCGGGCAAATCTCTGTAGGCGTCTGGTCCTACCACGATGTCCAGCATCTTCTCTTCTTCGAGAAATTTAGATTTCAATCGTTCCGCCATGCATCCCATCACCCCTATGATGAGACCGGGTTTGCGCTTTTTTGCTGCATTGAATTCCTGCAGACGGTGGCGCACTTTCTGCTCGGCGTTTTCACGTATCGAACACGTATTGATGAGTACCAGATCAGCTTCACGGTAATTATCGGTGGTTGTAAATCCTTCGGAGGCAAGCACGGAAGCTACAATCTCGCTGTCTGAAAAATTCATCTGACATCCGTAACTTTCAAGAAATAGTTTCCGGCTTCCCTGCTCTGCTCTGCCTTGCATCATCAGCACTTCACCCTGCCGGCCTTCGTCCAAAAGTTTATTTGTTTCCATTTTCTCTTTAAACGGGCTGCAAATTTACCGAAAATGCGTTAGGTGACAAAATGTCACAGAAGGAATTAACCTTCATTAACGTCTACTAAATCAGAGTTTTACGCCTCTTTCTGAAAAACAGATAAACGATCAGCCCTGAACTGAAAATGACCAGCGCAGCCAGGGCCTGCACCGGATGGGAGTATAATCCAACCCCCAGAAACAGAACTGAAACGGAAAAGTAGAACAGTGGCAGTAAAGGATATAGCGGCGATCTAAACCCCGGAGGTTCCTGAATTTTTTTTCGCAATACAATAACGCTGAGGGCGGCCATCGCAAGGAATACTCCTTCGGTAAACGTGACATATTCAATCAGATTCGAAAATGTTCCCCAGAAAAAAAGCAGGAGAATGGCCCAGCCGGATTGGAGCAGAATGGCCGGTATAGGGGTGTGAAACTTCGGGTGAATCCTGGTTAATCCCGAAAAAAATACTCCGTCCGATGCCATGGCAAAATAGATCCTGGGGGCGGTCATAGTATAAATGGCGATGGTTCCGAAAACAGAAATGCTTACAATAATTGCCATAATCCTGGATCCATATCCGGGTAGCACCTCTTGCATCATGTCGGCTGCTACTCGTTCGGAAGCTGCCACGGAATCCAGGTCCATCACGTTCATGTATGCCATGTTCGACAGAAGGTAGATCAGCATGACCGCACAGGAGCCCTGGATCATCGCTTTTGCGATGTTTTTACCGGGATTTATTACCTCCGAACTGATGTAGGTGGCGTGCTGCCATCCGCCGTAGGACCAGTATACTCCCGTGAGTGCAAGAAAAAACGCCTGAACTGTAGCGAAATTCACTTCAGGAGTGTGATACATAGCACGGGATTCCCCGTTGAAAACAAACAGTCCGCAGAGAATAATAAATACGATCCCGGCTACTTTAAGTGATGTAAATAAATTTGAAAAAAACTGTCCGACCTGTACCCCGAAAACATTCGCAACGGAGGTGATGATCAGAACCCCGGCCGCAACCGGCAACCGGTAGGGTTCAATCTCCGGAATCACCAGTCCGAGAAATTGTGTGAAGGCCAGCGCCAGCGCGGCAAGTGCACCGCTGGTTACGGCAGTGAGTACCACCCAGCCGAATAAAAATGCCCACACGGAACCGAATGCTTCCCGCAGATAAACATACACGCCTCCTGCTTGGGGAAACCTCGATGCCAGCTCTGCATAAGATAAAGCCCCGCTGATGGTTATCAGCCCTCCAACAATCCACAGCAGAAGTATAAGTGATGGAGAATCAAGAAGTCCGGCGATCCGCGAAGGCGTTATAAAGATCCCTGATCCTATACAGCTGCCAATGACAATCAGTGTCAGTCCTGTGCCGGTTATTTTCGGTTTCAATTCCGCCATACTACTATTTCAGATCAGGGGGGGGGCAAAAAAAGTTTTGGAAAGTTATATATATATATTATATATATATATAAACCGACCCCGGTTTTAAGGCAAATTTGGAAATGTGGGTTTTGAATCGTTTTCTTTGCAGCCCTGAATGTCGGAGAAAAAGAAAATGTGAAGCATGGCAAAAAATCTTGTGATTGTTGAGTCGCCTGCAAAGGCAAAGACTATCGAGAAGTTCCTTGGGAATGAATTCAAGGTCAAATCCTCGGTAGGTCATATTCGCGACCTGGTGAAGAAAGGTATGGGGGTGGATCTGGAAGATAATTTCCGCCCCAGCTATGAAATATCCCCGGATAAACGGGATGTGGTTTCGGAGTTGAAGAAGCTGGCTAAAGATGCGGATATGGTTTGGCTGGCAACGGATGAAGACCGTGAAGGGGAAGCTATTTCCTGGCATCTTTTTGAAGTGCTGGGACTTAAAAAGAGCAAATACCGCAGGATCGTTTACCATGAGATTACAAAAACCGCGATCCAGGATGCCATCAATTCTCCCCGCGAAATTGATCTGCATCTGGTTAATGCGCAGCAGGCCCGACGGGTACTGGACAGGCTGGTGGGATTTGAGCTTTCTCCTATTTTGTGGAAAAAGGTTCGTTCCAATCTCTCGGCCGGAAGGGTACAGAGCGTAGCTGTTCGCCTTATTGTTGAGAGGGAGAGAGAGATCATGGGACACGAATCCAGGGCTTTTTATAAAGTGACCGGATTTTTTCTTTCCGGTACTGCTTTAGTAAAAGCCGAACTGGACGAGAAATTCAATACGGAAGCAGAGGCACAGAAGTTTCTGGAACAGATAGCACGCGCGAGTTTTACTGTTCAGTCCATCGAGAAAAAGCCGGGAAAGAGAACTCCTGCAGCACCATTTACTACGTCCACGCTTCAGCAGGAGGCTTCCAGGAAGCTTGGATTTTCCGTATCCCAGACTATGACGGTGGCGCAGCGACTTTACGAAGCGGGAAAGATTACTTATATGCGGACAGACAGCGTCAATCTTTCCGGTTTTGCCATCAACGCCTGTAAAAATGAGATCCACCGGCTTTTTGGTGAGGAATATTCACACAAACGCCAGTTCTCCACCAAATCAGCCGGCGCGCAGGAAGCCCACGAAGCCATCCGTCCAACCTACATGAGCAACAGAGGTATAGACAGCGGAGAACCCAATGAACATCGCTTGTATGAGTTGATTTGGAAAAGAACCATCGCCTCTCAGATGAGCGATGCGAAACTTGAGAAAACGATAGTGAAGATCGGAAACAACCAGAACCAGCACAGTTTCACTGCCACCGGAGAGGTGATATTGTTCGACGGTTTTCTCAAGGTTTATATGGAAAGCAGTGATGAGGAGGGGGAAGAGGATGAAGGTATATTGCCGGCAATGAACGAAGGTGAAACGCTCGGCGTGAAGGAGATTACCGCCGTGCAGAAGTTTACCGCCCCGCCGGCCCGGTATTCGGAGGCTTCGCTGGTTAAAAAAATGGAACAGCTTGGGATCGGAAGACCCTCTACCTACGCGCCAACCATTTCCACAATCGTAAAAAGACAGTATATCGTGAAGGAAAGCAGAGAAGGCCGGCCGCGCGAATACACCGTTCTCCGAATGGAGAACGGAAAAGTAAGTTCAGTGCAAAACACTGAAACTACCGGAGCAGAAAAAGCCCGGCTATTCCCAACGGATGTGGGAATGGTTGTCACCGATTTTCTTCAGAAGAATTTTCCGCATATTATGGATTACCATTTCACTGCGAAGGTGGAGGAGGAGTTCGATGAAATAGCCGAAGGTAAATTGGACTGGACCGCAATGCTGAAGGAGTTCTATTCTCCTTTTCATAAAACGGTTGAAAAAGTAGAAGAGACCTCTGAACGGGCAACCGGTGAAAGAAAACTGGGCGTGGATCCGAAGACAGGAAAAAATGTCTTCGTACGGATCGGACGCTTCGGCCCGCTGGTGCAGATGGGTGAAACCGTGGAAGGTGAACCCAAGCCGAAGTTCGCGGGTTTGAGAAAGGACCAGCGCATGGAAACGCTCACACTGGAAGAGGCACTGGATCTCTTTAAACTTCCCAGAAATATGGGAACCTATGAAGAAAAGGAATTGGTAGTCAATATCGGCAGGTTCGGTCCTTACATCCGGCACGGCGATGAATTTATTTCGCTGCCAAAGGGAGAAGATCCTTATTCCGTTTCTGCGGAAAGAGTGAAGGAAATCCTGCGAATGCCGCGCCTGCCGCGCCCGGTGGGGCAATTGGAGGGAGAGGAAATAACCGCGAACAAAGGCCGGTTCGGTCCCTATCTGAAGTTTAAAAACGGATTCTATTCTCTGAAAAAAACAGACGACCCTTTTGCTATTTCCCTGGAAAGAGCGGTGGAGCTGATAGAAGAAAAGCGGGAAAAGGAACGCAAAAGCCTGATCACTGAATTTCCTTCTCATCCGGAGCTGAAGGTTGTGCACGGCCGTTACGGACCATGTATTAAACTTGGGAAAAAGTTCTTCAAGATTCCGGCAGGAAAAACTCCGGAAGATCTTACACTGGAAGAATGCCTTGCCCTTACCGGAGGCGGAAATGACAAAGCAAAAAGCGGGGATAAGAAAGCAAAAGCTTCCCCGAAGAAGTCAAAGACGCAAAAGCCTGAGAAGGCCGGGAAGAAGCCTGCCGCACCGAAAAAAAAGGCCCCGGCTAAGAAAAAACCGAAAAAGTGAGGTGACATGAAGGATATTTCAGTGTATTTCCGGCCAGTAAGTGAAGACCTTCGTCCGATAGGAGAGGAAAAGACTACCATAGCTCATTATACAAGGTTTCATTCGGAATCAGGAGGCTTTCCGGACCTGGATGGCGTACACATTGCTGTGCTGGGTGTGGAGGAAGACCGCGGGCATCCCGAGAATGCAGGTTGTGCAGCAGGCGCCGATGCCGTTCGGCCGCATTTTTACTCGTTGCGACGCGGCATCATGGAACCGGTAATCGCCGACCTGGGAAATATCCTGGCAGGAGCAGAGAAAAAGGATACCTATTTTGCGCTTCAGGAAGTCATCAATGAATTACTGCGTAAACAGATTCTGCCGGTCATCCTGGGAGGTTCGCAGGATTTGTCCTATGCGAATTACCTCGCTTATGAAAATGTGGAACCTACGATCAACGTGGTATCCATTGATCACTCTTTCGACCTCGGAACAGCGGAAGATTCAATACATGCAGGAACATGGCTCGGCAAAGTAATCCTGCATCAGCCCAACCATTTGTTCAATTTCAGCAATATAGGCTACCAGTCTTATTTCGTGGATGAAGACGCGCTGAACCTGATGGCTAAATTGTATTTCGATTCCCACCGGCTGGGACAAATGCAATCTCATATGGAGGAAGCAGAACCGGTGATCCGCCATGCCGATATGCTCACGGTGGATCTGGGATGTTTGCGTATGAGCGATTCCCCGGGTCACGCGCAGCCTCATCCAAATGGTTTCTACGGGGAGGAACTTTGCCGCATTGCACGTTACGCCGGAATGAGTGATAAGCTAACTTCAATCGGATTCTACGAATACAATCCTTCGAAAGACAGACGGCAGCAGTCTGCCATGCTCCTGGGTCAGGCACTTTGGTATTTTCTGGAAGGCTATTATTCGCGCAAGAAGGACTATCCCTTCCGCAATACCGCAGATTACCAGAAATACCACGTTGCCATCAAAGACCAAAACAGCGAAATCATTTTCTATAAAAGTCTGCGCTCCGACCGCTGGTGGATGGAAGTGCCCTATCCTCCGGATAAAAGACTCAAGGTTCAGCGACATTGCCTGGTGCCCTGCTCTTACAGCGATTACCAAACAGCGCTTGGAGAGGAGGTTCCTGACCGCTGGTGGCAGACTTTCCAGAAACTGGGCTGATCAGAGCAGGCAACCATTACCGAATGTGCCGTCTATCAGGCAAATAGGGGTAGAAACTGAGGGGGGAAAAAAATTTGCTTTCGTAAGTATTTTCCCTACCTTAGCGACCTATTAGGTGTAACTTATTAAAACCTAACACGATTGCCATGAAGAAAATTATTATCCTTTTATCATTTTCCGTTCTTGCTTCTTTGGGATTTTCCCAGCAGGATCAGCAGTTTTCTCAGTTTATGCACAATAAACTCTCGTTCAACCCCGGTTATGCCGGAACGAACGGAGCCTTGTGTGCTGTAGCCATGTACCGGATGCAGTGGATGGGATTTGACGGAGCTCCCAAATCATTGCTCTTTAGTCTGGATGCACCTTCGCGTGCTCTTCACGGAGGACTCGGTCTTACCGTGATCCAGGACCAACTGGGAAATGATAAATCCCTCTTCGCACGAGGAGCCTACTCCTTCCATCAGCCCATTGGCAGTGTGGGAGTACTAGGAATCGGCATTGGAGTCGGAATGATTCAAAAGACATTGATATACAACTGGTTACCTCCAGATGGACAGTCTTCCATTCAACCAGATGCTTCCATCCCGGATGCGAAGGAAAGTTCTATCACTTATGACCTTGATTTCGGTTTGTACTATACCACTCCCAAGCTCTATGTCGGATTGGCTTCTACACACCTTCCGGAACAGGATGTGACCAAAAACCAGATGAACTTTGGTGTGGCCCGTCACTATTTCGTTCTTGCAGGTTATACCTTCGATATTACAGGTGATATTCAGCTGATTCCCAATGTATTGGTTAAATCTGATGCGAAATCTACTATTTTCGATCTGAACGTTACCGGAATGTATCAGAAAATGGTGTGGCTGGGAGCTTCTTATCGAATGACAGATGCAATCGCCGCCATGCTGGGATATCAGAAAGAAATGGGTAAGAGTGCCTTTAAGGCAGGGGTAGCCTACGATTTTACCACCTCAGATATAAAGAACCATTCCAATGGTACCCCCGAGATCGTTGTAGGGTACTGCTATAAGATGGTTCCAAAGCAAAAGACCCAGAGTCATATCAACCCCAGGTTTTTGAAATAAAAAATAATTTATTGTAACCTTTTGATTTTATTATCGTTAAAGCAACTCTATATTGCTTCGGAAGCATATCATCCTGTGTCTAGCAGGATGATTTTCAAGTATATAGAGGATAATATCGGTAAGAATTAAACGAAGTGACAAACAAACAGAACCAATGAAAAAGTTACTCTTAGTTGGATCCTTGGCGGCAGTGCTGGCTTCCTGTAACCAGGGCAATGGAGAACTTATCGGGGTCCAGAATCGTGAACCTTGGTACGATTACGACCCCTACGGTATGTTGTACTGCCCCCCGGGTAGTTATAATATGGGTGCCTCTGACCAGGACGTGCCCTACGCCTTCACACAAAAGGCGAAGACCGTATCCGTTCAGGCTTTCTATATTGATGAAACGGAGATTACCAATAATGAATACCGTCAGTGGGTATACTGGGTGCGAGACTCCATCGCAAGGCGTTTGTTAGCGAATGCCGGTGATGAAGACTATATTGTACCTGAAGAGGATTACTTCGCAGGGAATCCTGTTTTGGTGGGTGAACCTTATCCTGATCCTCCCCCCATTGCGTGGGATTATAAGATTAAGTGGGACAGTGATGACGAGGAATACCGCCAGATACTGGAAGATATGTACCTGCCTCCGAGGGAGCGTTACTGGAAGAGAAAGGAAATTGATTCCCGCAAGCTAAACTATGCCTACTACTGGCTGGATCTGCGTACTGCTGCCCGTAAAGCGAATCGTTTTAAGTGGAAAATGTCGCCCGATCCTGATCCGGAAGAGGATGGAAAGATGTTTATCAACGGGGTGGGATTCTCTACTTCTGACACTTCGCTGGGATCTTATACGGTGAACGGTGTTCCCGGCAAAGACAGAAAGGTCTTTATTATTAAGGATGTGATTAACGTGTATCCCGACACACTTGCATGGATACTTGACTTTACTTATTCGTTTAATGAGCCTATGACCAATAATTACTTCTGGCATCCGGCTTATGATGAGTATCCGGTGGTGGGTGTAACATGGAAACAGGCCAAGGCATTCTGTATCTGGCGAACCCAGTTGCTGGATGGATTCTTCACATCTATCGGACGTACCATTGTGAATGATTATCGTTTGCCTACCGAATCGGAGTGGGAATATGCTGCCCGCGGTGGACTGGATCTTAGTCCGTACCCCTGGGGAGGTCCTTATATCCGTAACATCCGTGGTTGCTTCCTTGGAAACTTCAAACCTATGCGCGGTTCGTATTTCGTTGATGGTGGATTCCACACTGTTAAAGTTACTTCCTACTCGCCCAACGAATTCGGATTGTATTGTATGGCGGGAAATGCTTCGGAGTGGACCAGCAATGCCTATGATGAGGCAGCGTATGATTTCTCCCATGACCTGAACCCGGATTATCTTTATGATGCAAAGGACAGCGATCCTTCCGTCCTGAAAAGAAAAGTGATCCGCGGAGGATCATGGAAGGACGTAGGATTTTATCTTCAAACCTCATCCCGTACTTACGAATACCAGGATACGGCTAAGTGTTACATCGGCTTCCGCTGTGTAATGACTTACCTGGGTCGTGATAAGGGTGATGATATTTAAAACAGTATCAATACCAAACAGCAATTAACCGAATCATTAACCCCAACTAAAACCGAAGCGTATGTTTAAAGATTTCAGACCAGGAACCCGTAAGTGGAAGAATTTCATGGCCAAACTTTACGGTTTGGGTGCCTCCGTCGTAATTGTGGGCGCTCTCTTTAAAATCATGCACTGGCCCTTTTCAGGTCCCCTCCTTGTGGTGGGTCTGAGCACCGAGGCCATCATCTTTGCTTTTTCTGCATTTGAACCTATCCATGAGGAAGTAGACTGGAGTCTTGTTTACCCGGAACTTGCCGGAATGCACGGTGAGGGGCACGAGGCGAAAGAAGAACTTCCTGCAGAAGAAGAAAAACTTTCGATTACTGAACAGCTCGATAATATGCTGGAAGAGGCCAAAATCGGTCCTGAGCTTATTGCTTCCCTGGGCGATGGTATGAAAAACCTTAGTGATCAGGCAAACAAAATCTCAAATATCACAGAGGCTTCCGTTGCCACCGGTGAATATGTGAGCAGTGTGAAATCCGCTGCCAAAAATGTGAGCGAACTGTCCAGCAGCTACTCAAAGGCCGCTGAATCTATGATGGGACTCTCCATGACGGCAGGTGATTCTGCCAACTTTGGTGAACAGCTCAGTAAGGTTTCAAAGAACCTCACTTCCCTGAACTCGGTTTACGAGCTTCAGCTGAAAGGGTCTGAAGAACACCTGCGTGCTACCAACAAAATGTATGAGAGCATCGAGAGCGTGATGAGCAACCTGAGTGCCTCTATGGAGGACACCAAACGGTACAAGCAGGAAATGGCTGTGCTGGCCCAGAACCTCGAGTCACTCAACACGGTGTATGGTAACATGCTCACCGCGATGAATGTTCGCAAGTGATAAGAGCAGTGGATAATTAACGACAAGTTTCATCTTAATATTTTGATATAATGGCTGGTGGAAAAGAAACCCCGAGGCAGAAGATGATCGGTATGATGTACCTCGTACTCACCGCTCTTCTGGCACTTAATGTTTCCAAGGAGATCCTCAACGCCTTCGCTATTATCAATGCAGGACTGATCGACACGAACAGGAACTTTGCGGCTAAAAATGAAGTCACCTTCAACGACTTTGTGAAAGCCATGCAGAACGACCCCGTGAAGGTGAAGCCCTACAAGGATAAGGCAGAAGCGGCGATGAAGGATGCCAAGAACATGTATGACTACGTAGATAGTCTCAAGACTATGCTCTTTATGAAAGTGGAGCAGGTGGAGAAAAACGTGGCAGATACTCTTACGATTGAGTGGATGGATAAAAAGGATAACTATGACATCCCCACCCACGAACTGATTGGGGATGACCCCGGAAATCCTACAGGAAAAGCGAAAGAGCTGAAGCAGCGTATTATCGATTTTCGTGGAAAAATGCTCAATTACGTAGACGAGAAAGAGCGCGGGAATATGAATATTGGTCTTAAAACAGATGATCAGTATTCTATTGTGGACGGAGGAATGGTTTCATGGGAAACCAATAACTTCTATCACATACCCTGCGCTGCTGTTATCGCAATCATGTCAAGGATTCAGAATGAAATTAAAAATGCTGAGTCCGACATCCTGAAGCATCTGTATACCAAGATTGATGCCTCCTCCTTTAAGTTTGATACACTCGCAGGACGGGTGGTGGCGAGTTCCAACTATGTACTGATCGGCGATGAATACCGCGCCGAGATCTTCGTAGCAGCGTTCTCCACAACCTCCAATCCTACTGTGTTTCTGGGAGAGATTGACTCCACGCTCGCCGGACCAAAGCCCGGTGTGGTTTACGACACTACATCCGTTGTCGTGAGCAAGGGGGTGGGTGTTTATAAGCTGAGCCCTTCCTCTGAAGGAGAAAACAAGTATTCCGGTCTGATCCGGGTGAAAAATCCTTCGGATAACAGCTATAAGTTTTTCCCATTCAAGAGCGCATTTATGTCTGCCCGCCCGGCTGCGGTGGTTTCTCCCACCAAGATGAATGTGTTGTACATTGGAGTGGATAATCCGATCTCGGTGTCCGTACCCGGGGTTCCTGCAGAAAAGGTTCGTGCGGTTTGTACCGCCGGATCATTGTCTCCTTCGGGCAAGAAGGGAGATTTTGTGTGCAGAGTGAAGGGTGGTGCCAAATGTAATATCACCGTTTCGGCCGACTTTGGCGGAACAAGCAAGCCAATGGGGAATTTTGAGTTTCGTATTAAACCCGTTCCTGATCCTGTGGCCAATTTCGCCGGAAAACGCGCCGGAGACCCGAATATGGCCGTGAGCAAAAGTGCGGTTCTTGCTGCTCAGGGTGTACTCGCAGAAATGGTGAACTTTGATTTTGACCTCAAGTTTAAAGTGGTATCCTTCGAAATGTCCATGACTATCAATGGGGTGGAAGCTACCGCGAAATCCAATGGAAATATGGTTTCACCGGAACAGAAGACGTATATGACCAAGGTGAAGGCCGGTTCCAAGATTTACATAGATAACGTGAAGGTCGTGGGTCCTGATGGAACCATGCGTACCATTCCCGGATTGAGCATCAAGGTGATCTAACCGAGCAACAAAAAAAAGAGGAAGATGAAAAATGGTATTAAGTATTGTCTGATGTTCGCCCTTGCGGCGTTCTTTTCGGCCGGAGTGTCGGGACAGACCGTAATTAATCCGAATGCGCCGTATGACAGCCCCTATCTTAAGGAGCATATCAATCAGCGTAAGCCCATTCCTTATACCTATCTCCGGGAGGCGGATGTAATGTTCGCTAAGCGTATCTGGAGAGTAATTGATATGAGGGAGAAAATTAATCTTCCGCTCTACTATCCCACCGAGCCCATAAAAAACAGATTATGTCTGTTTGATGTGATCCGGAAAGGCCTGGAGGAAGGTGCTCTTCACGCGTATGATCGTCCGGCGATTGATGATGAGTTCCAGTACGAAATGCCCCTGTCACTGGTGAAATCCAAGTTGAATTCCATGGATACCGTTCTGACACCGAACATCAATACGGGACTCATGGATACTGTACTTGTTCCCCGCCAGATCGACGCTGCAAAGATCACTCAGTTTTGGGTAAAGGAAGACTGGTTTTTTGATAAGCAGCGAAGTGTGATGGAAGTGAGAATCATTGGTATTGCTCCCATGGTCGAAAAGATCGATCAGAACGGCGATTTCAGGGGCTATGAGCCGCTCTTCTGGGTTTACTTCCCGGAGTGCCGCCCTTATTTTGCCCAGTACGAAGTGTTTAACCGTTTTAACGACGCGGAGCGCAGAACGTTTGATGATATCTTCCATAAACGCCTTTTCAGCAGCTATATCCGTAAGGAGAGCAACGTGTATGACCGGGTAATTGTAGAATATGCCAAGAGTATTGATGCATTGTTTGAGAGTGACCGGATTAAGAACGATCTGTTCCTGATGGAGCACGACATGTGGCATTTCTGAGCAACACTAATCGCAATAAAAATCCCCCTTCGGTTTCCGGAGGGGGATTTTTTATTTTCAGAAGTATCCGTTATTTGGTAAAAAGCAACTCGCGGAATTTCGGTAAAGGCCAGCTCTCATCATCCACAATCAATTCCAGCTTGTCCACGTGGTATCGGATGGTTTCAAAGTGTGCTTTCACCTCATGACAATAGGCCAGGGCGTGTTTACGGTGATCATCAATGCCATTTGCCTTCTTACGGGCTTCGATCATGTGCTCAACGTTTTCCTTAATAACTGCGATGTGCTCACTGATTTCTTTAATCATGTCAAGCTGGGGGCCGGCTACCTTAGTATATTCCGAGCCTGATAAAATGTTCTTTATCCCGCTTACATTATCCACCAGCATCTTCTGATATCGGATGGAAGTAGGAATAATGTGATTCATGGCAAGGTCACCCATTACGCGGCTTTCAATCTGTATTTTTTTGGAATACGTCTCCAGGTGGATGGCATGACGCGCTTCCTGCTCGCGGTGACTCATAATCCCGTTTCGTTCAAAAAGGTCCAGCGTTTTTTTGTCTATATATGAATCAAGAGCTTCCGGTGTGGTGCTGAAATTGTTCAGACCACGCTTCTTCGCCTCCTTCTTCCATTCGTCGCTGTACCCGTTCCCTTCAAAAAGAATACGCCGCGAAGCCTTAATGTAATCTACCAGTACATTAAAGATGGCCTCATCTTTTTCCTTTCCCTTGCTGATCAGCTGATCTACTTCTTTTTTAAACACCCGAAGCTGATCGGCCATTATCGTATTGAGAACGGTCATAGGGCCGGAACAGTTGGCAGAGGACCCTACTGCACGGAATTCAAATTTATTTCCTGTGAATGCAAATGGAGAAGTGCGGTTGCGATCGGTGTTATCCAGTAACACATCCGGGATCTTTCCGATTCCCAGCTTAAGGGCCGTCTTCTCATCAGGGGTCATTTTACCGGCTTTTACTTTCTTCTCCAGATCTTCCAATACCCGGGTAAGCTGACTGCCGATGAATATACTCATGATGGCAGGAGGTGCCTCATTTGCCCCCAGCCGGTGATCGTTACCCGCCGAAGCAATCGCGGCTCTCAGCAGATCATCGTTATCGTGTACCGCTTTGATCGTATTAATAAAGAAGGAGAGAAACATCAGGTTTGTTTTTGGGTTTTTCCCAGGCGACAGAAGATTTTTCCCTGTGTTGGTACCCATGGACCAATTGTTATGTTTTCCGCTTCCGTTTACTCCGGCGAAGGGCTTTTCATGAAGCAAAACACGGAATGAATGCCGGCGAGACACTCTTTCCATGACATCCATTAAAAGCTGATTGTGATCCACCGCCAGATTGCACTCTTCAAAAATGGGAGCACACTCGAACTGATTCGGAGCTACCTCGTTGTGACGGGTCTTAATAGGAATACCTAGCAACCAGCATTCCTGCTCCAGGTCTTTCATGAAGGCAACTGCCCGTTCCGGAATGGAACCGAAATAGTGATCCTCCAGCTGCTGCCCCTTTGCGGGAGCATGTCCGAACAGGGCTCGTCCCGTGAGGTTGAGATCCGGCCGGGCATTATATAGCGCCGTATCTACCAGGAAGTACTCCTGTTCCCATCCCAATGTTGCGGTTACCTTCGTCACGTCCTTATCAAAATACTGACACACTTCCGTAGCGATCTTATCCAGCGCGTTCAGGGCTTTGAGAAGAGGTGTCTTGAAATCAAGTGCTTCACCGGTATAGGAAATGAAAATGGTGGGAATGCAAAGTGTGTTGGAATAGATGAAGGCGGGGGAGGAGGGATCCCATGCTGAGTAGCCCCTGGCCTCAAATGTATTGCGGATGCCGCCGCTGGGAAATGAAGAAGCGTCAGGTTCCTGTTGTATCAGCTGTTCTCCTCCAAAGGCTTCCATCGCACGTCCGTTCTCCACCGGCGTAAAAAAGGCGTCGTGCTTTTCTGCTGTAGTGCCGGTCAGAGGCTGAAACCAGTGCGTGTAGTGCGTTACTCCTTGTTCCATCGCCCATGCTTTCATAGCATTGGCTACCTGATCCGCTGTCTTACGGTCAATCTTGGTGCCGGATGAAACTGCACCCATAACTGATTCAAACGCATCTTTACTGAGGTACTGTCTCATCTTGTCGTGTCCGAATACGTTTGCTCCGAAAAGATCGCTGACCTTTGCAGCCTGCAATTTTACATCTACCGGTTTCCTGGTGAGTACTTCCTCCAGGGCTTTAAATCTGTGCCTTGCCATATTTATTTTGATATACCCCCCATTTTTTGAGGGGTGTTTACGTAAAATTGCGAATTTTCGTGACAAATATATCGAAAATGGGGGGGGGAGAGGAAAAAAACATCCAAATCTTTTAACAATAGAAAAGGCCCCGGATTTCCGGGGCCTGGGGATGTTGCTGCGACTGATAATTAGTTGATTATAAACTCAAAAGGCAGGCGGGCCTGTACTCCTTTCATAGCGCATAGTTTACGAAAGCCCAGAACCATGGTGTATTGATCACCTAATTCATTTCGAAGAAACTGGCGGGCCTGATCCTCGCCTTCTCCTTTGAGTTCGCTCATGAATTCTTCAAATGGTTTTTTCTGCTTTGGAAGATATATAATACGGTATTCCTTAGTACCCACTTTTTCTGCTGCGTATTTTATAGCATCCTTCAGGCCCCCTAACGCGTCTACCAGACCCAGATTCAGGGCATCCGCCCCGCTCCATACTCGTCCCTGACCTATGCTGTCAACGGCGGCAACACTCATCTTCCTGCCTGCGGCCACACGGTGGAGAAATACCTGGTAAATGTCTTCTACTCCTTTCTGAATAACCAGCCCTTCTGTTTCTGAAACAGAGCGGAAAACGCTGCCCAGGTCAGAATGTTTATTGGTGTTCACGGTATCGATGGTGATCCCGAATTTATTGGCGAACATTTTTTGCATATTGGGAAGCATGCCGAACACGCCAATGGAACCCGTAATCGTATTTGGCTGCGCAAATATTCTGTCAGCACCGCAGGATATATAATAGCCTCCGGATGCGGCCACATCTCCCATGCTTACAATAATGGGCTTTGAGGCTCTTGCGAGCACTACTTCCCGCCACATTACGTCTGATGCAAGGGCACTGCCTCCGGGAGAATTCACACGAAGTACAATCGCTTTAACCGAAGAATCAAGCCTGGCCTCCCGAATGGCCCTGGAAATTCGTTCTGAACCTATACTTTCATCGTTTCCTTCACCGCTATTGATATCTCCCACGGCATAGATCACGGCTATTTTCTTTTGAGAAAGTTTTTCCTTCTTTCCTTTTGGAGTCTTGCTATACTTTCCCAACTCTACCATGGAGATCTTTTTATTTTCCTTTATTCCAAGCTTCGTTCTCAGCTCCGCCAGCACCTGGTCTTTATACAGGGTATCGTCGGCCAGTTTGAATTTCATACAATCCCCGGCGTTCTGAACACGCATGTCGTCTGCCATCTTCATTAACTCCTCCACAGGAATCTTCCTGCTTTCGGAGATGCCTTGCAACATATGAGCCCAAAGGCTACCGAGGTATTTTTCAACCTGTTCACGGTTCGCTTCACTCATTTTGTCAAGCATAAATGGCTCAATGGCGCTTTTAAATTTACCATGTCGGAAAATTTGTGCTTCTACTTCCAGTTTTTCAAGCATACCCTTGAAGAACATGAGCTGCGCGCTCAGTCCGGCATGGGTAATCAGTCCCTGCGGATTCAACATCACCCGGTCAGCCACCGAAGCCAGATAATAAGCCTTGTGATCCATCACCTCTGAATAAGCATAAATGAATTTACCGGAGGATTTAAAGTCGAGCAGGGCATTCCGGATTTCTTCCGTTGTGGCCATACCGGCATTCACAGTTGAAATTTCCAGGAAAATACCCCGGATATTACTGTCTGCCTTGGCTTTTTCAAGATTGGCGATTATATCATCCAGACCTACAGGCATACTATTTTCACCGTCGAAGGAAAAGTTTTCAAAGGGGTTATTGGAGCCGCGTTCTAAAACAGGCTTATCCAGCTTCATGTGAAGCACTGAATTTTCTTTTGCCTTGAACTGCTTTTCTTCGGGTATCAGGGCAACAATAATGAAAATGAACAACAGGGATGCAACAAACATTGCTGCAAGTGATCCCAGGAAAGAAGTAAGAAAGTTTTTCATAGATGCGAGATGAACGGTTTTACACAGAGCAAAGGTATTCATACGCCCCTCGAGGTGCTCTGAATTGTTACTTTTGGAGTATGGCAGGGATGAACCGCTTCATTTTGTTGTTGGGTGGAAACCAGGGCGACCGCTTCGGAACCCTTTTCGAAGCGATCAATCGTCTCTCGGTACTATACCGCGTGACGGGATCCTCGCCGGTTTATCTTACGGAACCCTGGGGCATGAAGGAGCAACCATGGTTTCTGAACGCTTGTTTAACCATCGATTCGGAACTTTCTCCTATCCGCATGCTGGAGGAATTACAGACGCTGGAAACGGCTATGGGAAGAACGCGTACAGTGAAGTGGGGGCCACGAACGCTTGATATAGACATACTGGCCTGCGGAGAGTTGATCTATGTTCAGCCTGGGCTCGAGATTCCGCATCCCGGTTTATCCCGCCGCCGGTTCGCCCTGGAGCCAATGGCAGCCGTTGAGCCGGAATGGAAGCATCCCGTGGAGAAATGGAATGTAAAGGAATATCTGGCGGCGCTGGTGGCACCGGAAAAGGTGATTCGCCTGTGAGACCATCTTTTATCGCCATCGAAGGAAATATAGGAGCAGGAAAAAGTACCCTGGCCGCTAAACTGGCTCTTCACCTGAAAGCGGAACTTCTGGAAGAGAAGTTTGAAGAAAACCCCCTCTTGCCTTCTTTTTATCTGGATGCCGCCGGTTACGCTTATCCCCTGGAGCTTTCCCTGCTGATAGACCGATTCAGGGACATCAAAAAGAGGGTTATCCCCGGAAGGCCCGTAGTGGCCGATTACTGGTTTAATAAATCGCTCATTTTTGCAAGAACCAACCTTTCCCGCGAGGATTTTGCCCATTTCATGAAGCTTTTTACCAGCCTCGAATTCAAACTGCCTGTGCCTGATCTGGTCATCTATTATCACCGCAGTCCGGAAAAGGCGTCGGAAGGGATCAGAGAGCGGGGAAGGGAATATGAACAGGGTATCCCCGGAAAATACCTGGAGAAGCTGGAAAAACAGTACCTGTCCTATCTCAAACAATACCGGAAAAGCCCTGTTTTGTGGCTGGATGGCGAGCGTTTTGCCCCTGCGCGCAACCGGGAGGATATGAGCCGGCTTTTAAAGCTTCTGGATACCCCCTTCAAGCCCGGACTGAATCGTCCGGACCTGGGTATATAAGTAACAGATAGTCAAATATTTCTGAATTAGAGGGATTTCCTTCGCCATTATCAAAAATTATCTATTTTTGCACGTCAACGGCTTCATCAAGGCCTGAACCCCAAATAACTAACCATTCAACGCAAATGAAAACCAGATCTATTAAATTCTTCGGACTCGCTGCTGTGGTGGCAGTTTCATTCTCAGCCTGCCAGCTGAAGAAAATGTCGAAGAAGGCTGATTCCGTGAACTACACGGTAACGCCTACCCCGCTTGAAATGCACGGTGACAGCGTTTCTGTAACCGTAAAAGGTGTTTATCCTGCCAAGTATTTCGGCAAAAAGGTGGTGCTTACCATCACTCCGAAACTGAAGTGGGAAGGTGGTGAAAAAGCACTCGATCCTATTACCATCAGCGGAGAAAAGGTGAAAGACGCAAAGGGAAATGTTGTAAAATACAAGGAAGGCGGATCGTTCTCCTATTCTGATAAGGTAGCTTATGATCCCGGCATGAAGAACTGTAAACTGGTTTATACCGCAAACGGTGCTAAAGGAAAAAAGACCAAGGATATGCCTGAGAAGGAGATCGCTGAAGGTACCATCATTACTCCTTACCTGGTGAAGAGCGATGAAATGCCTCTCATCGGAAAAGACCAGTTCCAGCGTATCATTCCCATGACTGCTCCAATTGACATTTTCTTCACTATCAATCAAAGTGATGTCCGTGGATCAGAGATGTCTAAGAAAGAAATGAAGGAGTATAAGACATGGCTCGAAAATTCTATGAAGGCTCCTGAGAAGTATGTCTATAAGGGATACAGCATTTCCGCGTACGCTTCCCCGGATGGTGAACTGACGCGTAATGCTTCACTGGCCGACGAGCGTGCTGCTTCTGCCATTAAGTACCTGAAGAATGTTTTCAAGGATAAGAAAACTAAGTACGAAAATGGTCAGAACGACGGATTCTATGTGGTAAAAACCACTGCTGAGGACTGGGAAGGATTCGAAAAACTTATGAAGGAATCCAGCATCGCGGATAAGGATCTTATCCTGAATGTGCTTAAGATGTACCCTGACGGAGAAGTGCGCGAGAAGGAAATAAAGAACCTTTCAAAAACTTACCGCGAGGTGGCTGACCAGATCCTGCCGAAGCTCCGCCGTGCAACCAACAATCTGAACTATGATAAGGTGGGTCGTTCGGACGAGGCGCTCCTTAAGTTCGCAACCACCACGCCGGATTCACTGAATCTTGAAGAGATCCTCTATGCCGGAACACTTACCAACGATCTTAATACAAAGTTGGCTATTTATAAGGCAGCAGAGAAAATGTTTGGCAGTGACTGGAGAACGGTTAACAACGTGGGCGCTGTATACCTGATGCTTAACAAACTCAGCGATGCTGAATCTCAGTTTACCAAGGCAGACGGTATGTCACCTAATAACCCCGTAATCATTAATAACCTTGGAATCGTTGCCCGCTGGAAGGGTGATCGCAAAAAGGCAATGGAACTTTACAATAAGGCCGGAAGCGCTCCCGAAACTAAATACAACATGGGAATCTGTGAAATCCTCAACGGGAATTACGCCGCTGCGGTTACCAATTTTGGAAACTACAAAACCTTTAACGCGGCACTCGGAAACGTACTGAACGCGAATCTGGACGGAGCTGTTGCCATTCTGGACGGATCAAAAGAGAAAGAAGATGCATTGTCATATTACCTCAAGGCCATCGTTGGCGCACGTAAGGGTGATGACAGCATGGTGATCAACAACCTCAAAACGGCCATCAACAAGGATGCTTCCTTCAAGGATAAAGCACGCCTTGATCTTGAATTCTTTAAGCAGCGTAATAACGCTGAATTTAAGTCGCTGGTTGGTATGTAAACTAACCCCTTTAATACGGAACCCCGCCATTTTTCGGCGGGGTTTTTTTATGCCTTTCAATTCACTATCTTTACTGAAATAAGTTGATCATGAAAAAAGCTATTCTCTCTTTGTTCCTGGCTCTTGCCGGGGCTGCTGCTGTGGCACAGTACCAGACAACAGCCGTCATCACGAACCTGGCCTATCCCGTGGCATTTACGTTCACTCCTCAGAACAGAATCCTCCTGACCCTGAAGTCCGGAGAGATTATGTATTACGACGCGAATTATTCGCTGATTGGCACCTTTTATGACCTCAGTGATTCCACTTATAACGACTTCGAACGCGGCTTGCTTGGGATTGAAGTGGATCCCGATTATTCAAACAATGGCTATGTTTACGTTTATTACAATCATCGCTGCTGTAATCCCAGTCCCACCGGCACGCAATACCTTCGCGTGGTAAGATTCACGGAGGTGAGCAATGTGGGCACCAACCCAACAATTATCTTTAATCAGATGGTGAGCAATTCCATCCCCGGTAATCATGTGGGCGGAAACATCCGGTTTCGTCCGTCGGAACCCAATCAGATCTATATTACCATCGGCGAGCTGGCTACACCGGCGAATGCCCAGTTGATGACCAATCCGTACGGAAAAATCCTCCGGATCAATAAAAACGGTACCATCCCGACGTCTAACCCGTATTATGATGACGGGAACCCGGCCACCGGAAATGATGACAGGATCTGGACCTGGGGACACCGGAATGCCTATGATTTCTGTTTTAGTACGTTCAATGATTCCTTGTATGCATCGGAGAATGGCGCCTCAACATATGACGAAGTGAATTATGTGGTGAAAGGAAAAAATTATGGGTGGCAGGCATGCGAGGGCAACTTCCAGTATAATACCACCACGCCCTGCACCAATCCCGCCTATACCAATCCCATTGCGGTATTCGGTGCTCCCCTGCCTGCAGTAACCGGAATCCTTCATTACACATCCAGCGTGATACCTGCTTTAACGAATCACCTCCTTGTAGCTGATAACGACTATGGTCGGGTGTATGATCTTACGCTGGGGAATGCACCGCAATACAACACGGTAACGAGCCAGGTCCAACTCATGGACCTCACTACTTCGGGGGGCCTCACTACTCTTAAGCAAGGGAGCGAGGGATGTTTTTACGCCATGAAGGGCGGATACACCACCTCAGGAAATATTACACGCGTTTGTCCCGTGGGGATGAATGTCCAGACGCCGCTGACCGGGGTGAGTGATGCGGAACTTTTTCCGGTGCCTGCCCGGGACCATCTTACGGTTCGTTTCTTTCTTCAGGAGAACAGTACGGTGAAAATAATTATTACAGATTTAACCGGTAGAACAGTACTTGAAAGTGAAGAAGACTCCGGGAACAGCGGTGTAAATGAACGGCAGGTTCCATTGAACGATATTCCGTCCGGCATTTATTTCTGCACTATTATCAGCCGTGGCGCGCCGGTTACTTTAAAAATGAATGTGAGCCGATAAAACATTAGGAAATCAGGAATCCGGGGTGCCTTGGCACCCCTTTTTTATCATTGCACGTGAACACACAGGAAGTCGCCGCAGCGTTGAAACTTACGGGGAGGCTGATGGAGCTTCACGGAGAGAATCAGTTTAAAATCCGTGCGCTGGGCAACGCGGCTTTTAAGCTCACCAGGTCCGGGCTGGATCTTTCGAGACTAAGTAAGGAGGAAATTGAAGCGATCGAGGGCATCGGGAAAGGAATTGCGGCCAAGATTGTGGAGCTGATGTCAACGGGAACCAGTGCGGAACTGGAAGCTTTACGGAGAAAAACTCCCGACGGGGTAATACGATTGATGGATGTGAAAGGTCTGGGCCCTAAAAAGGTGTTTCATCTTTGGAGAGAACTGGGCATTGAAAATATTGGTGAATTGCTCTATGCATGCAGGGAGAACCGTCTGGTTGCTCTGAAGGGATTCGGAATAAAAACGCAGGAGGAGGTCCGCAAGAATGTCGAATACCTCTTGTCCAATGAGGGAAGTTTTCATTATGCTACGGTTGAGCCGGTAGCATTAGCCTGTTTAGATAAACTCAGAAATGATCTGAAAACGAACGTGGAGATAGTAGGAGAAGTCAGAAGAAAAATGGAAGTGATCCGAACGGTTCAGTACCTCGCATCATCTAAACGAGAACTGAGTGACAAATGGACCGTAGAAGGTTTACGCCTGGAGATAGCCTCGGTGGCACCGGAAATTTTTTACAGGGAGGTTTTGAAGCGATCGGCCGCGGAAGAATTCCTGAATGAACTGGGTCCCCTGCAGAATGGCAACTCCATGGAGGAGGTATTCGAAAATTCCGGACTAAAACCGGTGCCTGCTGAATGGATGGAAACGCGTAAGGCGGCCATTGCTTCCAGAGAGCACAAGGTTCCACAGCTGATTGACTGGCAGGATTTACGCGGATGTCTTCATAATCATTCCTTATGGAGTGATGGACTGCATTCTTTGAAGGACATGGCCGTAGCTTGTAAGGAGCTGGGGCTGGAGTACTTTGGCATTTGCGACCATTCGCGTTCCGCTTCCTATGCAGGCGGACTTACTATTGAAAAGGTCTATGAGCAGCACCGTGAAATTGATGCATTGAATGAGGAACTGAAACCCTTCCGGATTCTTAAGGGAATTGAATCCGATATTTTGAGCGACGGATCGCTGGACTATCCTGAAGAAGTTCTTGCGGAGTTTGAATTGGTTGTGGCTTCCGTTCATCAGAACCTGAAAATGGAAGAGGTAAAGGCTACCGAACGACTGATCAGGGCTATTGAAAACCCTTATACTCATATCCTGGGGCATCCCTGCGGACGCCTCCTGCTGAGCCGGCCAGGATACCCTCTGCAGTACTCAAAAATTATCGACGCATGCGCCGCGAACGGAGTGGCAATCGAGCTGAACGCGAATCCATGGAGACTGGACATCGACTGGCGATGGATACATGAATGCATGAACAAAGGGGTGAAGATATCGATCAATCCGGATGCACATGAAAGGGAAGGAATGCTGGATATGCATTATGGAATATATGCGGCGCGTAAGGGTGGTCTTACGGCCGACTATTGTTTAAATGCCTTAACACTTGCGGATCTTATGAAATACCTGAAGAAGAACTGATGTCGTTTCTGAATTCCATAGCCAGCTGGTGGATGCGTAAGCGAATGCATCAAATCGATCTTTTCATGAAGTATCCTATTGAGGTGCAGGAAGAGTGGCTTCAGCGGCTGCTTCGCACCGCAAGGGACACGGAGTGGGGAAAAAAGCATGGGTACTCCTCGATCAGCAACTGGAAGGAATACGCGGACCGCGTGCCGCTGCAGAACTACGAATCCATGAGTGAATACATAGATCGGATCAGAAAAGGCGAACAAAACCTTCTCTGGCCGGAGGAGATCACCTGTTTCGCGAAATCTTCGGGAACAACGAATGATAAGAGCAAGTTTATTCCGGTTTCACCGGAATCGCTGGATGGGTGCCATTATAACGGAGGGCGGGATATGGTAGCCATTTATTGCAACAACCGGCCGGAAACACAACTTTTTACAGGAAAGAACCTGGCACTGGCAGGCAGCAAAGAGACTTTCTTTCATGCAGATCACAGCTCAGAGCACGGGGATCTCAGTGCGATCGTTATTTCCCATCTTCCCCTTTGGGCAGAGTTCTTTCGCCTGCCGGACCTTTCAGTGGCCCTGATGAACAACTGGGATGAGAAACTGGAGAAACTGGCGGCAGCAACCATGAACGAGAATGTGGTAAGTCTGGCGGGAGTACCTTCATGGATGCTGGTGCTCCTCAAACACATCCTGCAAAAGAAGAATGCCCGAAGCCTCCGGGAGGTCTGGCCGTCTTTTGAAGTGTATTTTCACGGCGGGGTGAGCTTCCTTCCCTACCGAAAGCAATTCGAAGAACTTATGGGCGGTAAAGGCGATTTTATGGAATTGTATAATGCATCGGAGGGATTCTTTGGTATCCAGGACCGAAGCGGATCCGATGAACTTTTACTTATGCTGGATTACGGGATCTACTACGAATTTCTTCCGCAGGATCAGTGGAACAAAGCCGGTGGTAAAACAATTCCGCTGGGTGAGACACAAACAGGTGTCCCGTACTCGATGGTAATCACTACTACCGCCGGTCTCTGGAGATATGATCTTGGTGATACGATTGAGTTTACTTCTATCCGGCCGTATCGCTTCCGGATTACGGGAAGAACAAAGCTTTTTATCAATGCGTTCGGAGAAGAACTTATGATTGATAATGCGGAAAGAGCACTGGCGGTAGCTTGCGAGAAAACGGGTGCTGTGATAGGGGAGTTTACCGCCGGACCTATTTTTATGACAGGAAGCGAGACGGGAGGTCATGAATGGATCATCGAGTTTGAGAAAGAACCGCCTTCCCTTCCCCTTTTTTCTGAGCTGCTGGATAACGCCCTGAAATCGCTTAACTCCGATTACGAAGCCAAGCGATTCAATGATTATACGCTGCAGATGCCGCTTATCCGCTCGGTAAAGAAGGGTACATTCTTTGATTGGATGAAGAGCAAAAACAGGTTGGGTGGGCAAAACAAAGTCCCTCGACTGGCCAATGATCGTAAATTCCTGGATGATATTCTTCAGAACATACATGCCTGGTAAACCCTTTTTTCGGATCCTGCTCCCCCTGGCAATGACCGCACTGATTTGCGCCGTTTCTGTCCAGACATGGATCAGTGGAAAATTTTCCGGAATGGCTCTGGATGCAGCGGGAAATATTTATACCCTGCGCGATGAGCAACTCACAAAATGGGACGCAACGGGGTTGGAAATGTACACCTATTCGGAAAAAGCCATGGGTGATCCCCTCTCCGTGGATGTAAAGGGTGGTCATCGGGTATTGCTCTTCTATCCTGCAACCCGGCGAATTGTTGTACTGGATAATACCTTAACTCCCGTAGGAGCTCCTCTGGATATGAAGAATTTTGGCATCATTGATCCCCATGCGGTTTGTTTATCCGGAGAATCCGGATTCTGGGTCTATGACGGCGGACGCGGCTTTATTGAGCGCTTGAGTTTCGATGGAAAAGAACTGGTGGTTTCTCCGCAGTTATCGGAGCTCTTCGGTGAACGAACGGTGCAAAGGATGCTGGACAGAGATCAATGGCTCATCATTATTTTTAAGGACGGCTCTGCCGAATTATTCGACCGGTTTGGCACACCGGCCCGCTCGGTACCTGCTCTCCCGGGACGCCGAGCAGTGGAGTTTTCCGCCGGCCGCATGTATTCATTAAATCAGACGGGTGATTCATTATTCTGGAAGAATATTCATACCCTGGAAACAGGTGAAATGAAGCTCCCTGCTGACTCCGTCTCCTCCTTCGGTATATCCGCGGAAAAACTGGTATTGATGGAGCCCCGCGGCGTGGGTATTTATTATCAAAAATGAAGAGGCATAGTTATTAACACCTGACTTGCAAGGCAAGCGGGATTTTGTACTTTAGTCCGCTCAACCACTTGAATTATGCATGTAGCTGTTGCAGGTAATATCGGATCCGGTAAAACAACCCTTACCACTCTCCTGGCAAAACATTATAACTGGACACCGCATTTCGAAGATGCCGACGATAATCCATACCTGAATGATTTTTATGAGGACATGCAGCGTTGGTCCTTTAACCTTCAGGTGTACTTTCTGAATAGCCGTTTCGCCCAGATGCAGGCCATTAAGAAGAGTAAAAAAACGGTGATCCAGGATCGGACTATTTATGAAGATGCCTACATTTTTGCGCCTAACCTGCACAGCATGGGTCTTATGACTACACGTGATTTTGAGAGTTATTTCAGTCTTTTCAAAGTCATGGAATCATTCATCACCCCCCCGGATCTGCTGATATACCTGAGAGCAACCGTACCCAACCTCGTCAATAATATCCAGAAAAGGGGTCGGGATTACGAAAATGCCATTCGTATTGATTACCTCAAGCGACTCAACGAGCGCTATGAGGCCTGGATCACTACCTATGAGCAGGAGAACAAGGGGGCAAGAATTCTCTTTATTGACATTGACGACAACAATTTTTCGGAAAAAAAGGAAGATTTGGGCGTCATTATCAATAAGATAGACGCTGAAGTTCACGGTCTGTTCAAGTAGCACCGCTCAGTCTTATTCTTATCTTTGCCTTAAAGCATCCCTCAACTTTTCTTTCGGCAAATGCGTTTAATTTTTGTAGCTCTGGCAAGCCTGGGAATTCAGATCAATTCCATCGGCCAATTGCTGTACGATACCGCCATGTGGGTCCCCAACGGACCTGTTCATTCCATGGTTCGGTACAATAATGACCTTATCATAGGCGGGGATTTTAATTATGTGGGGAAAGCACTTGGGTATGGAATGGCAGTGGATACCGTCAATGGGGTGCCGGTCTTTTACGGATTTCCCGAAGTGGATGGTCCTGTATACGCCGTTTTCCCGGATACATGGGGTGGATGGTTTATTGGTGGGGATTTTACACTGGTGGGAGGACAACCCCGGAAGAATCTCGCACATATTTCCAAATCAGGGCATCTTTATCCGGGTTTTAATCCGTCACCGGACGGAGCGGTTTATGCCATATGGGTAGTGCCCTCCAATGCCTCCTCAGGCATTCCCAGACCGGAAGTGTATGTTGGCGGAGATTTCACCATCATCGGTGGAGAGACACGACACCATTTGGCGGTACTCAACCCCTATAACGGTGCTCCTTATATTAACTGGGATCCAGTACTTAACGGAAGAGTCCGGTGTATTACAGGTAAAGGAAGAAGTACTGTTTACGTCGGCGGTGATTTTACATTGGTCAACGGATATTCGAAGCTGCGGCTGGCAGAATTTAACCAGGTTAACGGTGCCGTGTATGTAGCGGAGACACTTAAAGTTTTCAATAATGCGTTCAATGCCTCCGTGGAGGCCTTATATTATGCTTACGGGGAATTATTTATCGGAGGGGCTTTTACCACCGTTGACAATCAGCAGCGCAAGTATTTGGTAAAATATATCGCCGGGGCAGACTCCATTGACACAGGTTTTAATCCGGGTGTAAACGGCCCTGTTTATACCATCGGTAAGGAAGGATATGTAGTAAAGTACGGAAGTACAGGACCTCCGCCTCCCGCGCGAATCGGCGACCACCAGGAATATAATGAGCGCATGTTCATGGATACCACGATTCTCTTCGGTGGATTTTTTTCGCTCGTGGGAGGGCAACCTAGAATCAATATAGCCGAAGTGAGTACTACGGACGGGTCGGTGACTTCACTTAATATTCAAACCAACGGCCCTGTCAACAGCCTGAACTGGTCAAAACGGAATGGTGATATTTTTATTGGCGGAAATTTTACTCTTGTTAATGGCCAGCCACGACGACATTTCGCTCAGACAGATTCTCTGGGAGCAATAAAAAATCTCCAATTTAATGTGTCAGATCCGGTGCGATGCCTGGCGCTAAGCGATTCGCTTCTATATCTCGGAGGAGAGTTTGTCTGCCGCGACGGTGTGGAAAGAAACAATATCGCCGCTATTGATCTGACTACTAAAACCGCAGGGAGTTTTAATATCGGAGCCGACCGGTATGTCTCTTCTATGGTGCTTACCGGCACTGGCAAACTTCTGGTTGGCGGTAATTTTCTTGCACTGGGCGGACAACCGCGTATGGGTGTGGGAGGGATTGATCTGAATACGAATTCTGTGATGCCCTTTGTTGCAAATGCTAACGGGCTTGTGCGAACAGTTACATACATTGGAAATAAGATGTATTTCGGCGGATTGTTTTCCACCGTGAATAATATCCCCCGTACGAACATGGGTTGCGTAAATATTGTGACAGGCCAATTGGAGAACTGGCATCCTGATCCCAACGGTACGGTCAATTCTATAGAAGCGGGTTCAGACAGGATATGGGTAGGAGGATATTATACAAGCATCGGAGGTTTTCAGAAAAATCATCTTGCCGTTGTAGATACACTCGGCGGATATTGTATTACTTCTTTTAACGCAGCGGTGAATGATGGTATCTATGATCTGGATGTAGATGGTTCCCGTCTTTACCTGGGCGGCTGGTTCAGCACATTAGGTTCCCAACCCAGAAGCAATGCGGGCATGATGGATCCGTATTCCGCTGCGGTCAGTTCCTTTAATCCCAACCCCTCGAATTATGTGCGATCCGTTCAGCAAATTGATCCGTCTACGGTGGTGATAGGGGGTGACTTTACCTTAGTGGGAGGACAAGACCGCGACCATATGGCTCTGGTGACCTCAGCCACTGGCACTCTTCTGCCGCTGAACCCCGGACTGAACAGAGCCCCGCTGTGTTATATCAAGGAAAACAACATACTTTATACCGGCGGATTGCATACAGCTATTTCAGGAAGAGTTCACGCATTTCTGAACGCCATCAATTTACAATACACCCCCGGATTCCCGGAATCGGACTACCCTCATCAATTGCTGATCTATCCAAATCCGGCCGGGGAATTTATTATGGTTAGCCTGGCATCTCCGGTGGACGGAATGAGTCTGGTCATCCGGGATATGACGGGAAGGGAAGTGCTGCGGGTAATAATCACCGGGGCGGAAGCCATGCTGAATATTTCAGATCTTACTCCGGGTATTTATATGGTTGGAGCAGAGGGAGGGCATATCTCATTTCAGCAGAAACTGATTATAACCCGATAATACATGTCAGCCGTAAAGAAAAAAGAAGCAAAGCGCATTACGACCCACGTTCTGCAGGAAATGAAACGCAGCGGGGAGAAAATCTCCATGCTTACGGCCTATGATTTTACAATGGCACGTATTCTGGATGCTGCAGGCATTGATGTGATTTTGGTGGGCGATAGTGCCTCCAATGTAATGCATGGCCACGAGACGACCCTGCCGATCACCCTCGATGAGATGGTTTCGCATGCGGCGGGTGTGGTGAAAGCAGTCACCCGTTCTCTGATTGTAGTGGATCTTCCATTCGGAACTTACCAGGGAAATTCCAAGGAAGCACTCAATTCAGCTGTCCGGCTGATGAAAGAGACCGGGGCTCATGCGGTAAAGCTGGAAGGTGGCGCAGAGGTGGTCGAAAGTGTTGAACGGATTCTCTCTGCCGGTATACCGGTGATGGGCCATCTGGGACTTACCCCGCAGTCTATTTATAAGTTCGGTACCTATACTGTGCGGGCGCGCGAAAAGGCAGAAGCAAAAAGACTGATGGAGGATGCACATGTCCTGGAAAACGCAGGTTGTTTTGCACTGGTACTTGAAAAGATCCCTGCGGCACTCGCCGGTAAAGTGGCAAAGGAACTTGCTATTCCTGTGATCGGGATCGGAGCGGGAGGACAGGTGGATGGTCAGGTACTGGTGACTCATGATATGCTTGGACTTACTTATGAATTTTCTCCGCGCTTTCTCCGCCGTTATCTGAATCTTTTTGATGAAATAAAAGGAGCCGTTGAAAGTTATATAAAGGATGTGAAACGTAAGGATTTTCCTAACAAGAACGAGCAGTACTGAGGCTCCGGACGATATGGAGATCCTTTACGAAGACAATCACCTCATTATTCTTAATAAGTGCCCTGGAGAAATAGTTCAGGGAGATAAAACCGGTGATGTTCCCCTTTCGGAAAAACTGAAGCAGTTTCTGAAAGATAAATACGGAAAACCAGGAAATGTTTTTGTTGGAGTGGCTCATCGTCTGGATCGCCCGGTGAGCGGTGTTGTGATTTTTGCGAAAACTTCCAAAGCGCTGGCCCGTTTAAACGAAATGTTACGGAACAGGGAAATTGAGAAAACCTATTGGGCAGTGGTCAGCGGCGATCCTCCTCCGGAGGGGCATCTCATTCACTATCTCCGGAAAAATCAGGAAAAGAATATAAGCAGGGCATACGAAAAGGAAGTGCAGGGCAGCCTGCGTGCTGAGCTTAAATTCCACCGGGTCACTTCATCGGATCATTACCACCTGCTGGAGGTAAACCTGATGACCGGACGGCATCACCAGATCAGGGCGCAGCTCAGTGCTGCAGGCTTTCCCATTAAAGGAGATGTTAAGTATGGTGCACGGCGTGCGAATGAGGACCGGTCTATTCATCTGCATTCCAGAAAGACGGTATTTCTTCACCCCGTAAAACGGGAAATGCTGGAAATTACCGCCCCACCTCCTGCTGACGCACTATGGCAGGCATTGCAGGGCATAAGTAAATAGTTGCGTACCTTTGCGGAAACAATCTGTTCTATGAAACATCACATCACACTCCTGTCCGCCTGGATATTGTCCGTAGCGCTGTTTGCGCAAACCACACTTACATTTAACTACACGGGCAGTGTCCAGACCTTTGTGGTTCCAGCCAATGTCTATCTTCTTTCTGTGGATGCGTTCGGTGGGCAAGGAGCGGATAATGGTCCGGCACCGGGAGGCCTGGGCGGAAGGGTTCAGGCATTGATAAGTGTGAACCCCGGTGACATTTTAAATATTTATGTGGGAGGGGCCGGTATCAATTCACTCAGTCAGCCGGCTTCTGCTTTTGATGGCGGAGGTGGTGTGTATTCTTATACTTCATGCGGTACGGCAGGTACCGGAGGTGGTGGAACGGATATACGGTTTAATGGCACAACACTGAGCGACAGAATCGTGGTGGCAGGAGGTGGCGGAGGCGCCGGCGGATATGTTTCCGGAAATCAAACCTACGCCGGGGGT
Organism: Bacteroidia bacterium; assembly: GCA_020852255.1. NCBI lineage: Bacteria > Pseudomonadati > Bacteroidota > Bacteroidia > Bacteroidia bacterium. The sequence continues at coordinate 105,014 of JADZBD010000002.1, read as the reverse complement.
GCAGGTGGTGGTCTCATCGGAGGCGATGGTGTTATATGGCCTTCCTGGCCCCAGTCAGCAGGTGGCGGAGGAACACAGTCGGTCGGTGGTGCCGGAGGTATCGCCTGTTGCTCGTGTCCACAATATACTACCGGAGGCGCTCTGGGCGTAGGAGGTAATGGTTCCGGCGATTGTGCAGGCGGCGGTGGCGGCGGCGGCGGATATTACGGTGGGGGTGGTTCTTGCTTCGGCGGCGGCGGCGGCGGATCCAGTTACACTGGAACGAATGTAACGCAGGTAGTCCATACACAGGGTTACCAGACCGGAAACGGAATCGTGATTATCAGCTACAATGTTAGCTCAACAGGAATCCCAGGTGAATATTTTTCAGCTAATTCTGTTTATCCGAATCCTTTTCGCGACGTGTTGTTCCTGAACCTGTCCGTGTTTCCGGGAGCAGGTTTCATTCTCACGGATATCACTGGAAGAACAGTGCTTGAGGGAATAGCCGGAGCCGGTGTAACTGAGCTTTCTACTTCTTCTTTGTTACAGGGCACCTATCTGCTGACAATCAGCACACCGGAAGGAGTCTTCCGGAGAACCCTGGTAAAGAAAGACTAAGGCGTAAAAATAGCGGTGTAGAGGCGTTCGGTAGCTCCGGTTCGGCGAACTACGTATTCTCTGCTTGTCATCGAAGCCATTCGAAGAAGCATGGGATCACTGAAGAGAAAGTTTATTTTCATTTCCAGATCCTTTGCATCGGTTATACAGAAACCGCCCCCCGCACGCATGAGCTCTAGCGCTTCATTGAATTTATGATGCTGTGGTCCGAAAAAAACCGGTTTTCCGTAAACGGCGGCCTCCAGTAAATTGTGGATTCCGGAACCGAACCCGCCTCCAACATAGCATACGTGCCCGTATCGGTATAGTTTGGAGAGTGAGCCAATGTGATCAATCACTAACATTCGGCAGTCTTCCGGAACAGAATTGTTTTTAACCGCGGAATGCAGGCTCGGACGAAGGGAAGCAAACCTCCTGAGTATTCCGTCCAGGTGAGCCGGGCCGGTCTCGTGAGGTGCAAGAATTAAACAGAAGTCTTTCTTGTCGCCGGTCTCACACCAGCGGGCCAGCAACTCTTCGTCTGCGGGCCAGGTGCTCCCGCATACCATCACGCTGCGGTTTTTTGAAAAGACTTCCGAAACAGATTCTCCTGCCGGATCGGCCGCCAGAGTGTTCACGCGGTCAAAACGCGTGTCACCACTCACCTCATGCGAAAGAATGCCGATGGTATTGAGTAGGGAGGCGGATTCGTCATTCTGCAAAAAAATCCGGTCATATTTCTTGAGAAATTCCCGAAACCAACCACCGTACCATTTGAAAAACACCTGATCCGTCCGAAAAATGCCGGAGATCAGAAAGTGAGGGATCTTGCGCCGGGCCAGCTCTCCCAGAAAGTTGAACCAAAATTCATATTTCACAAAAATAACCTTGGTGGGTACCGTAATGTCAAGAAATCGTCTTGCGTTACCCGGAAAATCCGCCGGTAAGTAGGAGATGATGTCAACTCCCGGATAATTTTTGCGGATCTCATACCCCGAGGGTGAAAAAAAAGTGAGGAGGATTCCTGCTTTGGGTTGTTCCTTTCGGATGCGCTCAATGAGCGGACGCCCCTGCTCGAATTCTCCAAGGGAAGCACAGTGAATCCAAATGCGCTCCTCCGCCGACCGGAATGTTCCTCCGTTTAGTTTCTGTTCAAGTTCCTCCCACAGGTGTTTCCGCCCGCGCTGCCATTGAGCAGCCTTTTCATTAAACAGTGCGGCGATCCGGATGGCGCAGGTATAGAGAAAAATACCCAGATTGTACAAAACCTTCATGGTTCAGTGATAATAGATCTCCCTGGCAGTTCGTTTGTACAAGGGAAGCACCCATCCTGCACGTAAACCGAAGAGCAGATCAAGACGGGAAGAGGTGTCTGCGGTCATGGTATCGTAATTGAAGGACCGGCGGCTGGTCGTAAATCCCTGATACGATTCCACGCATAAAAAGAAATTGATCATCTTCCGGCTGCCGATATACTGATAGCCGAACGATTCGCCCACCAACGTTCCTGATGTGAGCCGGTCATATCCTTTTTTGTATTCATCAGTCAGCTGGTAACTCAGATTGCCAACATCCTCAATACGAATCTTGTGAAAGATCCCGCCTATTGACAGATCAAGATAGAATCCGCAGTTAGGATTAGGACCAAGGGCAGGGAATAAACGCCCACCGGTAAACATCCAGGTCATGCCCCGTTCAAACAAACGTATACTGGCGAACTGCCCGTTACTGTTAATGATGGCACCGGAGGAGGTTGCGATACTGTCAAGAATTCCGTTCTCACGTACTTTGTCTCCAAAAATGTAACTCACTCTTCCTCCAAAACGCCAATTACTTCGCGTTTTGATCATGAAATCAAGAGCGATATCCGAGTTACTTCCGAAACGATCGGAAAGGTCAGCACCGGGGATCTGAAAACTGTAGGAGAACTGCATCAGAGGAACAAAAATGGAGCTGTCTTCCACCTGTGCAAAGAACCTCAGTGATCCCAACAGGAAAAGTATGCAGAATAATGCCTGTTTCACCTTCATTTTCACGAAGATACGAAAAACAGGAGGGTCCCATTCTGCGATTTTCAGTATCTTCGCTCTCCAATCTAACGGCCGATGGAACAAGCAGTTAAGAAGATTCCGATGGTTGATCTTAAATCGCAATATGCGAAGATCAGGAAGGAAGTGGATGCCGCAATGCACGCTGTGCTCGATCATTGTGGTTTCATTAACGGACCGGAGGTGAAAACATTTGCCTCCGATCTCGCCGCCTATCTCCGCGTGAAGCATGTCATTCCCTGCGCCAACGGAACGGATGCTCTTCAGATTGCAATGATGGCCCTCGACCTGAAACCGGGGGATGAGGTGATCACCGCTGATTTTACCTACGTTGCAACGGCAGAGGTGATTGGTCTGCTTAAGCTGACCCCTGTTCTGGTGGATGTTGATCCGGACACCTTCAATATTGATGTGCAGGCTATGGAGAAGGCGATTACTCCCCGTACAAAAGCCATTGTTCCCGTTCATCTCTTCGGACAGTGCGCCGATATGGAACCGATCATGGCCGTGGCAAAGAAGTATAATCTGTTTGTAATAGAAGATAATGCGCAGGCGATCGGAGCGGATTACATTTTCCGTGACGGGCGCAGAGCGAAAGGCGGTACCATCGGAACAGTGGGCTGTACTTCTTTCTTTCCTTCCAAAAATCTGGGATGCTACGGCGACGGAGGAGCTCTTTTTACGGATAATGATGAGCTGGCATCGCGCATACGGAAGATTGCAAATCATGGGCAGTCTGTTCAGTATGTGCATGATCTGATCGGGTGTAACTCCCGTCTGGACAGTTTGCAGGCTGCGGTGCTGGGAATTAAATTAAAGCACCTTGATGAATACGCTGCAGCCAGAAACAGGGCCGCAACATTTTATGATAACGCCTTTTCGGGAAATAAGAAACTCCGGATACCGGCACGCTCGGCACATTCTACTCACGTTTTTCATCAGTACACGCTGCAGCTGAACGGCGTGGATCGTGAAGCGCTCCGGCGGCATATGGAATCGAAGGGAATTCCGGCCATGATCTATTATCCCATCCCGCTGCATCTTCAGGAGGCATATGCCAGCGACAGGTATAAGCCCGGCGACTTTCCCGTTACTGAGAAGCTCTGTGCCGCAGTGATCTCTCTTCCCATGCACACAGAGATGGACGAGACCACACTCAGATATATTGCCGAGTCAGTTAACGAATTTGTAAAATAAATCAAATGAATATTGCAGTTGTCGGTACCGGATATGTCGGACTTGTGACCGGAACTTGTCTTGCCGAAACCGGCAACAATGTAATTTGTGTAGACATCAATAAGGAAAAAGTAGATGCCATGCGGAGAGGGGAGGTGCCCATCTATGAGCCGCATCTCGATACTATCTTTCACCGTAATATTAAAGCCGGCCGGCTGCGCTTTACGACTTCGCTTGCGGAAGCGGTGGAGAATGCGCGCATCGTTTTTCTTGCATTGCCTACTCCTCCCGGCGAAGATGGTTCGGCCGACCTGAGTTATATCCTCGGCGTGGCGGATGAATTGGGAAAGCTGATCCGCGACTACAAAGTAATCATTGATAAGAGCACGGTGCCGGTCGGAACAGCTGAAAAAGTGAGAGAATCCATCGCCAAACACTGTAAAGTAGAGTTCGACGTGGTTTCCAATCCTGAATTTCTCAGGGAAGGATTCGCAGTGGATGATTTCATGAAACCGGATCGGGTAGTAGTGGGTACACAGTCGGTGAAATCACGGAAATTGCTGGAGGAACTTTACAAGCCATATGTGCGGCAGGGTAACCCAATCGTTTTTATGGACGAGCGCTCAGCAGAACTCACCAAATATGCAGCGAATGCTTTCCTGGCTACCAAAATTACTTTCATGAATGAAATCGCCAATCTGTGTGAACGGCTTGGAGCGGATGTGGATATGGTGAGGATAGGAATTGGGTCCGACGACCGGATCGGGAAGCGTTTTCTTTTTCCGGGAATTGGTTACGGAGGATCCTGTTTCCCCAAGGACGTACAGGCGCTGGAACGTTCCGCCGGCGAGGCAGGATATTCCTTTCGCCTGTTGCATGCTGTAATGGAAGTGAATGAGGCGCAGAAAATCTCCATGCTCCCGAAAATGAGATCCTTCTTCGGGGATCTGAAAGGAAAACATATTGCCGTTTGGGGACTTGCGTTCAAACCTGACACGGACGACATCCGGGAGGCTCCTGCTCTTTATATGATTAATTCCCTCCTGCAGGAGGGAGCTACAATCTGTGCTTACGACCCCGAGGCAATGAATAATGTAAAACGCGCCTACGGAAGCCGGATCGGTTTTGCCGAAGATCATTATGCGGCCCTTGACGGTGCCGATGCTTTGCTGATCTGTACCGAGTGGAGTTTATTCAGGACACCGGATTTCTCAAAGGTGGCAGGCGCTCTTCGGTCTAAGGCGATATTTGACGGAAGAAATCTGTATGGCCTCGAGCAGATGAAGGAGGCCGGTCTTACGTATTTCTCGGTGGGTAGAGTTCCCGTCCGTTGATCATTTCCCCAGTGGCCATGCCATCACCCGCTTCCGGCCCGCCGGTGCCAGGAGATAATATACGCCGTCTTTGTTCAGTTCTCCCACAGAGAACATACCGCTGCCTTTGAATACCGTTTTGTTCAGGTTTCCCTGTTCGTCACAAAGCAGTAATTCCTCTTTCTCTCCGCAGACGACACCGATCCGGATCCGATTTCCCGAAAGCCGGAAGAGAATCGGAGCCTGTGTGATACGTGCGCCTGCGTTCACCCTGAAAAGCAACTTTTTCCCACCCGCGAAGCAGAACAGGGAGCTGTCAGCGGCAATAAGCAGGTCGGGTACACCGTCCAGGTCCACATCCCCCAATGTGATGTTACGTCCGGGACCTGGTGGCAGTGGATGTATACTTTCCTTTTTGCCCCCGGTGTAAATCTGCGTGATGTTTCCTGAACTATCAGCGATGGTCAGGTAAGTTCTGCCGGCCTGTTTTCCTTCAGTGATCATCCACTGTACCGGGTTGGGAATAGCACTTACTTTTAATTTCTGATACCATTCTCCCCTCCGGTTCATCCAATAAACCTTCCCGCCTTCGTCCACCGCGAACAGGTGGTCTTTTCCGCCGCTCCGGAGATGCCGTAGCGGAAGCGAAATCTGTTTATCGGGTAAGAGCGGCTTCCACTTATCAGCAGGAATACCCCTGATGGTATAATTCATAATCTTCCGGTCGGCGAGCGGCAGCACCAGGCGATAGTCGTGATTTTTTTCATAATCAAAAACCGCTAAGGGAGCAGTAGCGGGCGAAGGAAGGTTTACAGGGAAGCCGTCGAGGTATTTACCATTGCGGTCCAGCAGATGCAGGCGGTGATCGGTATTAAATACCAGCTGGAGTTTGTCGTTACCATAAATGTCAATCTGCTGAACGTTTCCGCGTATCATGCCGTCCAGCTTTTTTTTCCATAATAGCTTTCCTGTGTTCGACCAAAGTGAAATAGTGGCAGAGTCATCCTGAATCAGTACATCTTTGGTTCCGTTGGTATGATTCATCAGCAACCAGGGTTTCATGTGAACCTCGTATTCTGTTTCCGCTTCCCATACGGTGGCAATCTCCTGCTTGGAGGAAGCGGTATAATGAAGCAGGGCATTCGTATAGTACAGTTCCTTTTCGTTTGTGAATTGGAGTGCAAAGAGATCAAACTTGTTTAACACGGCCAGGTGGGGCTCCAGTGTCCGGAACAGTGAAGGAGTTAGATCGCTGACGATATTTTCAGAAAGGGAAGGTAGCCGGGCATATAAAAAGAAATTACATTCCTCGGAAAAATACTCATTCATAATGCCGTTCAGTTTAGGATCAGTACCGAGTGAATTCCGGAACCGTACAGATTCCGTGACCCTTACTAGTTGTTCCGCATCCTCCGAGAAGTAAACGTAATTATTCAGAATCATATACCAGGGTTCCTTCAGATCACGGAACGGTTTACCCAGGAGATGTTCATACGGTGCGCTGCCGTGTAGCCGGCGAATCTGTATACCGTTATAGTCTCTGCTAACACGGGTGATTTTTTTCACCGAATCGGCTTTCCCGCATAGTTGCTCAAGTACCTTACCTGCGGCGAGTGGATCCGGTGCGAAGAAAACCAGGCAGAGATCTGGGGGAGAATCACCCTGCTCATCAGTAAACGCTGCGGCCTGGTTGTTGGTCCAGCTTAAGAATGAACTTCTCAGATCAGGCGGGTAATTGGAAAGTGTAGGGCCGCTTTGTGTGCCTTGGCTGTCATTCTCTTCCAAAAGACGAACCCTTTCCCGGTCATCGGCATAAGTCATAAGGTCTCCGATTCCGATCGTAACTGCATAGGCAGCCGACGCAGGTATGCCGTTCAGGATATCCAGGGTTTGCGGTTCCTGTTGTCGGAATCCGGAGAGGAAGCCGGAGGGCGATGCGCCGGTGTATCCGTTCATGACCAGCTGATTGGTATGCATCGTAAGATCCAGCGCGCTCCAGTTGCCCAATTCCTCCGGAAAGGTGATGTCGGAAGCTGTTTCATTCCGTATCAGACGAAGGTATTTATTCAGCCCGGCCAGCCGCAGGTACAAATTCGCATCGTTTCGTTCGCCGGCGGAGCCGAACACCCTTGAAAATGCATTGTCATCCTTGAGCGGCAGCCCCGTTTCCGAATGAAGTATGGCTTCATTCACCAGTGCACGGGAATAACTTGCAAGAAATACGCCCTCATGAATTGAAAAAAAGAAATCCCGCTTGTCGTTGTTGAACCGTATAGCACGGATGACCGCTCCGCCAAAGCCCTCCGTTTCTTCCTTTAATGCCGTTCCGTAGCTGCCAAGCAGTTCTTCAAGTGCCGGTTCATCGCTGAGCTCCGGTAGTGCCCAGGCGAAAAGCAATGCAGCGGTACCTTCTGCCCGCAGGTGAAGGGATAAATAGAACGGCCGGTCAGTCAACCATTCTTCCTCGGTCAGCCGCGGGCCTGCGCATGAATCGATGTGATAAAGAAGCGAGCTGAGTGTATCCATTGCTCCGATATGGCGGAGTTCTTCCCACATCTGATTCGCCGTCAGTAGTTTTTCAAGTGTAGATACGGACCTTCTTGACTCCAGGATGAATAGTGCATCTCCCGGAATGCAGTCCATGGCTTCCCTAACGGGGGTACGGGCACGTTGATAATAATCATAGGCATACCAGAGTCCTGCCGCACCCGCAACAATAATCAGAACGGTTAGAATTTTCCGGAACATCTACAGATCAAGTTTAAGTTGGGGTGGTAACAGTGTGAAACTTTTTCTGTGATAAATGCAGGAGCCAAGGGCACGAATGGCTTCGCGGTGGTCCGTTGTTGGATAACCTTTGTTTTGTTTCCAGTTGTATCCCGGGTACTCGCGGCCAATCTTTTCCATGTATTCGTCGCGGTACGTTTTTGCAAGAATTGAAGCGGCTGCAATCGACAGGTAGGATGCGTCGCCTTTTACGATGCACCGGTGGGGAATATTTCTGTAAGGGTTGAAACGATTGCCGTCTATCAATAGACTATCGGGCACTATTTTCAGCTGATCCAGGGCCCGGTGCATGGCCAGAAAGGAGGCATTCAGAATGTTGATTTCGTCAATTTCCGCGGGATGAACGAAGGCAACCGCCCAGGCCCTTGCCTTTTTTTCGATTTGAGTTTTTAGTTCTTCTCTTTTTGCCGGACGAAGTTGTTTGGAATCGTTCAGACCCTCAATGTCCGTATCATCGGGAAGTATAACCGCCGCCGCCACTACCGGACCTGCCAGGCAACCCCGGCCTGCTTCATCACAGCCGGCTTCAGCCACCCCGGTCAGACTATTTCCTTTCAGCGGCATCGGTAATTAGTTTCCATAGGACGTCTGCACTTTGATTCCAGGAAAAGCGGGAAGCGTTTTTGAGTCCCGCCCCTGAGAGATCCTGGCGCAGCCCCGGATCGGAATAAAGTTGTTTCATTTTTTGAGCAATGTCATCCGGACGCTGTGGATCTGCGAGTAAAGCGGCACCGCCGGCCGTTTCGGGCAAACTGGTCACAGATGAAGTGATCACCGGTGTTCCGCACTGCATGGCTTCTATCACCGGAATTCCGAACCCTTCGAATAGCGGAATGTAAACCAGCGCAAGGGCTGCACTGTACACCGCGGGAAGTTCAGCTTCTGTGACCCTTCCTATGAAATGGATCCGCGGATTCGTTTTTATTCTTTTTTCTATGGCAAGCGTGTTCGTTCCGTGCATAGGCACACCGGCAATGAGCAACTGTACATCATGGTCGCTTTCAGCAGCAAATTGTTCATAAGCTGTAAGGAGGTTAGTGAGGTTTTTTCTGGGATTCAGGGATCCCAGGTACAGAAAGTAAGGGTTTCCATTCGTGTATTTCTGCCGGATTTGCTGTTGTGCCTCCTGACCGGCGCGCATAAACTGCGGTCCGGCTGCGTTAGAAACTACAGCTATGCCGGTTGCGGGTATGCCGTATTTCTCCTCCAGTGTTTTTGCGCTGAATTCGGAAACAGTTACCAGTTGCGTGGATTCTCTGGCAAAACGGGGAAAGTATTTTTTGTAGAATGCCATTACATTCGATGGGAGCAAGTCCTGGCGATACTCGAAATTGATATCATGGATCACGTTCACACAGGGAACCCTGGTGCCAATCGGAAGAAAACCGTCCGGTGAAAAAAAGACATCCGGTTTCCATTTGCGTAGTAGAAAGGGCAGTGTAAACCGGAGCCAGATATACCAAAGAAATGGATGCCGGGCAGGAGGGAAGGAGGAAATCAGACGAACATTGTCCGCATAGCGGAAACGGGCGTCAGGATTACGGTCGAAAACAAAAATAAATTCATGTTCCGGATGATTGCACACAAGGCGGCGGAGTAACTCATGGGTGAAAATACCCATCCCTTCCATCTGATTATGCAACAACAGCCGGGTATTCACCATGATCTTCATCCCCGCAAATATAGGCACTCCCCGGCTTTTCGTACTTTTGCAGCCCATGCAGAAGAAGTTCCTTTCCAATCTTGCCTTACTGCTGGCGCTGAACCTTCTTATCAAGACCTACTGGGTACTGGGGATAGATACGCAGGTCCAGAAGTCTGTGGGTACGGCAGATTACGGACTTTATTTCGCCCTTTTCAACTTTTCCTTTCTTCTGAACATCCTGCTCGATGTTGGGATCACCAATTTCAACAATAAGAATATCGCACAGAATAACCATCTCCTCACCAAGCATTTTTCAAGCTTAACGGTGCTGAAATTTCTGCTGGCGGTTGTATATATCCTTGTTACTGCGGTGTGCGGATGGGTGATCGGGTATGATGAAAGACTCATGCGCCTGCTGCTCTGGCTGGGATTCAACCAGTTTCTGATCTCCCTTATTATGTACCTCCGGTCGAACCTGGCCGGACTGCACCTCTTCCGTACGGATGCCGTGATCTCCGTTTTGGACCGGAGTATAATGATTCTGCTGTGTCTTGGACTGCTCTACGGCGGATGGGTTGAAGAGATGGATATAATGTATTATGTGTACGCCCAAACGGCTGGTTATATTCTCACTGCCGCGGTTACTTTCTTCATCGTGGTAAGTAAAACGCATTCCCTTCGGCTGAAATGGAGTCTCCCGTTTTCTGTGATGATCCTGAAAAAGAGTTTTCCTTTTGCTGTGCTCGTGCTGCTGATGACTTTTTATAACCGGATTGATACGGTGATGCTGGAACGAATGCTTCCGGAAGGAAAAGGTGCTTATGAGTCCGGGATCTATGCGCAGGGATACCGTTTTTTAGATGCTACGAATATGATCGCGTTCCTTTTTTCGGGATTGCTGTTGCCTATTTTTTCGCGAATGATCAAATACAAAGAGTCCGTTGAACAACTCGTGAAACTCTCCTTCACTATACTGATTACTCCTGCACTGGTCATCGGAGCGGGCTGCTTTTTTTACCAGGCCGATATTATGGAAGCAATATACGGGAAGGTGCATGTCAGGGAAGCGGAGCCGGTCTTCGCAACGCTGATGGCCTGTTTTATCCCTATTTCCACCACCTATATCTTCGGCACACTGCTTACAGCGAACGGGAACCTCCGGCAAATGAACATCATGGCGGCTACGGGGATGGGTGTCAATATCACGCTTAATCTTCTGCTCATCCCTTCTCTGAGTTCTTACGGATCGGCCCTCGCAAGTCTTATTACCCAAAGTCTCTCTGCTTTGGCACAGGTACTCATTGTTCAGAGATTCTTCCGATTTCAGGTGAATAAGAGACTGCTCGGAACGCTGGTAGTGTATGCTGCAGGTGTGGTTGGTATCAATTATTTTTCTAAAATGATACACCCCGATTGGCGCGTTAATTTTTGTACTATGCTGGTATCCTGTGTGTTATGGGCATTTCTGACAGGACTTATTACCATCAAGGGCATATTCCGCGTAATAAAATACGGCTGATTTTTTGGCGTCGGATGCACAATATTTTGTCTCCTGCCCAGTTACCCCCTCATCGGCGGAATTTTCATACTTTTGATCCCCTTCTGCTAAGGCAACTGATTTAGTTTTCAATAAGTTATGAGTAAACAAGTTCGGGAGAGTTTTGACACAACAGGACTGCTGGTCTTTCTGTTCAGCTGGAGAAAGCCCATTCTTCTCCTGACTGCTCTTGGGGCAGTCGCATCTATTGCTGTTTCTCTGGCTATACCTAATAAGTACAAGTCAACGGTTATTCTGTTCCCATCCACAACTTCTTCCGTTTCCAAGGCACTTCTCAGTCAGAATCCCGGTCAGAAGGACGATATTCTGCGTTTTGGAGAGGAAGAGGATGCAGAGCAGATGTTGCAGATTTTGCATTCAAGCAAGATTCGTGACCGGATTATTCAGAAGTACGATCTGATGAATCATTATGAAATTGATCCGGATGGTGATTTCAAAATGACCGATCTGTACAGGGAATATGAAAGCAACATTACCTTCGAACGTACTGAGTTTATGTCGGTTAAAGTGGAAGTGTTGGATACAGATCCTTTGAAGGCCGCAAACATTGCCAATGATATTGCCGCGCTCTACGATTCTACAATGAGTAGTATTAAAAAGGAGCGTGCCAAACTGGGACTTCATTACGTAGAAACGACCTACCGGAAAATCAGCGGGGAAATTAAAAAAACGCAGGATTCGCTGGATGTGCTTATGAAACTGGGGGTGAATGATTATGAATCTCAAGCCGAACGATTGAACGAAGCGTTGGGTAAGGCGATTCTCGAAGGAAAGACGGCCGCTGCTAATATGTTGCGCGATCAACTGAAGCAACTGGCCCAGTATGGTCAGGCCTATGTTTCCCTCCGCGACAATCTGGAATTTCAACGGAAACAACTCTCGGAAATAAAAACAAAATATGATGAGGCAAAGTTGGATTATGAGGAGAATCTGCCGGACAAATTTGTAGTGGATTACGCCTATCCGGCGGAGAAAAAATCATATCCGGTGCGGTGGATTATTGTCACGGTTTCAACCGGGTCCACTTTCCTTATCAGTATTCTTGGAATTATTATGCTTGAAAGTTTTCAGAGGGTAAGGAGATCTCTGTTGTCTAAGGTCAATCCGGAAACGAATGGCTGATATTTTTAACAATATGGATCTTCTTCGTCTGCTTCTGAAATGGAAGAAGCAGTTGGGAGCATTGGTTCTGGCCGCCGGCGTGCTGGCCTGGTTTTTTTCACTGCCTGTTTTTATTGCACCACAATATAAATCGTCTGCGGTGATTTATCCCAGCAACCTGATCTCCTACGGCATTGAAACTCCAACGGAACAAATGCTGCAGCTTTTTCAATCGAACCAGATCCGGAACCAGGTCATCCACAAGCATAATCTGTCAGAACATTACGGTGTGGATACGCTGAATAAGGGTGGCGTTACCAGGTTAACGGATGCATTCAATGATCATGTGCAGATCGGGAAAACAGAGTTTGAGGCAGTGGAGCTGGAAGTTTTAGATGAAAATCCGGACTCCGCATACCATATTATTCTCTCATTGATCGAGTACTTCAATACAAATACCAGAGATCTTCATCGTAAAAAATCCCTTGAGGTGGTTTCGATTATCGAAAAGCAGATGCAGCGGAAACAGGTGGAAATCGATTCGGTAAGCAGTCTGCTCCGGGAGCTTAAGGTGAAATTCGGAATTATTGATTATAAGTCGCAGGCGAAGGAAGCAAGCAGAGAGTATTACAAGTCGTTGGGAAATAATCCCAAAAAAACCTCCGATATCCTGGTCTCGATCCGGAATCTGGAGGAAAAGGGAAACGATTACATCGCGCTGAACGAATTCATGGAAGCCTCCATTAAAACGCTGACCAGTTTGAAAGTAGATCACGACAATGCGTTCCGGGATGTGGTGAAGGAACTTACGTATACGAACGTAGTGGTGAAACCGGTAAAAGCAGATAAAAAGTCCTATCCTATTCGTTGGGTGATATGCGCAGTTTCCATGATCTCTACTTTTTTGGTGGCGGTGATTGGTGTGATCATCCTCGAGCGCTCCCGTCGTTACTGAACCGATGACAGAACAAATCAAGCTGAAATGGCTGTACCTTATCGGGGGAATTTTCATCCTGATCAATACCTATTTCATCGCCTACGAATTCTTCTGGCTCAACTTACTTCCGGGTGTTTTTCTTGTAGTAATGCTGGCGCTTTTCTCTATGGACAAGCTGCTTTACATGGTTGTCTTCTTTACACCGCTATCCATCACACTCAAAGATGTAAAGGACTTTGGAGTGGCTCTCTCCGTGCCTACAGAACCTTTGCTGTTCGGGATCACACTGATTTTTGTTTTCCGATACCTTTATGAAGGATACCTGGACCGCCGGGTGGTGCGGCATCCGGTGACTATTGCCATCCTGTTTTATCTTGGATGGATGCTGGTCACCTGCGTTACGTCTGAAATGCCGCTGGTATCGTTAAAGCATTTTGCCGCCAAACTTTGGTTTATTATCCCCTTTTACTTTTTAGCGATTCAGTTGTTCCGCGAGAAGGAAAACATCAACAAGTACCTATGGGCCTATCTTTTGTCCTTTACCATCGTGATTCTATACACACTCATCAATCACGCACAGGGCGGATTCCGCGAACAACCGGCTCACGTGGCGATGACGCCTTTTTATAACGACCATACATCCTACGGGGCCATGCTCGCCATGTTTTTTCCGTTGCTGTTCGTTTTAGTTCAATGGAGCACATTTACACGCACCCAGCGCCTTTTTGCATGGATGCTCCTTGTTCTTTTTGCCGTAGCACTCGTTTTCTCCTATACGCGCGCCGCATGGGTGAGCCTGGCTGGCGCACTTTTGGTTTTTCTGGTGCTGTGGTTCAGAATTAAATTGTTCACAATAGGTCTTGGGGCCATAGCGGGTCTTGCCTTGCTGGTTACGTTTCAGGACAGGATTTTTATGCGGCTGGAAAAGAATAAGAAAGCTTCTTCAACAGATTTTACCGAACATATTCAGTCTATTTCAAATATTTCTACAGACGCATCCAACATGGAAAGGATCAACCGGTGGCAGTCGGCCCTCCGGATGTTCCGCGAGCGGCCTTTCTTTGGCTGGGGCCCGGGAACATATATGTTTCAGTATGCTCCGTTTCAGTTTTCCTATGAGAAAACCTACATCTCCACCAATATGGGTGACCGGGGAAATGCACACAGCGAATACATCGGACCGCTTGCAGAATCCGGTGTTTTAGGCATGTTATCCTTTGTGATGATTGGGGTGGCGGCGATTTGGAAAGGGGTGAGTTTGTTCAAGAGAATGAACAGGGGAGTGTACCGAAACCTGATCATAGCGTTATTGCTGGGATTGATCACTTATTTTGTTCACGGTGCGCTCAACAACTTTCTGGACACAGATAAAGCCTCTGCACCCTTCTGGGGCTTTATGGCAATTCTTGTCGCATGGGAAGTTTACCACCAGCCGGGTTCAGAAGAAACGGGCGCTGAATAAGGTGATATCATCAATGTAGGACTGGGATTCCCGGAAGACGTCCAGTTTTTTAATGATCATGGCATTCAGTTCTTCCATGCTCAGGTCTCGGTGATTCATCATCACCTGTTCCAGAGAGCCGGTACCGAATTCCACACCACTGTTGTTTTCCACTTCTACCACCCCGTCTGTATAACAAACCACCGTGCTGGGGGGCTGAAGGTGAACGAGCCCTTCGCGGATGCGCGGAATTTCATCCAGCATGCCCAGTCCGGTGCATCCGGTTCTGAGCAGCGTAGTTGTGTTTCCGCTCAGCAACACCGGCGGATTATGACCTGCGTTGATGTAGTTCAGCATTTTTGTCACCTGATTATAACGCGCGATAAAAAAGGTGATAAACTTTTCTCCCTTCGCATTATCCATAACAATCGCGTTCAGTTCGCGTACAAGATCGGTGAGTGAATTCATATGCCTCAATAAAATACGCAGGTTGGCCTGAAAATTCGACATGAGCAGGGCAGCTGCCACTCCTTTACCGGATACGTCGGCCATACAGAAGGCAACTTCATTCTCATTCAAACGGATAAAATCATAATAATCGCCTCCTACCTGACGGTGCGGAAGGTAAAAGGCTGCGATATCCATGTTCTTGTCCGATGGAAGGCTGGACGGGAAAAGCATGTTCTGCATTTCTGATGCAAGTTCCAGCTCCTTTGTGATGGCCGCCTGCTTCAGATTTTCTTTAAATAGTTTTTTGTTTTCTACCGCTACCACAATAATGTTGGTGAGCGTTTGTATGAACGGCAGATGCTTGATAATGGGACTCATTTCCAGCTCCTGCTCATTGATATCGCCGATGAGTACGTAGGCCAGCGGAGAAGATTTGTGAAACACGGGAACCACAGCATCAGAATGCTGCTTTGCGGTTTCATCGAAAATGTTGGTAAATGTAATTCCCTCTATTCCTCCCAGCTTTTGATCCACATCAAATTCAGGAACCTTGTCAACCCCGAAAGAGATAAGCGTTTTCCAGGATCCATCATGGCTGAGCAGTACAAGCCGGCCGATGTTGAGTTGTTCCCTGACCACTTTCTCGAAGATCTCCAACAACTCATTCGTTGAGAAATTGTTATTAATGGCTTTGGTAACTTGAAGCAGCGAACTGAGCTTGATCTCCATCAGCTGGGAACGGGAAAACGACTTATGGGAGGGAGTAGCCATTGTATATAAAATTAACCGGATTACCGGTATGCCAAATTAATTTAGACCAATGAGATGAATTGAACGATAAAAGTTGCGGAAGGTCAGTCTGCTTTCAGCCGCTTGAGTTTTTCGAGGATTTCAGGAATGCGCTTCACCTGTGCCAGTTCGCGCATTTTCTCACGCGCATCACCGGCCGGTGTCCCAAAATAACTCTTTCCGGCTTCCAGATTCATTCCAACACCGGACTGGGCAAGAACCACTGCTCCGTCGGCTATCGTAATGTCGCTGGAAACGCCGGCTTGTCCCCAGATCGTAACCCTGTTTCCTACTTTCACCACACCTGAAATTCCTACCTGTGAAGCCATCAGGCACATCTCACCGGTTACAGTGTCGTGCCCGATCTGAACGTGATTGTCTATCTTGGTTCCTCTTCCTACAATAGTATCTGCGGTAACACCCCTGTCTACAGAACAAAGCGCCCCGATCTCTACATCATCCTCAATGATGACCCTCCCGCAGGAGATCAGCTTTTCAAAATGTGATTCCCGCTTTTTAAAATAAAATGCGTCTGCGCCAATTACAGTGCCGGAGTGAATGATCACATGATCCCCCAGATGACAGTTTTCATAGATCACCACACCGGAATGGATCAGGCAACCGCGTCCTATGGTAACTCCATTCCCAAGAAATACTCCCGGCATAATAACGGAATCTTCTCCCACCTTGGCTGAGGGTGCGATCATCTCTTTCTGCGGCGGATACACGGGTTTGAAATGAGTGATCAAGCGATTAAAGGCACTGAATGGATCCTTCACTACCAGCAATGCTTTTCCTGCCGGTGCCTGCATTTTAGCGTTGATCAGTACGGTGGTGGCTGCACAGTTGAGTGCCTTACCGTAATATTTCGGATGGTCAACGAAAACTACATCGCCTTCCTCCACACAATGTATTTCATTGAGCCCTGTTACCGGATGACCGGGATCTCCCACCGCCTCCGCTCCCAGCAGCTCCGCGATCTCTTTGAGTGTATGAAGCCTGGAGAATTTCACAGTTCAAAGATAGATATAAAAAAACCCCTCCGGGGAGGGGTCTGCTTGATTACTTTACCCGTTCCATGTAAGAAAAGGTCCTGGTATCTATACGGATCTTGTCTCCTGTATTTACAAATAAGGGCACATTAACCACTGCTCCCGTTTCCAGCGTGGCCGGCTTTAACGTGTTAGTAGCCGTGTCGCCTTTTACGCCGGGCTCACAGTACGTAACGGTCAGCTCCACAAAGGTGGGAGGCTCTGCAAGAATGGGATTCTCTCCTTCGAACGCCACCTTTACCGTCATCCCCTCTTTCAGGAACTGAATACTGTTTCCGAACATGGACTTATTCAGGTAAACCTGCTCATAAGTGTCATTATCCATTACTACAACAAGCTCATTCTCGGGATAGATGTACTGCATTTCTTTGAATTCCACCCGGACTATTTCTACCGGTTCCCCGGAACGAAAGCGGTTTTCTACCAGTTTGCCTGACTTAAGGTTCCGCATTTTCGCCTGGTAAAAGGCCCTAAGGTTTCCGGGAGTCCTGTGTTGGTATTCAAGGATCTGACAGATCTCATTATTAAATCGGATGAAGGTTCCGATGCTTACATCTCCGGTATCGGCCATAGTTGATGTTTTTTGATTGTGTAAAAAGGGACGCAAATATATCCCTTTTTTGGCCCCGGCCAAAGTCTGATACCAAGTGCCCTGAAACCACTCCGGAGAACGGGTTCCACGATTATTTTATACTTTAGGGCTATGCCGGTGTTGGATAAAAGCAATTCAGTTTCAGGCCCTTCCGGAACCGGGGGGCTGATGATCCTGATTTCAGTATTTTTCTTTTGGGGTTTTGTAGCCGCCAGTAATACCATTCTTATTCCTGTCTTCCGTGAGCACTTCGAGCTCAGCCAGTGGGAAGCTATGTTCGTGGATGTGGCATTCTATATTGCCTATACCGCGGGTTCGCTGATTTATATGGTGCTGTCGCTGGTGCGTAAACGAGACCTGATCAATGAAATAGGTTACAGGAACGGCATCGCACTGGGGCTTTTTATTTCTGCGTTGGGTACACTTCTGTTTTACCCTGCCGCTCAGTCTTCTTCCTTTCCCCTGATGCTAACCGGATTGTTTGTGGTAGGCCTTGGTTTTTCTCTTCAGCAAACTGCAGCTAATCCTCTTGCCATCAATCTCGGAGATCCTAAAAAAGGTGCGCAGCGACTCAGTCTCGCGGGCGGGATCAACAATATTGGCACAACCATCGGTCCCGTACTTGTTTCGTTCGCTATTTTCGGCGCTCTTGACCCCGGTGCGAAGCTCGAGAGCCTGGAATCGGTAAAGGGGCCTTACCTGATCCTTGGAGCAGCCTTCATCCTGGTGGCCTTGTTTTTTAAATTCTCTTCTTTGCCCGATTATCCTCCGGCGGAAGCAGAAACAGGAGAGCAGAAACAGGAAGGCCATGTGATTCGTAATCCGCAGGTTTGGATGGGCATGATCGCCATTTTTGTTTATGTGGGAGTGGAGGTAGCCACCGCAGCCAACCTGCCTGAATTCATGAAACAGAAACTGGGCGTTCCCACGGAGGGAGTTGCTCCCTACGTGTCTTTGTTCTGGGCCAGTCTGATGATCGGACGTTGGACGGGCGCAGTGGGTGCCATGGAATTGAAACCGGTAATAAAACTCATCCTGCGGTTTATATTACCCTACGCAGCGTTTGGAATTTTCCTGCTGGTCAATTTCATCGGCGGCGCAGATCTCACTCCGTTTTATTATTATTTCGCAGTGATTCCTCTCGTGATCTTTGCGGAGGTACTTAGTAAAGGAAGCCCAGCCCGGCAACTCATGATCTTTTCGTTTCTCGGTATTTCCGCATTGCTTGTAGGTATGCTGGGAAGCGGTATGGTGAGCGTGTATGCGTTTATCTCAGTGGGATTATTCTGTTCCACTTTGTGGCCCTGCATTTTTACCCTGGCCATTGCAGGCCTCGGCAAAAAGACAAATGACGCGTCGTCTTTTCTGATCATGATGATTATGGGAGGAGGCTGGATATCCCTGGCACAGGGAAGCCTTGCCGATACAAACGTGGGAATCCAGTGGAGTTATTTTGTCGGTGTGGGATGTTTTGTTTATCTTCTCTTCTATGGGTTCAGCGCCAGAACCATCCTGAAACAAAAAGGTATTGACTATGAAAGCGGTACTGGCAGCGGGCATTGATATTGGCGGCACGAACACCGTATTCGGTTTGGTGGATTCCCACGGAAAGATCCATGCCCGCGGAAGTATTGCAACAAACCGGTTTACAGATCCCGAAGCGTTTACCAAGGAAGTAGCGACGGCTATTCACAGTATCCTGCCGGCGGAGGTAAGGTTGCTTGGTGTTGGTATAGGGGCTCCCAGCGGAAATTTCTTCTCGGGATCTATCGAGTACGCACCAAATATGCCCTGGAAAGGGGTGATCCCGCTGGCCTCTTATTTTTCAAGAGAATTGGGCTGCCCTTCATGGCTTACCAATGATGCCAATGCCGCAGCCATAGGAGAGATGTTGTTCGGTGCTGCAAGAGGTAAAAAGGATTTCATTTTCGTGACGCTGGGTACCGGGTTAGGCAGCGGAATTGTTGTGAATGGGGAACTGGTATATGGGCATGATGGTATGGCCGGCGAACTCGGGCATGTCACCGTTATACGCAATGGGAGGTTATGTGGATGCGGTAAATATGGTTGCCTTGAGACGTATTGTTCAGCCACGGGGCTTGTTATAACCTATAAGGAGCTGAAAAAACTGGAGAAGGTGGACGGGATCGACGCTAAATATATTTACACTAAAGCGATGGAAGGAGAGGCCGGGGCTGCAGAAGCATTCTCCTTTACGGGAAGAATTCTTGGTGAGGCCCTGGCCAATGCGGTGGCTTTTACATCTCCCAATGCCATCTACCTTTTTGGTGGTCTTGCAAAGGCAGGTGATCTGATCCTGCATCCAACGCTCGAAAGCTTTGAAAAAAATCTGCTGCATATTTACAGGAATAAAGTTACCATTCACTGGTCAGGACTTCCGGGTGCCGATGCCGCCATACTCGGCGCAGCATCACTGGTTTATAAGGAACTGGAGAGCCACTGAAAAAGACTTGCGATATGCGAAAATCTCTCACACTTGCCGTACTTTTTCTCTCCGGTGTTCTCGCATCCCAACAGCCAGCAGGACACGTTAACCCTTTCATCGGAACCGGCGGACACGGGCATACTTTTCCCGGAGCTGCGTTCCCCTTCGGAATGATACAGCTTTCACCCGATACACGTGTCGACGGCAGTTGGGATGGATGCGCAGGGTATCATTATTCTGATTCGGTTATTTATGGGTTCTCACATACGCATCTAAGCGGAACGGGCTGCTCTGATTTCGGGGATATACTGCTAATGCCTACCGGTAAAAGAAGTGTTTTGCGGAGCGATTACCGTTCCGGATTCTCCCACCAAAAGGAAAAAGCCTCCGCCGGATATTATGAAGTGGAACTGGACGATGAGGAGATCAATGTCAGGCTAACCACCGGTAAGCGGGTGGGAATGCATGAATATGAATGGAAAGGCAAGGAGAAATATGTGGTTTTTGATTTGGGTCACAGAGATAAGGTGCTGCCGGGTTCGTATGTGAAAATCGTGAGCAGTACCCGATTGGAAGGACTTAGAAGGAGTGAAGCCTGGGCAGGAAACCAGAATGTCTATTTCGCCATCGAATTTTCACGGCCCTTTGAATGGGAAGTTTTTATGAACGATAAAAGCATGGGAGATCAGCGCTGGATCGACAACTATTACAGCGGTGAATTTGTAAAAGTGCTCCTGAATTTTTCGGACATGAAAGCGGATAAACTGACCGCAAAAGTTTCCATATCCTCCGTAGATGTAAAAGGAGCATGGAATAATATGATTTCCGAGGTGCCCGGCTTTGACTTTGATTTAATGTACACAAATACGGCGAAAGCATGGAATGATGAACTCTCACGCATTCATATCGTTACGGCGGATAAAGACCAGCTTGCCGTATTTTATACAGCACTCTATCATTGTATGATTCATCCCTCCCTGGCTTCGGATGCCGACGGGCGCTACCGCGGAATGGATAAAAAGATTTATACGGCGGAGGGCTTCGACTATTATCATGTTTTTTCTCTGTGGGATACTTTTCGAAGCCTGCATCCTCTGCTAACACTCATCGACCGGAAACGAACTTCTGATTTTATCAAGACCTTCCTCGAGATGTACAAACAAACCAAGCGACTACCGGTTTGGGAGCTCGCATCCTGCGAAACGGAATGTATGATCGGATACCATGCGGTATCTGTTATCGCAGATGCGTACATGAAGGGTATCCGCGACTTCGATGTGCAGCTGGCGCTGGATGCTATGGTGGCAATGAGTAACCTGCCCGGATACAGGGGAATCGACGAATACAAGGAGAAAGGCTTCCTGGAGACCCATGATGAGTCCGAAAATGTTTCAAAAACGCTGGAGTATGCTTATAACGACTGGTGTATTTCGGTTTTTGCCAGGGCAATTGGAAAGGAGGAGATCTATCTTCATTATCTGGACCGCTCGCATTATTGGAAGAACATCTTTAATCCTGCAACCGGTTTTATGCAGCCCCGGCAAAACGGCGGCTGGCTAACACCTTTCGACCCGTACCGGGTAGACAATAATTACACCGAAGCAAACAGTTGGCAATACAGCTTTTTTGTACCACATGATCCGGCAGGACTTATTAACGCACACGGCGGAGATGAGGAGTTTCTCCAAAAGCTGAATCAATGCTTTCATACGAACAGAAAAACCACCGGAAGGGAGCAGGCGGATATCTCCGGCCTCATCGGACAATATGCGCACGGAAATGAGCCCTCCCATCATATGACGTATTTCTACAATTATGCCGGCCAGCCTTCGGCAGGACAAAAATGGATCCGGAAAATTTGCACTGAATTTTATAAAAATGCACCGGATGGCCTGATCGGGAATGAGGATTGTGGTCAGATGAGTGCATGGTATGTGATGAGCGCACTCGGGTTTTATTCTTTCTGCCCGGGATCGCCTGTTTATGCTATCGGATCTCCGTTGTTCTCACATGCAGAGATTCTGATATCGGGTAGTAATAGATTCACAATCCGGGCAAACAACAATGGCGGGAATACTCCGTATGTAGCCGGTTTCAGTGTGAACGGAAAACCGCCGGACGGGAAATGGGAAATAACTCATGAGCAGATTCTGAAAGGCGGGGAACTTAATTTCAGTATGACATCCGATCCCGGAAAGGTGGAAAATGGGTTGCTGAATAATGGAATGATCAGCTATGAAGGACAAAATCCAGTTCCCGTTCCGGCCTTCTCGGCCAATGGTCCCCCAGTTTTTCGTGATTCTCTTATGGTTACTCTTACAGCGCCGGATCCTCAGTTAAAAATATGGTACCGGCTCAGTCCGGATCTGTCAAAACCAGCCCTGCAGTATAAAGGACCTTTTAAGATATACAACACCCAAACAATTACGGCCTACAGCGAAACAGCAAACGGGAGTAAAAGCAGTAAGCTGGTTATGGCCACCTTTTCGCTGCATCCGCATCCGGAATGGAAAATAGAGATGCAAAGTGAGTACAATCCGCAATATACAGCAGGAGGACCTGAAGGTATTATCGACGGAATCTATGGTGATCTCGAATGGAGGAAGGGTGGGTACCAGGGTTATCAGGGCAAAGACATGTGCTGCATCATTGATCTGGGAAGCGAAAAGGAGATAAGTGAAGTGGCGCTGAGTTTTCTGGAGGATGCACGATCCTGGATCTATTTCCCCCGGGAAGTAATCGTTGAATGGTCACCGGACGGGAAAACGTATGGCCCTCCTGTTAATACAAAGAATACCTCACCCTCTTCGGATATGAACCTCGGAAAAAGAATAATGACCGTTCCTGCGGGAGCGGGTAAAAAAGTGAGGTATGTAAGAATAAAAGTGGTGAATTATGGTAAACTCCCTCCATGGCACCTCTCTGCGGGCCAGGACGCCTTCATCTTCATCGATGAAATACTGATCAGATAAAATTACAAAATATTTCCCACCCTGTTTTAGCATTTTTCTACCTTTATCATAGAGAAAAAACATTCTTATGGCTCACGACAAAGACATGATTTCCAAGGTTTACGCAAACCTGCCTGCACGCGTTGCCGAAGCGCGAAATCGTATGGGGCGTCCGCTTACCCTTACAGAGAAAATACTTTACGCTCACCTTGCTGATGCATTGCCTCAGGCTGCATACGAGCGCGGGAAGTCATATGTGGATTTTAAACCGGATCGTGTGGCCATGCAGGATGCAACTGCTCAGATGGCGCTTCTGCAATTTATGCAGGCTGGTCGTCCGAAAGTGGCAGTGCCTTCAACGGTGCACTGCGACCACCTTATTACAGCAAAAGATTCTTCCCGTCAGGATCTGGATCGGGCGGTTCAGGTGAACCAGGAGGTTTATAATTTTCTATCCTCCGTATCCAATAAATATGGCATCGGTTTCTGGAAGCCGGGTGCTGGAATTATTCACCAGGTTATTCTGGAGAATTATGCCTTCCCGGGTGGAATGATGATCGGAACGGTGTCTCATACGGTGAACGCAGGTGGGCTGGGCATGATCGCCATTGGTGTGGGTGGTGCAGATGCATGTGACGTAATGGCCGGACTTCCCTGGGAACTGAAAATGCCGAAACTCATCGGCGTGAAACTTACAGGTAAATTGAGTGGATGGGTCTCTGCAAAGGACGTTATTTTGAAAGTCGCAGGTTTGCTAACTGTCAAGGGTGGAACAGATAAGGTGGTGGAGTATTTCGGCCCCGGCGCCGAATCGCTTTCCTGCACCGGAAAAGGAACGATCTGCAATATGGGCGCTGAGATCGGTGCAACTACATCCACCTTTGGATATGATGCTTCCATGGACCGCTATCTTCGTGCTACCAACCGGGCAGACATTGCAGAACTGGCATCAAAAGTGAAAGAACACCTTACGGGAGATGCAGAGGTTTATGCAGAGCCGGCAAAATATTTTGACGAGGTGCTGGAAATTAATCTTTCCGAACTGGAACCCCATCTCAATGGCCCCTTTACTCCTGACCTGGCTACTCCGATTTCCAAAATGAAGGAAACGGCCGTTAAGAATGGCTGGCCCCTGAAAGTAGAGGTCGGACTCATCGGTTCATGTACCAACTCCTCCTACGAGGATATTTCCCGCGCAGCATCACTGGCGAAACAGGCTGTGGACAAAAAGCTAAAAGCAAAGGCTCAGTTTACTATCACCCCCGGCTCGGAACTGGTTCGCTATACCATTGACCGCGACGGATATATCGCCGCCTTCAATAATATTGGCGCAAATGTGTTCGCCAACGCCTGCGGACCCTGCATTGGCATGTGGGACAGAGCAGGGGCAAGTAAGGGTGAGAAAAACACCATTGTGCATTCATTTAACAGGAATTTCGCGAAACGGGCCGACGGAAATCCGAATACCTATGCTTTTGTGGCATCGCCGGAGTTGGTTACGGCACTCGCCATAGCGGGTGACCTGACATTCAACCCGCTGACCGATACGCTCACCAATTCAGAAGGTAAACAGGTGAAACTTGATCCGCCATCCGGTAATGAGCTGCCACTGAAAGGATTCGCTGTCGAAGATGCAGGATACCAGGCTCCGGCAGCGGATGGGGCCAGCGTTCAGGTGATCGTAGATCCGAAATCCGATCGCCTTCAGCTGCTGGATCCGTTCCGCCCATGGGAAGGTGCCAATCTTGCAGGCCTTAAACTTCTGATCAAAGTGAAGGGTAAGTGTACCACGGATCACATCTCAATGGCCGGCCCCTGGCTTAAATACCGGGGACACCTCGACAATATTTCTAATAATATGCTCATCGGTGCGGTGAATTTCTTCAATGAGAAAACAGATTCCGTAAAGAACCAGATCAGCGGACAGTATGAAAGCGTTCCTAAAGTGCAGCGCAGTTACAAAGCGGCGGGTTATGGATCGGTGGTGGTTGGCGACGAGAACTATGGAGAAGGTTCATCGCGGGAGCACGCTGCCATGGAGCCGCGTCACCTCGGGGTTCGCGCGGTTTTGGTAAAATCCTTCGCCCGCATCCATGAAACCAATCTCAAAAAGCAAGGAATGCTGGCACTCACCTTTGCAAACAAAGAGGATTATAACAAGATAAAAGAAGACGATAGTATTGATATTGTCGGACTCACTTCTTTTACTCCCGGAAAACCGCTTACAATGCTTTTCACGCACTCCGACGGCAGTAAAGACGAGATCACAGTGAATCACAGCTACAATGCCCAACAGATCGAATGGTTCAAAGCTGGTGGAGCATTGAATATTATCCGCGCCTCTGTCAAAGGATGATCCGCAGTAAAATACTCTGCCTGCTGTGTGCTGGTAGTATGCTCTCCGGATCCGGTCTTGCCCAGAACGGAAATCCTTCCGTTACGGTTAGCCCGGATGTAAATTCCCTGAAATACGATACGAATTATATTACAAAGTATCCTACCAAGCTGGTCATCGGACTCACCCAGTCGGAAAAGCACTTCGAGGTTTTTCTTAAAGACACTTTCCTGAATTATAAGGATGTCAAGTTCAAGGCGAACTCTGCACATTCCCTGGGACTTAGTCTTGATTTCGATATCCTGGGTGTGGGTTTTGATTTCTATAGCTATCCCGTTAAAAATGATCCCCTGGGAGGTAAAACAGAGTACCGCGGTCTTTCGCTGAACTTTAACGCAGGGAAATTCCGCAGCGAAAACAGCATCAAAAAGTACCAGGGTTTCTACGATGAGAATTCATTCATTGATACCGTCGAAGGGGTTCCTGTGTACGGATACATCCCGAAGGATTCCGGAGCGCAGTTCTATTATGATCCAAGTATGTCCATTTTTATGTTCAAGTCTAAATTGCTGTATACGTTCAATAACCGGAAGTTTTCCCTCGGATCGTCTTATGCCTCTGTTGCACGTCAGCTCAAAACGGCTTTTAGCTGGATGCTGGCGGGAACGATCTATACCAACCGGGCATGGTCCGACAGCGGATTGATCCCTTCTGCCTTGCGTTCCGTGCATGACTCGCTATGGGGAAACTGGAATAATCTTCAAACCAGCGGGCTGAGTCTTGGTGGCGGAGGCTCTGTAAATTTTGTGGTCCGCAAACGATGGTTCCTGAATCTTTCACTGAACGGAATGTTTGATCTGCAGCGGCAGTATTACTCCTCGCGTGAAGGAGAGATCGCTGATCTTGGTAAAATGGGCTGGAGTCAGGACGCCAGGGCGGCCTTCGGGTATAATGCCCCCAGATTTTTTATTCGAATTTTGGGAAAGTGGGACAGCAATAACTGGGCAACAGCAGATAAATATATGTTATGGGATCAGACATTTTTTTACGGAGAGTTTACTATAGGCTGGCGTTTCTCTCCACCCATTCCGAAATTCTACAAACGTTTTCAGGAGTCTAAGGTCTACCGACGCTGGTTCTGATGTCAGAAGTTAAAGGAAATAAGAGGATCATTACCGCCTGGACATTTTTCGATTGGGCAAATTCATCATACCCCCTGGTTATTACGGCTGCACTTTTTCCCATTTTTTATGAAAACCTTACGAAAGACGGAGCCGGTGACACGGTATGGGTCTTCGGGATGGAGTTCAAGAACACAGCGATTTATACCCTTGCCCTCGCTGCAGCCAATCTGATTACCGCCATTCTGGCGCCGCTCCTATCCGGTGTGGCAGATTATTCTGGCCGAAAAAAAGGATTTCTGATGATCTTTACCTACATCGGAGCGTTGGCCTGTGCGGGCTTATATTTCTTTTCTGCCAGTAACATCACGCTGGGTCTTGCAACAGTGATGCTGGCAAATATCGGTTTCAACGGCGGACTCGTCTTTTATAATGCGTTCCTTCCGGAAATTGCCGCCCCGGAGCAACAAGACAGAGTGAGCGCACGGGGATTCTCAATGGGATATTTCGGAAGTGCCATTCTGCTTATCCTCAATCTTGTCTATGTGATGTCGGCGGAGGAATCAGAACAACTGGACGCCCTCCGCTGGTCGTTTGTTTCTGTTGGTGTGTGGTGGATAGGTTTTGCGCAAATTCCTTTCGCATTACTGCCGGGTAATCTGTACAACCGGTCGCCCTCGGGAAATTACCTGCTGAACGGATACCGTGAACTGATGAAGGTACGGAAGCAGCTCCTAAAGCATAAATACCTGGCGAAGTTCCTGTCAGCCTTCTTTGTGTATAATATGGGCGTGCAGACAGTCATGCTCGTTGCTACCCTTTTTGGCTCCAAGGTCCTGAATCTCTCTTCTTCCCAGCTCATCACTACAATTCTTATTCTGCAGTTTGTGGCCATCATCGGGGCTGTTGGATTTTCCAGGTTGTCGGCGGTCAAGGGCAATGTTTTCACGCTGAGCGCCGCTGTGCTGATATGGATACTGGTTTGTGTTGCAGCTTATTTTGTGAGCAGCGCCGTTCAGTTTTACGTGGTGGCCGGCCTCGTAGGTTTTGTGATGGGAGGAATACAGGCGATGTCACGTTCCACTTACTCCAAACTACTGCCGGATACAGAGGATCATGCTTCTTTTTTCAGCTTCTTTGATGTAACCGATAAACTGTGTACTGTTTGCGGAATGGCGGTTTTTGCGCTCATCGAACAATTCTGGGATATGAGAAGTGCAGTGCTGGCACTGATACTTTTTTTCGTAGTTGGGTTTTTACTGCTGTTAAGGGTTTCAATGTCAAAAAATCAGTAAAAGCCCCTGTTCCTTCGTATATTCGCATCCAGAATACGCCCCCCCGGTATGATCGTAGATATATTCATTCCCTGCTTCATAGATCAGTTTTATCCGCAAACGGCCTTTAATATGGTCAAAGTGCTTGAAAAGGCAGGGTGTGTTGTAAATTATAACCCGGAGCAGACCTGCTGCGGACAGCCTGCTTTCAACTCAGGTTACTGGGATGAATGCAAGGCGGTAGGGGAGAAGTTTATCCGGGAATTCCAGAACGATCGTTATGTTGTTGCTCCTTCAGCTTCCTGCGTGGGAATGGTGAAGAATTATTACCCGGAAATGTTTAATAATTCGGTATTGCACAACGAATGCAGACAATTACAGAAAAACATATTTGAACTTTCGGACTTTCTTGTGAATGTGTTAAAGTTCACGGATTTTGGAGCAAAGTTTGAAGGAAAAGCAACCTACCATGATGCCTGCAGTGCGCTGCGCGAAGTACGAATCAAGAACGAGCCGCGGCTGCTGTTATCAAAAGTGCAGGGACTTGACCTGATCGAAATGGCGGATACAGAAACCTGCTGCGGATTCGGCGGCACTTTCTCTGTAAAATTCGAACCCATTGCCGTTGGCATGGCGGAGCAGAAATGTTCCAATGCGTTGGCCACCGGTGCCGATTACCTGATCTCAACGGATCTTTCCTGCCTTCTTCACCTGGAAGGTTACCTTAAAAAACAGGAAAAGCCGCTGAAAGTCATGCACCTCGCCGATGTACTGGCTTCCGGCTGGTAGATTCCGTTGTAGCGGCTACTGCCTGTTTCTTTCCATCCAGTGTTTCAGCAAATCTCCGATCGCGCCGTAACAAAACGGCATTCGCTCTGTTACCGTTTTTTCATCTGCCCAAACTGCCTCTGTGATTCCTTCTTCCTTTTGCGCGTGCAGAGCCGGAGAATTTTGCAACTTCATTTTAAACCACCAGGTTTCTTTCAGAATCGGCTCTTCTTTTTCATTATACACGTGATATGTCCGGCCGAAGAATCCTTCTGTTTCCGGCAGGGGCACACCGCATTCTTCCATTACCTCCCTAACGGCCCCCGCATCCGGTGATTCGCCGGGTTCCAGCTTTCCCTTCGGCAGATCCCATTTGCCTTTTCGGAATATCATCAGCAATTCTCCGTTCGCGTTCTGCACAATACCTCCTGCGGCAATCACCGTTTTCATCCGCTCCTTCAATTCCCCGATATGCGAAATGGGATTCGGATGAATCAAGAGCATGTTTTCCAGCAAGTGATTGTGCTCAAAGGCACGGAAAGCCTGCAATGTGGTTCCCACCGAGTCGGAATGAACCATCAGAACTCCTTTGCCGGGAGCCGTCCGGGGTGCATCCCTGACGATGGTCATGGATCGGTCCTGAAGAAAAATTTTTATCATTAGAACGTGGTGCCTTGTTTCCCGTTATATTTGGAGTATGATCCATCAAACGGAATCAGCGCTTAAAATTGCTGAATTTTTGCTCCAAATCAAAGCAATTCGTTTACAACCTGACAAACCCTTTACATGGGCCTCCGGGTGGCTTTCACCGATCTATTGTGATAACAGGAAGACCCTGTCTTATCCCAAGATCCGCACGTATATCCGCCAGCAATTTGTAAATGTAATCAATGAGCGCATCGGAAAGGTGGATGTCATAGCGGGTGTGGCCACAGGAGCCATTGCGCATGGAGCGCTGGTGGCACAGGATATGGGTCTGCCGTTCATCTACGTCCGGCCGGAGCCCAAAAAGCATGGCATGGAGAATCTGATCGAGGGTGATGTGGTCAAGGGTCAGTCGGTAGTGGTGATCGAAGACCTGGTATCTACAGGCAGCAGCAGCCTCAAGGCAGTGGATGCCCTGCGGCAGGCAGGCTGCGAAGTCAAAGGCATGAGCGCTATCTTTACCTATGGCTTCAAAGCCGCTTCGGATAATTTTAAAAAGTCGAAGTGTGAACTCGTTACGCTCTGCGGTTATGAGATCCTGATGCAGCAGGCGCTGGCATCCGGCTATGTAACAGATAAACAGCTAAAATCCCTGAAGGCATGGCGGGATGATCCTTCCGGCTGGGGAAAAAAGTGATACATGAAGATCGAAAGTCAGGTCGTAGATATTGAGAATTCACAAGAGAACGTGTTCGTCTTTCTCTCCGACTTCAGCAATTTCGGGAAAATGATGCCTCCGCAGGTCACCGACTGGAAGGCAAGTGCGGATGAGTGCTCTTTTGTGATTAACGGTATGGCCACCATCGGAATGAAGATCACCGAACGGGTGCCCAACGAGCGCATTTCGATTGTGTCGCATGGTGGAAAGATCCCTTTCTCTTTCACACTGAATGCGGTGATCTCTGCCAACGGAAGTCATAGCCGCGGACAACTTATTTTTGAATCCGATATGAACCCTATGATGCGAATGATGGTGGAAAAACCGCTCTCGAACTTTTTTAATATTCTCGCATCAAAAATGAAAGAGATCAGATAAGGAATATCAGTTCCTTATGGGCAAATGTCTCCAGCTTTCCTTCCCGCTCCACCAGGAGTAATCCGGTATCAGTGATTCCCCGTATAATCCCCGTCCAGTCGCATGTTCCGCTGCGGAACCGTTGTGGTTCGTCTTTGCGGTAAAGCAGAGAATGATATTTTTCCCTCAGATCACCGTAGTGCTGCGACCGCAGGCGCAGGTAATAACTTTCCAGGTGACCTGCCAGCTCTGTCAGCTCTGTACGAACATCATAAAGCTTTCCGGTGATCTCCCGGAGCGAAACGGAAGGAAAGGGCATCTCGCTCATCCGGGAGTTGAGGTTCAATCCGATTCCGGTAAGGGAATGCCTGACTGATGTGCCTGAAATCTGATTTTCAATCAGAATACCTGCCAGTTTCCGGTCCCCGTAATAAATGTCATTCGGCCATTTTATCCGCACACCTGCTACTTTATCAGTATTCTTCAGACGGCTTGTCACGTAGCTGCAGATGCCGAGTGAGGCAAAAAGAGTGAGCATCATCTGCTCGCCGATCCCCAAAAAGGCAGGCTTCAATAACAATGTGAAAAGCAGGTTTTCATTGGGAAAACTTTCCCATTGTGAGCCCCTTTGCCCGCGACCCGCCGTCTGTACACCGGCACTTACAATGCCCCCTTCCGGGATTTCCTCATTTTCCAGCAAACGCATGGCATGCGAATTGGTGGAGTCGGTAGAATCCAGATGAATATGAAAATGACCAAAGAAGAGAGTCGACATAGGACGTGGAAGTCCCTAAAATTAAGGCTTTTGTTGGGTAAATTTGACTAACTTTGATACAAGCAGTATGGCAAAAAAAGTAGTAAAAAAAGCAAGCCGGGGGCGCACGAAGCCCCGGGTAGTGAAAAAAACCAAAGATCCTTCGGAGCTTTTGGCTTCAGCCGTTGCAGACGGAATACGGGAGAAGAAAGGGACGGATATAGTGGTAATGGATCTTCGTGGGATTAACACGTCGGTTTGCGACTTTTTTATTATTTGTCAGGGCAATTCTCGTACACAGGTAGAGGCCATTGCAGATGCTATTGAAGAGGAAGTTAAAAAGGAAACCGGAGAGAAACCCTGGCATTCGGAAGGGCATGAAAATGCGGAATGGATTCTTCTCGATTACGGCTCTGTTGTGGCCCATGTTTTTCAGCCGGAGCCACGGGCATTTTATAACCTGGAATCTCTTTGGGCTGACGCAGGGATTTCCCATATCAAGAACTGAAGGAACATGAGCGAGAACAGCGAGAACAGGCAGGGTCAGCAAAAGGGGCAATATAAAGGGATCAAAGACAAGCTCCCAAAGAAACCGCAACTACCTAAAAACAGTATTAATTTCTACTGGATCTACGTGATCCTGGTGGTGTTGCTCCTGGGGCTTAGTTTCCTTGACTTTAAAGGTACACCGAAGGAAATTTCTCTCCAGAAAGTATCTGAACTGCTGCGCAACCAGCAGGTAGACAAAATAGATATCATCAATAAGCGGGAGGCGGAAATTTTTATCAAAACGTCTTACCTCGTATCTGAAAAGGCTCATGCGGAAGTGAAAGCGAACCGGGGACCGCACTACTATTACCGGATCCCTGAGGTGGGAAACTTCATGGCTTCAGTGGAGGAGTTCCAGCAGGATATTGCCCAGGAAAGCCGCATCATTCCTGCCGACCGTGAGCGGGTGGAGTTCGGTGATCACCTGGGGTGGATACTTCCTATTATTCTGATCGTTTTATTCTGGGTCTTTATCATGCGGCGTATGAGCGGCCCTTCCGGAGGCGGCCCGGGTCAGATTTTTAATATCGGAAAATCTAAAGCCCAGCTCTTCGATAAGGATACCAACGTTCAGATCAACTTCAATGATGTGGCAGGTCTCGACGGAGCCAAGGTCGAACTCAAAGAGATCGTTGACTTTTTAAAGAATCCCAAAAAATACACTGTTCTGGGAGCCAAAATTCCTAAAGGCGCATTGCTCGTGGGACCCCCCGGTACCGGGAAAACCCTGTTGGCAAAAGCAGTAGCCGGGGAGGCCAAGGTGCCCTTCTTTTCTCTCTCAGGATCTGATTTTGTGGAAATGTTTGTGGGTGTGGGCGCCTCCCGTGTGCGTGATCTCTTTCGTCAGGCAAAAGAAAAGGCACCTTGTATCATTTTTATTGATGAGATTGATGCCATCGGGCGCGCGCGCGGGCGCAGCGTTTCCCATGGGGCGAATGATGAAAGAGAAAATACGCTGAACCAGCTCCTCACGGAAATGGACGGCTTTGGAACAAACAGCGGAGTGATCATTCTTGCCGCCACCAACCGGGCCGATATACTCGACCGGGCTCTGCTGCGACCCGGACGTTTCGACCGGCAGATTTTTGTGGATATGCCCGACCTGATCGAACGAAGAGAAATTTTTAAAGTGCATTTGCGGCCGCTCAAACTTGATACCAGTGTTGATATTGACTTTTTGGCCCGCCAAACACCCGGATTCTCCGGCGCAGATATTGCTAATATCTGTAATGAAGCAGCACTGATCGCTGCCCGTAAAGAGAAAAATAAAGTGGATAAACAGGACTTCCTTGATGCCGTTGACCGGATCGTTGGCGGACTGGAGAAGAAGAATAAAATTGTCACAAAAGAGGAAAAGCAAGTCATAGCGTTTCATGAAGCCGGACATGCTACTGTCTCCTGGCTGGTGGAGCACGCGTCTCCACTCGTAAAAGTTACCATCGTTCCCCGCGGCCGTTCGCTCGGAGCGGCATGGTACCTCCCGGAAGAGCGTCAGATCACCACCACTGAACAACTCTTTGATGAAATGTGTGCAGCCCTGGGTGGTCGTGCCGCCGAAGAGATCGCCTTTGGTAAAATTTCCACCGGAGCCCTCAGCGACCTTGAGAAAATCACCAAGCAGGCATACGCCATGGTGGTGTATTACGGACTGAATGAGAAACTGGGCAATATCAGTTTCTATGATTCATCCGGACAGACTGAGTTCGGATTCCAGAAACCATATTCCGAAAAAACGGCCCAGACAATAGATGAGGAAGTGAGCAAATTGATTGAGAAAGCGTACAACCGGACCAAACAGCTTCTCGCCTCGAATAAGGATAAACTCACGCAACTTGCAAACCAGTTGCTGGAGAAGGAGGTGATTTTCAAAGAGGACCTTGAAACCATTTTCGGAAAACGACCTTTCTATAAAGCGGAGATTCTTCTGCCTGAAATAGAGAAGAAGAACGGTGAAACGCATTCCGTTCCGAAAAAAGATCCGGACAGTGAAACAAAACAGGAAGAGCCTGTTAAGGACGGCCCCAACCCAACCCTTTTTTGATTCATGGAAGATTCCAAATCCAGGGAAAAGATACTGAAAAAGGTGCGGGCAGCTTTGATTCAGGGCGTTCCGGAGAATCCCGCAAACCTGGATATTGAATCGGAAATTTATGTTATTCCTCCGGAATCGCCGGAGGAGGTTTTTGCCCGGCAGTTTACCG
Source organism: Bacteroidia bacterium (assembly GCA_020852255.1). Lineage (NCBI taxonomy): Bacteria > Pseudomonadati > Bacteroidota > Bacteroidia > Bacteroidia bacterium. The sequence goes on along the minus strand of JADZBD010000002.1, from coordinate 71,427 downwards.
CCCTCAACGGAAAATTCCTGTTTTGCGAAAACACTACCGATGCGGCAGAGGTCGTGCGCAATTTGGTTAATGAAAACGGCTGGACCGGATTGTTTTCCTCCGACCAGTTCATTCATGAACTGCTATTCTCTTCCGGACTTACCATTGCCAGCGAGGAGAAGGATCTGATATCATCCAATGTTGGAATTACAGGTTGCGAGTGCCTCGTAGCCCGCCTGGGTGCGGTACTGATCAGCAGCAAACAGGCAAGCGGACGGAGATTGCCCGTGTATCCGCACTATCATCTGGTGATTGCGTTCACCGACCAGATTGTTATGAATATGAAGGATGGATTAAAGTTAATCCGGGAGCGGTATAAGGGCGAACTGCCTTCCATGATCTCTTCCATCGCTGGCCCGAGCCGTACCGCGGATATTGAAAAAACGCTGGTACAGGGGGCTCACGGTCCGAAGGAAATCTATGTGATCCTTATTGACCGGAACTGAAAATGTCAGAGATACTGGTAAGAGCGTTAACCGGTGCCGCTTTTGTAGCCACAGTAGTGCTGGCCGCCTGGCATTCATTTTATACTTTTTTCGCCCTGCTTTTTTTTGCTTCGCTAATGGGCCTGAATGAATTCCTTTTGATGAACAAGGACCGGATTGCTCCGCGTTTCCGGATCCCGCTTCTTTTTTTATCAGGCTTTCTTTTTTTTCTCTTCGCTTATTCTTTCGTTTTTTTACGGGAAGCAGATACCCGTGTTGTTCTATTCAGCATCAGTGCGGTGCTTGCGCTTGCCGCTTTGGTGATGATCGTAAGTCTTTTTATATCAGATCGCCGGAGTGATACTATTTTTGGCGTGATTCCGCAGGGAATGCTGTACAGCACCCTTTTTCTCTCTTCCTGGACACTGCTCTATGGATCGGATCTGTTCGGACCATGGGATGAATTCTATCCGCTGTTTCTGGGTACCCTGATCCTTGTATGGGCTAACGATACATTTGCCTACCTCAGCGGCAGAGCGTTCGGCCGGAGAAAATTGCTGGAACGGATATCTCCTAAGAAAACCTGGGAGGGAACCATTGGCGGCGCACTGCTCTGCGTTGCTTCTGCTTATATTCTTTCGTTCTTTTTTCCTCAGCTTTCCGCTTTGCATTGGATGGGGCTCGCGTTGATCGTAGCACCTGCGGCTACCCTGGGCGACCTGGTGGAATCACGGATGAAACGACGGGCCGGAGTTAAAGATTCAGGAAATGTTTTGCCGGGGCATGGTGGAATACTCGACCGCTTCGATGCCACCATCATCGTTTCTCCGATCGCCGTTACCTATTTGTTTATCGTACTGGGAAATAAATAATCACTTCTTGCGCGTGGATCCCGGGCGCTGGCGCTGCATGTCTTCCAGCCGCTTCTGCCATTTCGACTGCTTCACAGGCTTCTTTTTATTCTCTTCGATGCGGGCATGGAGTTTTTTCTCGTCTACTACAAACCGCATGGCCCAGGTTTGCCCGAATGTGATCATGTTGGCAAGGAAATAATAGTAACTCAGTCCGGCTGAGAAATTATTCATGAAGGGTAGAAACATGACGGGCATAATGTAGATCATGTACTTCATCCCCGGCATCTGTTCGTTTTGTCCCATCAGCTGGGAGTTGGAATAAGTGTACAGCAAGGTGGAAACTGTCATCAGAATTGCGAACAGGCTCATATGATCACCGTAGACGGTGTGAATCACAGGAATCACACCAAAATCCCACACGCTGTCGTACGTAGAAAGGTCATCGGCCCATAGAAACCCCTGCTGGCGTAATTCGATAGACGCAGGAAAAAACTTTACCAGCGCGAAGAGGATAGGAAGCTGCAGCAAAACGGGAATGCAGCCTGATAATGGATTTACGCCGGCTTTTTTATACAGCGCCATCTGGGCCTGCTGTTTTTCCATTGGGCTTTTACCTTCAAATTTTTTGGTGATCTCGCTGAGTTCAGGGCGAAGCACCCGCATCTTGGCGGAGGACAAATAGGTGCGGTACGCGATGGGAAAGAGAAGTATCTTGAGGATGATAGTCAGCAGCAGAATGATCAAACCGTAATTCCACCCGAAACCATCAAAGAAATTGAAAATCGGTATCACAAGGAACTCATTCACCCATCCGAAAATTCCCCATCCCAGCGGTATGACCGATTCAAACCCCTTTTCGTAACTCTCCAGCAGCTTGTGGTGATTCGGACCGAAATAGAACTGCATTTTGAAATCCTCGATCGGCTGGTGCTTATACGCAATGGGAAGCACCGCACTGAGTTTTTTAACTCCCGCACTGTCAATTCCTGAATAAGAAGACACAAACGCCCCCTGTTTATCGAAAGGTGACGCAGGTACCAGAATAGAGGAGAAGAATTGCTGCTTGAAGGCGACCCATTCTGCAGGCGCGCCCAGGCTCAGGCTGTCATCCGAACTTTCACTCAGATAATCTGACTTCTCTTCCGGGTATTTGAAATAGACCGTGGTGTATTGTTTCTGGGTTTTGAGATCTTTTTCCAGCCAGGGTGTGGCCTGTTTCCAATGCAGATCAATCAATCCCTGATTTTTCGGGATCACCGTTTCCATCCCCTTGAGCTGAATGTCGAATCCTAAGAGGTGGTCGTTCCCTTTCAATGTGTAGGTGTACCTGAGATGCTTGCCTTCTCCGGCTTGAAGTGTCATGGAAAAGGATTTACTCTCATTGCCGGTCACCTTGAAGGAGGGGCCGGAGGGAGTAAAGTAAAGGTCATTCGTATTGAATTGTGACTTATCTGTAACCAGTTCCAGTCCGAAATAGGAGGAGTCTTTTGTAAAAAGGTGAAGCGGCGTTTTCTTCCACGTCAGGTATTCTTTCAATTGTACATCGGTGATCCTTCCGCCCCTGGTAGAAAGGGTAAGGACCATAAAATCATTTTCAATGGTCAGGAATTCTTCTTTGCCTTCGGTGCTTCCGGCGAAGCTGCCAAAGGTTTCTGCCTTGTTTGCGCGTACAAGGGAGTCCTGTTTTGCCAGCGCAGCGGAGTCGGGTTCAGCGGATGCCACCAGGGTGGTATCGTTCACTTTCTGCTGTACAGTGTCGGGGGGAGTAAGTTTGGTTTCAAGAAGCGCCAGTGAGTCCTGGTAGCGTTTCTGTTTCTGTAACTCGTCGGTGGAAGGAGTAGAATAATACAACCATCCGAACAGAATGATACCGATGATCAATATACCTAAAATGGAATTTTTATCGAGGCCCTGCATAAAAAAGTGGGCAAAGCTAGCCAAAAAAAACCAATAAACAGGGGAGGATCAGGCGGTGGCCTGCAGAGAGGTAACCTGGATGGCGGCTTTTACAAAGTGAACGAAAAGCGGATGCGGATTAAGCACGGTACTCCTGTACTCAGGGTGAAACTGGACCCCGATGAACCAGGGGTGATCCCTGAGTTCCACCGCTTCCACCAGGCCGCTTTCCGGATTGATTCCGCTGGCAATCATTCCGTTTTTTTCGAAGTCTGCAAGGTATTCATTGTTGAATTCGTAACGGTGGCGATGCCTTTCCGAAATCTCGCCGGCTTTGCGGTAAACTTCCGAGATGCGGGTATTGGGAACCACTTTGCAGGGGTAGGCACCCAAACGCATGGTTCCTCCTTTATGTGTGATTTTTTTCTGCGCCTCCAGCAAATCGATGACCGGGTTGGTGGTACCGGGATTCATTTCCGTGGAATTGGCATCCCGGAATCCCAGCACGTTACGCGCAAACTCGATCACTGCGCACTGCATGCCAAGGCATATTCCGAGGAATGGAATTTTTTGCTCACGGGCATACCGGATCGCACTGATCTTTCCTTCAATTCCGCGCTGCCCGAAGCCGGGTGCCACCAGGATGCCTTTAAGGCCCTTGAGTTTCTCCTCTACATTATCTTCCGTGAGTGATTCGGAATGAATCCATTCGATCCGCACCTTGCATTCATTCATGGCGCCGGCATGGGTAAAGGCTTCCGCAATCGATTTATAGGAATCCTTGAGCTCAATATATTTTCCGATCAGGCCGATTTTTACTTCGGAACGGGGGTTTTTCAAACGGTGAAGAAAATCTTTCCAGCTCCCAAGATCAATATTCTCCGCGGCCGGCAAACTCAGTTTTTTCAGTACGGCCAGATCCAGTTGTTCTTTTTCCATAAACACAGGCACCTCGTAAATGGAAGAAGCATCAATGGCCTCAATCACCGACCCGGTTTCAACATTACAGAATAAAGCCACTTTCTTTTTCAGTTCCGCGGAGAGCGGATGCTCCGTCCGGCATACCAGAATGTCGGGCTGAATTCCGTATTCGAGCAGCACTTTTACACTGTGCTGTGTGGGTTTGGTTTTTAGTTCACCCGATGCCTTAAGATATGGGATCAGCGTCAAATGGATAACGAGGCAATCCTTCCCCAGTTCCCACTTCAACTGACGTACTGCTTCAATATATGGAAGCGATTCAATGTCTCCCACCGTTCCGCCGATCTCGGAAATAACAAACTCCTTGTTTCCAGTTTTTCCCACCAGCCGTATCCATCGTTTGATCTCATCGGTAATATGGGGAATCACCTGCACCGTCTTCCCAAGATAATCGCCCTGACGTTCTTTCTCTATTACACTCTGGTAAATTCTGCCGGTGGTTACGTTATTAGCCTGGGAGGTGGGAACGTTTAAAAAACGCTCATAATGGCCCAGATCCAGATCGGTCTCCGCTCCGTCGTCCGTAACATAACATTCCCCGTGCTCGTAGGGGTTTAATGTACCCGGATCAACATTGATATAAGGGTCCAGCTTCTGAATGGTAACGGAATATCCTCGTGCCTGAAGTAATTTGGCCAGGGATGCGGCGATGATCCCTTTTCCCAGAGAGGAGGTTACGCCGCCTGTTACAAAAATGTATTTGGTGTTGCCCGGCACCGAAAAAGGGGTTTGACAAATTTACTCTTTTTTTGCGCCCCTTTTCTGCTTGTCCGAAAGGTTATTAATAATAATTCACGGGTTAAGATCCCAGTTCACAGGCTCTTTACCTGCCGACTCCAGCAGCCGGTTCGCTTCTGAAAAATGACCGCACCCGGCGAATGCGCCTCCAGCCAGAGGAGATGGATGCGCAGCCGTTAGAATAAAATGCCGGTCGGTGTTGATCAGGCTGATCTTCTGTTTCGCAAAATTCCCCCAAAGCAGAAAGACAATGCCCTTGCCTTGCTCCGAGAGATTGCGGATCACGTTATCCGTAAATTCTTCCCAGCCTTTTTTCTGATGGGAGCCCGCAACTCCTGCCCTCACGGTCAGCGTGGCATTGAGCAGCAATACACCACGGTCTGCCCACTTCTCCAGATTCCCGCTAAAGGGAATCTCCAGCCCGAGATCCCTTTTTAACTCCTTAAAAATGTTTACCAGCGAGGGTGGGCACTTTACCCCGTCAGGAACCGAAAAGCTTAAACCATGAGCCTGCCCAGCTCCGTGGTAAGGGTCCTGACCGATGATCACCACCTTTACACGATCCACCGGCGTTCGGTTGAATGCGTTGAAAATCAGAGAAGAAGGAGGATAAACCGGGAATTGCTTCTTCTCAGCGTTGAGGAACTCCCTCAGTTTCAGGAACGAAGGCCGCCTGAATTCCTCCTGCAACAGATCTTTCCAGCTGCTCTCAATCTTCGGGTCCGCCTGTTTCTCTACCATACTTCAAAGCTATCACATCAACATATTCACATGAAAGCTGTTGATAAATAAAGGCTTATTACAGATTTGGATTATACGACTGAAAATTTATCTTTGCAAGCATTGGATTGAATGACCCTGAAAATGAATGGCAGGGATAGAAAAAGATTTTTTATGAAAAAAGTGTTTGTTTCCCTAATGATCGCAGCGTTGTTCACCATGGCATTTGCTTCATGTAAAACACACGAACGTTGTCCGGCCTACGGAAAAAAAGCTAATCAGCACGAAATCACCAAACCCGTATAACAACCCCTAAAAAACACATCATGAAGAAAGCGCTGGCCATCCTCTCTATCTCTGCCCTGGTACTTGTATCATGTGGCAAAGGAAATTGTGACGCTTACGGTAAGAATAAAAATTACAAGAGAGTAGGTGCCCACCAGGATGCCCCCTCTTCCCAGCATAAAGCCTGAAAAGGTTAAATACCTGAAATCCCGGACCGGTCGGTCCGGGATTTTTATTTTACCCAAACGAAGCTGATGTCCTGCTCAAGTTCAGGATGCAGGCTGAATGCAACAGGACAGGTTTTCGCCGCATTCTCCAGCATCTGCTTCTCCTTCTCCGAAAAACTACGCGCCGGCACGCTGATCTCCACCCGGATACCGGTTACCCTCCTCGGTTCTGTTCCCATAATTTTCGTGATCTCCAGTTCGGTTCCCTCAATATTCCATCCTTTTCGCTCTGCCAGAATTCCCATGATCGTCACCATGCAGCATCCCAGTGAAGTACTCATCAGATCGGTCGGAGAAAATGCCTCCCCCTTTCCGTTATTATCCACCGGTGCATCGGTGATGATCTCCTGCTGCGATTTCAGGTGGATCGCCTTCGTCCGGAGACCGCCTGTATAAACAATTTTTGATGTTTTCATCCGTTCTGATACTTAGGTTTATATTGTGTATATTTGTTCGTTACCATGTTCTGCGTTTCAAAGATATTCTTCTTTCTGGCTGCCGTGTTTTTCCCCTTGTTTTTCATGGGACAGGAGAAAGAGCAGAATACCGCCGGAGGGTTTAACCCCATTGGGGAGCAGGACGTTCAACTGCTTTATAAGAACGATTTTTCATTCAGTGTTTTTGCACATACCAACGGTTTCGGGCTCAATTTCCGCCGGGGAAGACATATCACCGGCTTCAAACGGGGCATCTTCGAACTGGAAATTGCCAGCTACAAGCATCCCAAAGAAGTGCGTACGGTAAATGAACGTTTCGATCATTCCAAAGGTTATTTCTACGGCAAACTGAATGTTGTTCATATGATCCGCCCGGGAGTCGGAACGTATTTTCAACTTTTCGGGAAACAGCAGAGGAGGGGAGTGGAAGTGAATCTCGTTACGTTCCTCGCCGCTTCTTTTGCGATGGCCAAACCGGTCTATCTTCAGATTCTAAAACCGGATCCCACCGGCCTTCCGAATGAGTACATTGTTTCTACTGAAAAATACGATCCCGAACTTCACCGCAAGGAAGATATTTACGGACGGGAACCCTATTTTAAAGGTTTTGGTGAAATCAAAGCCTATGTTGGTGCCAACGCCAAACTCGGCCTGAATTTCGAACATGCCGACCTCGACGATGAGATCCGCTCCCTCGAAACAGGCGTTTGCTTCGATCTTTATCCGAAAGTTATTCCCATCATGGCCAACGAACATAACCGGTCTGCTTATGTTACTTTTTACCTCAGCTTTACCTGGGGCCGGCGCTGGTTCTGACCTTTTATTCTCATGAGCGATAGTGTAACCCCTGAGCAGCTTAGGCAACAAGGTATTTCCAAACCGGAATGGCTGAAAGTAAAGTTGCCCACCGGTCCTCAATATCTGAAGGTTCGATCCCTGGTAGATAAGCACAAGCTGCACACGATTTGTGAAAGCGGGAACTGTCCGAATATGGGCGAATGCTGGGGCGCAGGCACGGCCACCTTTATGATCCTGGGTAATGTTTGTACGCGCTCCTGCGGTTTTTGTGCTGTAGCCACCGGGCGCCCTTTTCCGGTGGACGAACAGGAACCCGCTCGGGTAGCAGCCTCCGTCAGAATTATGAATATCCGGCACTGTGTGATCACTTCCGTTGACAGGGATGATCTGCCCGACGGCGGAGCGGCCATCTGGGTTAAAACAATTGAGGCCATCCGGCAGGAAAGTCCGGAGACAAAATTTGAAACTCTTATTCCCGACTTTGCCGGGAAATGGGATAACCTCGCCTTTGTACTAAACGCGGGTCCAGACCTCCTTTCTCATAATCTGGAAACAGTCCGAAGACTCACCAGGCAGGTGAGAATTCAGGCGAAATTTGACCGCAGCCTGGAAGTCCTGGCAAAGGCTAAAGCAGCAGGTCTCAAAACCAAATCCGGAATCATGTTGGGATTGGGTGAAACCACTGAAGAGGTTTATGAAACAATGGATGATCTCCGGTCGGTGGAATGTGATGTGCTCACCCTGGGGCAATACCTTTCCCCTTCCTCCAAGCACCTGCCGGTCAGGGAATTCATTAAGCCTGAGCAGTTTGCATTATTTCGCCGGGTGGCTCTCGAAAAAGGGTTCCGCCACGTGGAATCCGGCCCGCTTGTCCGGTCTTCCTATCATGCTGAAAAGCACGTAGTTTGATTTGCCGGAATCCTGCCTCATTTTTTTTGAAAAAAAGGGTTTTGAATATTATCTTTGTATGGCCCGGCCGGTTATATTTGCCGGATTATGAATTTCGGTAAGCGTCCCCTTAACTTTAAATAAATACGTCATGAGAACGAAAGGTATTCTTTTCTCTGTGCTAGGCCTTGCAATCGCCGGTTCTGCGGCATTGGTAGTGTCCTCGGCTCTTATGGATCAGTCTGCACGTTTTGCTCCGCGGAGCGGTGCTGATGGCCTCAATCAGGCAGCCTACGACCAATCCTATCAGGGCAGTGTTCAATGGTTCTTCAACCTGAGGAAGGATGCGAATACGAATACACTGAACTATGCCAATATGGTACAGGCATCTATAGATGCCAACCGGCCGGCAGGTAATTCCATTTTCACAGCGCCGCTGAATCTTCAGTGGTCTGAAATGGGACCCAGCAACGTGGGTGGCCGTACGCGTGCGCTTCTGATTGACCGGAACAATCCGGCAAAGATCTACGCCGGGGGAGTTGCCGGCGGACTCTGGATATCTGAAAACGGTGGTACCAACTGGGCCATCTACAAGGATACGATGGTGAACATGTGCGTGTCTTCTATCACACAAGGAGCCGACGGCGATATCTACTTTGGTACCGGTGAGGGTCTTTATTATCTCATGGGAACCGGAGCGGGTGGAATGGTCGGATCAGGTGTATGGAAGTCTACCGACAACGGAGCTACTTTCAACAGAATCGTGTCTGCCACTACTCCTAATAACCCCAACATCGTTTGGGCAGCGGTCAATGATATGGCTGCCTCCCCCACCCTGGCCGACCGCATTTATGCGGGAACTTCGGAGGGACTGATGATCACCAGTGATGGTGGAGCTACCTGGACAGCCGGGATCACCTCTCCCGCCAATGGAGAAGTAACGGATGTGGCGGTTTCTACAAGCGGACAGGTGATTGTGTCCTATGCCGGCAAGGTCTACCTTTCTCCCAATGGAGATCCCGGAACCTTTACCAGTATTTCTACCGGAGGGAATCAGCTTCCAAGTGTAACCCACTCCAGAACTACACTGGCTTATTCGCCGGATGATCCTAATTACGTGTATGCCTGTGTGGTTAAAACCTCAGGCTTATTGCACGGTGTGTATGTTTCCAAAGATGCAGGAACTACATGGTACCTGATCGGTCCGGGCGGCAGTTCATCTACCTTCCAGCCTTTCGGCGGCAGCCAGGGACGATACGACTGCGCTATTGCGGTTTACCCGGGCAATAAGAATAAGATCGTTCTTGGTGGTGTTGAACTTTGGACCTACGAAGAAACGCTTTCGAATCCTCCCTATGGCGGACAATGGAATCTGGCCGATAGCCAGATCGAGAGTCCTTTTAACCCCTGGTACGTTCACGCCGACAAGCATGAGATTGTATTCCGGCCGGGCAATGGAAATATTTTCTACATAGGATGCGACGGTGGTGTTTTCCGTACGATGGACGGAGGACTGACTTTCCAGCCCATGAACAACGGTTACAATGTTACCCAGTTCTATTCCGTGGCAATGTCTAAATCCGGAAATGAATACATGGGCGGAACGCAGGACAACGGAACGCAGTATGTAGATCACACGGGAAATAACTATTTCTCCGCTGATGAAGTTTCAGGGGGCGACGGAGCCTATTCCGAAATCTCCTTTGTTAATCCTGCAGCCATGTTCTCCGGTTCGTATTACGGAGCCGTGTATCGTTCATCGAACTACGGCCAGTCCATGGGAACATTTTATAACGCACGTGTGGGAGGTAATGCAGCCCTTGGCACTCCGCCTTTCGCATCCTTTGTTACTCCTTTCGTACTTTATGAAAACCTTAATGATCCCAATGCGGTTGATTCCATCACTTTCGTGAACGCACCAATGTCTTTTGTTGTAGGTTCAGCCGACGGAATCAATGCCCAGTATAATACCACCCTTCCTTTCCCGCAGGCTTCTGCGGAAATCGTTCCTAATTCTGTAACCATCACGGTTGGCAGCCAGACAGTGACCGATAACGGATCCGGCGGACTGGTGGGAAGCATCAATACTTCCGGGGTGAATACCATCAATTATATTACGGGCGCATGCACCGTAACTTTTGCCAGCGTACCTTCGGCCAATGCAGTAATTAATGTGGATTACTCCCTGCGTTATACGAATGGAGATCTCCTGGTGCTGAATTCCAACTCTGCTAATTTCCCTGTTAACCATATTGTGTCCGGAACTATTAATCCGGGTGATACACTTAGAATCCTTGATCCTGTGGTCTCCAAACTCGCGGTTGGTTTTACCGGAGCATGTTATCTGATCCGTCATCCGCTGAACTTTGCAACCAGCCCTGAATGGATTAAAATCGGGGGTGGGCAGAGCCGTACACTGCAGGGAAATATCCTGAGTCCGGCATTTGGAGGCGAAATCCAGACCATGTGCTGGAGCAACACCGGAGATCATCTTTATGTGGGAACCTCCAGCGGACATGTTTATCGAATTGATAACCTGAATACGGTGGTTGACTCTGCCGGCAATGCCGATGTGGACTCCGCTTCCGGAGGCAATACCGATTGCATTGTACGAACAACCCGCCTCGGACACTTCTCCAATACCGCTATCACCGGACTTGGGGTAGATCCCAATAATAATGATCGCCTGGTTGTTACCACCGGGGGTTATACCGGCGGAACTCACGTTTATATCTGCGACACGGCACGCATTGCGGTGATCAGTACCGGCAGCAGCAATCCTACCAAATTTGCTTCGCGCCAGGGCAACCTGCCCGCAATGCCGGTTTATGATGTGGTAGTGGATATGGTTAACGCCAATGCAGCCATTATTGCTACAGAATTCGGCACCTGGACCACTAATAATATTTCTGCTTCTTCTCCCACCTGGACCAAGGAGATCAACGGCATGGCTAATGTGCCTACGCTCATGATCCGTCAGCAAACGGCCCGTAACTGGGTTGTCAGCAATACCGGACAATTATGGGTGGGTACACATGGTCGTGGAATTTATTCCAGCAATACCCTTCTTCAGCCCATGAGTGTGGAGCCTTCTCCCTTCGGCGGCAATGCGGTTAATGTGTTTAAGTCCAGCGTGAAAGTATTCCCTAATCCTATGAGTGAACAGGGTCAGGTGAGCTTCTTTATGCCGGGAAGCGGTGAAGCGCACATAGAAGTTTATAACCTGAGCGGTAAACGTGTGAAACTGATAGAGCTCGGAAAGATGTCTGCCGGATCATATATCCAGGATCTGGACGTGAGTGATCTTGCCCGCGGAACCTACTTTGTGGCAGTGGTTGCAAACGGACAAAAGGCCGTAGCTAAATTTGTGAAGGCGAACTGATCCCGCTGAATTCATTCTCAGGCCTCCGCCCAAAAGCGGAGGCCTTTTTATTTATATACCTTTGTGAAATGAAGAAGATCTCTGTCGGGATAAACGGCTTCGGCCGTATAGGCCGCATGGCCATGAAGATCATGATGAAAGATCCCCGTTTCCGGATCGCAGGCATCAATGACCTTACCGATGCCGGCACGCTGGCACATCTCTACAAATATGATTCTGTACACGGAATTACGGAGGGGGAGATTTCCTGCGAAAAGGACGCGTTACTCGTGAACGGACAGAAGATTCCCGTAACGGCAGTGAAGGATCCTTCCGGCATTCCATGGAAGGCTTTAGGAGCTGATCTTGTTTTGGAGAGCACTGGTAAATTTCTTGATACACCCGGAGCATCCGGCCATTTGCAAGCGGGAGCAAAAAAGGTGATCCTGTCGGCCCCGGCGAAGGATAATACGGTTAAAACACTTGTGCTGGGAGTAAATGATAATACCTTCTTCTCCGGAGATACTATTCTCTCCAACGCTTCCTGTACCACCAATTGTGCCGCACCCATGATTCATGTGCTTGATAAGCAGTGGGGCGTGGAGGATGGATACATCACTACGGTTCATTCCTACACCGGAGATCAGCGCCTGCACGATGCCCCCCACAAGGACCTGCGCAGGGCAAGGGCGGCAGCAATGAGCATTATTCCTACAAGTACAGGGGCTGCCAAAGCCATTACCAGGATTTTCCCCCACCTGGAGGGTAAATTAGGGGGCTGCGGAATGCGTGTGCCCGTCCCCAACGGGTCGCTCACCGATATTACCTGCGTGCTCACTAAGCCTGTGCAGCGGGCGGAAATCAACGCGGCATTCAAATCGGCAGCGGAAGGTTACCTGAAGGGAATCATGCAGTATACGGAAGATCCTATTGTTTCGGTGGATATTATCGGCAACCCGCACTCGGTGATCTTCGATGCAGAGTTTACTTCCGTGGTTGGTAACCTGGTGAAGGTGATAGGCTGGTACGACAACGAGGCCGGTTACTCGCACCGCCTGGTGGAGCTCATCGCTAAAGCGGCCATCTGATTCCTTCTATTTCCGGATAACCAGTTTGGAACTGTACTGGTGCGTGGCGGATACCGCGTTCACCAAATAAACACCGGCACTGGTTTCCTCCGGGAGTTCTACATTCAGGAACACCACTCCGTTTTTATCCGTTACCACCTGTTCGGAAAGGATCTTCTGTCCGAGATTATTAACGATGGAAACAATAACAGGAGTTTCGGATTCGGTGCGTACCTGGATAACCAGGTTGGTACCTGTAGAAGGGTTGGGCAGTACCGTGATGCCGAGGTCCCCGCTGCTTTCGCAGTTGGCGGCAATCAGGTCAGACCACGTTTCAGTCTGGTTCTCGTCGGTTTGTTTCAGACGATAGTAAGAGATGCCCGGAAGCGGAGTTTCGTCGGTGAAATGATAGAACGACATCTGGGAAGTAGTTCCGGCTCCGTCAATAATGGCTACAATTTCGAAGTTCACCCCGTCGGAAGTACGTTCCAGGGTGTAGAAGTCGTTGTTGGTCTCGGAGCCCGTTACCCATTCAATGAGCATGGCGCCGTTTACGCAGGTAGCGTTAAAGTGTGTGAGCTCGATGGGCAGCGGCGAAAGGTTACTGGCCAGCGCCCAGGGTGAAAAAGTGGTTACGCCGGGAACCGTTACGGAGTTGGCTGTTGTAGTTTGTCCGCCCAGTGCAGGCTGCCACTTGTTGGTGGAGGACTCGTACCGCTGCGCGCGCTGATCGGCGGGCAGGTTGTAAGGAGCAATGGGTAACTCAGTTGCAGGGTCGTAGCTGAATGTAAGGGTAGCTGTGGGAGTAACTCCGGTGTGGTCAATCTGCCAAAAGCGGTTCACGGTGGCGTCGCGGTTATCGGGCAGGAGGCCGGTGGTGCTGTTCAGGTTAAGAACGGCGGTGGGAGCAGTGGGCCAGGGCAGGTTAGTGGCGGGAGTGCCATAGGTGGAGGTGGTGAGAATTCCGCCGCTTCCGGCCGTCATGTTAAAGGTAAAGGGTATATACACACCTCCCGTGGTACCATAAGGAATCGTGCGGCTTCCCAGTATTCCGTTGATGGTCCATGCCACTTTACTGAGGTTTCCTGTATTCTCCGACACAATCCATCCGTTGGTGCGGGTGATGGAACTCAGGTTGTCGCTGGTTACATTTATTGTTTGGCCATTCAGAAGCAGCTTGCCGTTTGTCATTGCCAGACTATCCTGAACCGTAGGTGAAACATTCAGCGTTACTCCTCCGGTTCCGGTGTTATTGATATGCAGGTCATGGAAAGTGGTAACGGTTGTACCGCCCAGGCTCTGTGTTGTTGCAGAGGTTCCATTGAAAAACACACGCCGTAATTGCTGCTGGAAGGTGCCATCGTTCGTCCAGTTCCCGGCTACATAAATATCCTTGTTGTTGGTGTTGAGCGTTCCTCCGGTGTTGATTGTAATGTTCCCTTTAACAACCAGGTTAAAGGTGTCAATTTTGGCAGTTGGGCTGTTGGTACTGTTAACTAAAAGGTTAAATATGGGAATATTTGAATTGATCTCCATAGTTTGACCGGCGGGAGATGCACCATCTCCAATTCGTAAAATCCCCCCTGTGATATTATAATTGAGAAGACAACCTGAATTTTTATATCCTAGGTCTTGGGCTCCTGTACCGCCCTCCCTTGTTAACCTAATAATGCCTCCTGTCCAATTTAAGGAAGACCCGATCACATCCACATGGAATGGATGCTTGGTAGTAGATGTTGAACTGAAGCGGGCCAGTACCAACTCTCCCCCTGTAACAGAAACGTGGGTAACGGCAACGTAACTGGGGCGATCAAGCCGGCCAGCAACTGTAACTATGCCCCCTGAAACGGTTAGCAGCGCTCCATCGGATTGCAGCATCTCATCCGCCGCATCTCCCACGTGTAAAATTCCCGCGCTGCAGGTAATAGCTCCCTGGAAGTTCAGCGTGGAATGTGCGTACATGGTAGAATTAGGTGCATTCATCCAAAGACCGGCGGTGTAAGGAATTGTAGCGATGGATGTAAAAATGTCAATGTTCTGTACGTTTACAGGAACGGAATATTTAAAGGTTCCGTTGCTTAGTGCCAGGAAGTTGGAGGGTGCTGAGAAGTTTGAAGATGTGACTTCACAAGTGTTACTTACAGAGGCTCCCATATTGAGAGTGATAAGGTTGTAATCGTTAAGTCCGGCCCCCGCCGTGCCACTGATGGTCTGGTTCCCGTTTCTGCTGAAAACAAAATTCGCTATGCGGTTGGCAACCGGCCGCATGGTAATGCTTCCGTTATTCACAATATTGCCCGTGAGGTTGATGGTATGCGTGGCGTTCACGGTATTATTCGGACGGAAGGTACCATTGGTGTTCACCGTTAAGTTTCCGAGAATATTAAAAGTGTAATTGGAGGCAGCATTTCCCAGGATCAGCAGAGAGGCTGCGCCACCTGTGTTAACAGTAAGATCAAAACAGCCCTGGTTGTTGGCGTCAATGGTTACCGTATGACCGTTTGAGATAGTTGCGTTATCTCCTGTTGTGGGTACGGCCATGGCATTCCAGATGGCAGGATTAGTCCAGTTTCCGGAAGCAACGGTGAAGAAAACACCTCCGGCCACGGTGGCTTGTGTTCCGGTGATGGGTGTGCTGATGCAGCCTTCTGTAACAGCGTACACTTTCCACCAATAGGTAGGGGAGGTGAGGTTCGTGGCAACGTAAGAAGTGGCGTTTGCCGCGGTTTGTGACATAAAGTAATAATTTACACCATCGGTGGAATAATAGATTGCATAACCGATTTCATTAGCTGCCCAGTCTGTCCAGTTCAGGGTCATGGTGGTATTTCCAATGGCGGAAAATGTAAGTACCGATCCGGGGTTCAGGGGACAAACGGGGGTAAAGGTGATCTGACTGTTCGGGGTGGGAACAGCGGTACTTAATGCAGGAATCGTGTTATTAAAAGTATTGGAATTGGTTCCTTGCTGCGCCAGTAACTCGGATGCAGCGGGAGGATTGGTAAATATCCTCTGGTTGATCCCACAGGAATAAGGGGTAGGAGAACCAACTGCGGGCGTCATGGTACCATATACATATTCAATTACGCCGGTGGTTTCGTACACTTTAATCTGAAAATTATAATCTGAAAGCAGAGGGCTGGACCAATCATCCATATTGGCATATTCTACAGTGAAGCAACGGTAGGGCGCTGCTCCGGTGGTGGCATAGCGGATGCTGTATGCCAGCGCCTGGTTTCCGTTGGCCGGCCACAAATCGCAGTACATGGCTGCCAATGCCCAATAAGTACCTTCATAGGAGGTGGGAGGGCTTCCTGTTCCACAAGTTGGAGATTGCCAAAGGGTAGAGCCCTGCTCACGGTAAGAATAAAATCCCCCGCACAGACAGGAACCGGTGGTATTCGGGTCACCACTCACAGGCGCATTGCCGTTATATGGGGTACTCGAGAAATCAATAAATCCATTGATGGAGATATTGCAATGGGTGTATCGTGTTCCGCAATACCAGAAGTCAAATCCGAGAGCAACAGGATTACTTCTGTTATCATCGTTCTGGTTAACAAACTGCCCGCGCCAGGAAGGTACGATGGTTCCGAATGCTGCAATAGAACTGTAAGTGATTCCTGTTGTGCGAACCGCAGTGTAGTTGGCCACGCTTTGGGCGGAAACTGCGAGACTGAACAAAAGAGCCGGAATGAAAATCAGTACTGATTTTTTCATAGAAGATGAATAGGTGTCTGTTACAACATATTGTGACTCAAAGGATAGACATGAATAGTACCCTGTGGGTTGCTTACGGCAGTATTCTTATGGAAAGGGTTCATTTTCAGGCTACAAGATAGGTTCAGCGCCCGGTACCTGCAACGATTAAGGGGAAAATTCGACCAACAGGTCTGCAGGGAGGGTAAACCGGGGTGGATTTCCTATGAATTAATAAGGATTCCTATTGAAAAGCACGTTGAATTCCAACTACTTGTCGAATTTCTTCAGTTCGCATCGTTCTCCGTCAAAAACAGCGTAGGTTGAGTAATTCACCCATTCACCCAGGTTGATGTACCTGGAGGTAGCTCCAATTTCCTTGTCGAGAGGCAGGTGACGGTGTCCGAAAATGAAGTAGTCAAAATGTTCCCGCTGCAAGGTGTCTTTGCAGAAACGAACAAGAAACTCCTTTTCGTCGCCAAGGTATTTCTCATCTGCTCCGGCGGTGGATATGCGGCTTCGCCGCGACAAATAATTTCCAAGCCGGAGTCCGCAATTCGGGTGCAGGCGGGCGAAGAGCCATTGACATACCTTGCTGGCGAACACTTTCTTTATGAATTTATATCCCTGATCTCCCGGTCCGAGACCATCCCCATGGCCGAGAAAGAACTTTTTACCATTTAGTTCTCTTTGTACCGGTTTCCTGTATATGGTACAACCGATTTCCGAAGGGATATACCGGAAGATCCACATGTCGTGGTTTCCGGTGAACCAGTGGATTTTCACTCCCGCGTCTGAAAGTTCCGCGAGTTTTCCCAGCAGCCGCACGTACCCGTTGGGCACCGCGCTTCCGTACTCGAACCAGAAGTCGAATACATCCCCCATGAGATAAAGTTCAGCCGCATCTTTTCGTATTTCTTCCAGCCAGCGGACGATCTTTTTTTCCCGTTCCAGGCTGGAGGTGCGGTCGGGTACCCCGAGGTGGAAATCGGAGGCGAAGTATATTTTTTTATCAGAGGTCAAGATTGCGGATCATGTTCAGGGGATTCACGCGGTTCAGGTCGAGGGAAAAGCGGATCAGCTCCCATCGTTTCCATCCGTAAAGAGCTATATCATTCGCGAGGTCTTCCGAAAATACCAGAGGAATGTAAACCGTAATGGTTTCGTTGAGGATTCCGAGGAATACGCCGGCCTCGAACTGTGTCGGTTGATAAGCGGCACTGTCTTCAGGAATGAAAGCGAAGCTGCCGTACAGTTTCAGCAGGGGCACACGCGGTATACCAATTCGCAGATGCGCCGACGCCATCCATTTTTTATTAACGCCCACGGGCGAATCATAGGTAAAGTTACTGTTCTCCGGTCCGATTTGCCGGGAGAGAAGACCGTCGGTCATATTGCGTGCGAGGAAGGCATCTTCATAGAGATAATCCTGGGCGCCGGTGGCATTGTTCAGGCGGAAGGAATATTTATCGGCGGCGGCACCGTTGTCCTGCAAAAACATTCCCCCGGAAAGGCGGAGTTCGGCGCTGCGTTTCAGGCGGACGAAATGATACTGGAAATTTCCTTTCCACATCAGTTTCATATGATCTTTGGAATATTCAGCGATCACTCCTGTGTTCCAGCCGTGAATCGCATGCGGAACACGAAGCTGGTAGGTGAACTGCTGAACAACAGTTTCATCCGTAACGGGATCGAATGTTACACCCGCTCCCTCCATGCGCACGGCAAAATTTTCCGCGAAGATCCGGTGATCACTTAATGTAACAGAATGAGATTTATTATCTCTGGGATTTTTGTTTCGGAAAACGAAGTGAGCGCTGTGTCGAAAAGCCATGAATTCCCGGCTGGAAGGGAAATCGTGATAGGAGAATTTTTTCACGCGACCCGAGAAGGTGATGTCACTGAAGAGCGATTGGGGATGAAAATGCAGGGAAGCATCGGCGATCCCGATGGGTTTCCGGCTGTAGAGGCCGAACATCGGCGCTACGGTAAATTCGAAGTGTTTTTGCGGAATAAGGTTATTGTACATGACCAGGCCGGCGAAGGCCCCATCGTAATAATTCCATCCGCCGGCAGGAACCCAATAAAGAGACGTACGCTCAGGGGAATCCAGGCTGCCGATGAATTTAAATTGCAGGGGTTCTGTTTTTTTCAGAATTCCCCGGCTGCGCATAATGTTATTATTCCGGTTGTACTCCGGAATGTCGAGCCGGGGATCAATCCTGAAATAACGCACTTCTTTTGCATCGGTGGTGAAGGAGAATGATTTTCCCGGCGCAAGTGGTTCCGACCATCCCAGAGACGTGCCGGTTGAATCTGCCGAAAGGAATGCATAGAGGTTAACAGGCGCAGTTATTTCCCCTGTATTTTTAACCGTAACGGTGTACTTGCCGTCACGTTCTTCAACGCCTGTAATCTTAAAATCAATCCGTCGCGTGGTACCGATGATTTCATCGAAGAACCAGCCGAGATCTTTTCCGGAAACTTTTTCCATGACGAAACGGAGATCTTCCGGGTAAGGATGTTTAAACTTCCAGGTGTCAAAATAGAGTTGCATGGCTTTGTCCATGGTTTGTTCTCCCAGCCAGGCCATCAGATAATCGAACATGATAGCGGTTTTGGAATATACGATGCCCCCGTAATTGAAAGGAGTATATTTTGCCGACTGTTCTTCTATGGGCTGATCTTTTCGCACCTTGCAGCCGATCAGGTAGCTGTAATAGTACTGCTCTTTATGAAGCACATTGTCAAGGTCCACCAGACGTGTATACCATGCAGGATCCGATTCTCCCAAAATGCCGGCTTTTGGATATTTTGTTTCAATATACCTGTTCTCGTTGAATGAGTTGATGCCTTCATCCATCCAGGGATGCTGTCGTTCGTTTGATCCGAGAATTCCGTAAAACCAGTTGTGTCCCACCTCGTGCATGATCACCGTTTCCAGTAAAAATGGATTACTCATCTGACCGATGACCGTAATGTTGGGATATTCCATTCCTCCGCCCGCGCTTAGCGCTCCATCAACGGCGGTAGCGTGGGCGTAAGGGTAATCGCCGTTCCACAGTGAATAGTAATAGATGGCATCGTTGATGTACGGTACGGCATCTTTCCAAAGTTTTGATTCGCCGTTGGTGAAGATCAGCCAGGTTTCCACTTTTCTCTTACTGTGTGGCAATTCCACCTCTCCGCGCAGCATATTGTACCGCTTATCAGCGAACCAGGCAAAATCGTGCACATTCTGCTGCCGGAACCGGAGTGTTTTAAAATTAGCTGACGATTCCGGGAACTCATCGTTATATAGTGGAGTCTCTTTTCCGTTCGGCAGTGTGGTGTTTTCTTCAAAATTTTTCTTGCGGGTTTCCTCATCCTTTTTTCTCCACCACTCGTACTCTTTTTCACCGTCCACGAGATCGCCGGTGGCTTTGATGACATAATTTTCAGGCAGGGTGATGGAGACATCAAAACTTCCGTACTCGGAATAAAATTCTCCCTGGTCAAGATAAGGCATCGGATGCCATCCATGTTTATCGTACACGGCCGGCTTTGGATACCATTGTGTGATCTGGTATTGCTGCCCGATATGCCCCATTCGGGAAAAAACACCGATCGGAATTTTCACATGAAAGGGGGTGGTGATGATAATTTTTTCTCCGGGTTCCATCGGCCGGGTCAGGAAAATCTGGCAGACATCGATCCAGTCCGGATGCTGAACCACTTCCACATCCTGTCCGTTCACTTTGAACTGAAGTTTATCTATACATCCTCTTTCATCATCGCGCGCACTCTGAAAACGCGTACTGCCGTTTTCAAGCAATTGCTTTCCGAGGGCCGTCTGATTGTTCTTGTAGGCATTCGGCCACAAGTGCATCCAGATGAAATTCAGTTTATCGGGAGAATTATTGGTGTAAACAATGGAAATGTTCCCGTCCAGCTCATGGTTCACATCATCCAGTTTAACCTGGATCGTATAATTTACCTCCTGCTGAAAATAGGATTTCTGGGAGCGAAGGGAAAAGGTCAGAATCAGCAGCAGAAACAGAATATTTTTTTTCATGGATTCAGCGTTTTCGCGATCATTTGTTCAAGAGCTTCTCCCCTCAGATTAGAGGCAATGATTTTTCCTTCTTTGTCCAGCAGCAGCGTAAAGGGAATGGACTGCACATTGTACATCTGGCAAACGGCGGAATTCCATCCGCGGAGTTCACTGCCGTGCTTCCAGGCGAGCCCGTCTGCAGCGATGGCGGCAAGCCACTTCTCTTTATTGTCGTCCAGCGATACGCCGAATATCTCGAACCCTTTGTCTTTATATTTCTGATACACTTTCACCACATTTGGATTTTCCTTGCGGCACGGACCGCACCAGCTGGCCCAGAAGTCCACCAGTGTTACTTTACCACGGAACTGAGAGAGAAGGATAGGATTGCCATCCGGATCGGCCAGTGTGAAATCCGGAGCCTCCGATCCCACCGCCAGCTTTTTCTTGCTTTCGATCCATGTGTAAAAACCGGAGAGGTTTTTATTGTCAGGATATTTGGCCTTCAGCTGATCATACACTTTTAAAAACTCCGGAAAATCAGACTCCTGATTCAGCAAACCGATGGCAACAAGGTTGGCGAAGGAGGCAGGGTGAGATTCAATAAAAGATTTGGCTTTGTCAATTCCTTCAGCGATCAGGGGTGTCAGCGCAGAATCGAGCCGGTTGAATTCAGGCTCCATGGCTTTATCCAGTGAATCAATGTATTTCTGGTTATTGTTCTTTCCAACGAGGTATTGGTAGGTCTGGATAATGGAGTCTTTTTTAGTGGCAATCGCTGATTTCCTTTTGGAGAGTTCCATGGAATATCCGTTGATCTCCCTGAACAAACCGGATTCGGGAGATCCCTCTATGGTGTAGGTATATCCGAGATTTTGAGCGTCACCGGTGACGGAAATCTTTTCACCCGGACTGATCACCAGCATAGCAAAGTTACGCTCATCGGACCCCAGCCGGTAAAATCCGGGCTCGGTTACATTAATACCCATGGAAAATTTCCCATCCTGATCTACAAACGAAGCTGCAACTTTTACGGCCTGCTGAGAGTTGACATCAAAAAGAAAGATAGAATCCGAACCGCGGTTGGTGAGGCCTCCGCTGACCATGGTGTATGCATCCGGAACATTGTTTTCCGAAGACCCGCAGGAGAGCAACAAGAGAGAAACGGGCAGGGAGAGAAGTGAGGTTGTTTTCATTTTGAGTTCAGTAATTCAGTTAGGATTTTATTGGCAAGTTTGGGATCTGCCTTGCCCTTGCTTAATTTCATCAGTTCACCCATGAACAATCCCACCAGGCCGGTTTTCCCACTCTTATATTCCTGCACTTTTTCCGGATACTTGGCGATCGCCTGTTCTGCGATCGACCGCAACTCGAGCTGATCACTCTGCTGGATCAGGTTCAGCTCCACGGCGAGAGCGTCAGGATTTTTAGCCGGTTGTTTGAGCAGGGCGGGAAACAGTTTTTGTGTTGCTGCTGAATGACTAATGGTTCCCTTTTCCACCAGTCCGATCAGAGATGCAAGTTTTTCGGGAGCTATGGGAAAGTTGTTAATCTCGAGTGTTGTTTCGTTCATCCAGGATTTTACCGGGCCCATAATCCAGTTGGCTGCTTGTTTTGTGTGTGGGGTAAAACGGAGCAGATCTTCAAAAAACAATGCAATTCCTTTCTGATCCGTCAATACTCCGGCGTCGTAAGAAGAGAGTCCGAACGCGCCGGTATATTTTAAAAATAATTCATGAGGCAGGGGAGGGAGTTCAGACCGTATCTTTTCTATAAGCTCCGGAGTAATGACCACCGGTTGAAGGTCTGGCTCGGGAAAATATCGGTAGTCATTGGCGTCTTCTTTCGTTCTCAGTGAAAAAGTAGTTCCGTCAGCGGCATCAAAGCTCCGCGTTTCCTGCACGATGGTTCCGCCCTTCTCCAGAAGATCTATCTGGCGCGTTACTTCGTATTCGATTGCACGCTGCACATTCCGGATGGAATTCATATTCTTCACTTCTACTTTCCTGCCGAATGCTTCTGTACCCTTTTTCCGGACGGAGATGTTTGCGTCACAACGCATGGAGCCTTCTTCCATGTTGCCATCGCAGATATCCAGGTACCGGACCAGTTTACGCACTTCTGTTAAATAGGCATAGGCTTCCTCGCTGCTGCGCAGATCGGCTTCGCTCACCATCTCAAGCAACGGAACACCTGCCCGGTTCAGGTCAATGAGTGTGTCGGTTGGGTCCTGATCATGAATGGATTTTCCGGCATCTTCTTCCATATGTATCCGGTGGATGCGTATGTGCTTTTCAGTTCCGTCTTCCCTTCGGAGGGTGATCTTGCCTCCTGTGCAGATGGGTGTTTTGTCCTGCGTAATCTGGTAGCCCTTCGGAAGGTCAGCGTAGAAATAGTTCTTCCGGGCAAAATGGTTGAATAGTGTAATGTCAGATCCCACCGCCAGACCGAGCTTTACGGCAAATTCCACCTGGCGCCGGTTCACCACCGGCAGCGTTCCCGGAAGACCGAGTGAAACGGGGCTTACATTGGAATTTGGCAAGGCCCCGAAATCGTTGGCATCAGCAGAATAAGCCTTGGTCCGGGTCAGGAGCTGAATGTGCACCTCCAGGCCGATGACCGGTTCATATGCGTCATAAACAGACATGTGTACGAAAAGGCAAAGTTAGCAAAAGGGAAAGCTGTAATTTTGAGGAAAACCAAGTAATTATGAAACGAGTCATCCGTATCGCCCTGCTCCTGCTTGTTCTTACAGCAGGATATTCTTTCTCCTTAAAGGAAAAGAAGAAGAAACTTGAACCCGGACTCTATGCCGAAATGATCACCAGCAAGGGAACCATCCTGCTCTGGCTCGAGTTCGAGAAAACACCGGTTACAGTGGCAAATTTCGTGGGACTGGCGGAAGGAAAAATCAAAAACACCGCCAAGGGCGATGGAATTCCTTATTATGACGGGCTTAAATTCCATCGCGTCATTGCTAATTTTATGATCCAGGGAGGAGATCCGTCGGGTAATGGAACCGGCGGCCCGGGTTATAAATTCAAGGACGAAATTCATCCGGACCTGAAACATACCGGCCCCGGTATACTTTCCATGGCCAATGCCGGGCCAGCCACCAATGGCTCTCAGTTCTTTATCACCCATGTAGCTACGCCCTGGCTCGACGGGAAGCATACCGTGTTCGGACACGTTGTGGAGGGACAGGATGTGGTGAATACCATTGCTCAGGGAGACCAGATCCTGTCGGTAAAAATTATCCGCAAAGGAAAGAAGGCAAAAAAATTCAAAGCAGCTGTTGTATTTAATGAGCTCAAAGACAAATAGTTAAATTGATTTAGGCTTGTTGAAAGAAGGGGCTTTTATTCGCCCCTTTTTATTTTTACCTTTCCACTTCAAACAAGACTAACCCTACACCATATGAAGCTGAAAACTTCTTTTTCTTCGCTGATGATGCTTCTCTGCGCATTTACTTTTGCGTCGGAGGCTAAGTATGATCTTCTTTTATCCAGTGGCACGGTACGTACGGCGCCCAATCTCGAAATGGCTTTATATATGGCGCCGGCCGGAGATGAAATTTTCGGAGGGAATTATTACCGGTACATTCAATTTCAGGATATCCCTGACAATGCCACACGGGAAAAGCTGAAAGCATCCGGGATCAGCCTGCTGCTCTATCTTCCCAACTATACATTTATGGCGGCGATCCGTAAAGATGCCGATCTGCAGGTGCTCCGGAGTTGTGGTGTGCGGGGACTGTACCAGGTTTTGCCCGAATATAAGATGCTGGAGGAACTGGCTGCCGGAGTACGAACGGGTCAGTTTCCCGGATTCGCGGTGGGAGCAAACGGAAAAATAGGAGTAACGTTTACCTACTATTCCGATCTCACACATGCGGCCGTGATGACCTGGCTTCAGAACGCGAAGATGGAAGTAACCTATCAGAATTTTTTCTCCAACCGGATTACAGTGTGGTTGGATAAAGGTGAAATTACCTCGTTTGTGGGAATGCCCTTTGTTTGTGCAGCAGAGCTTAAGGATGATCTTCCCGTGCCGGATAACAATGTAGGTCGTACACTTCACCGCGACAATTATCTGGCAACCGACTATTCCGGCGGACGAAAGTACAATGGTTCCAATGTGCGTGTATGTCTGCAGGACGACGGGGTGATTGGTCCGCATGTAGATTATACAGGACGACTCAACGCGCAGTTTATCACATTTAATAACGGCGATCACGGCGACCATTGTGCCGGAATCATCATGGGCGGCGGAAACCGCGACCCTCTGACTCGCGGAATGGGATGGGGAGCGCAGTTATATGTTTATGAGGCGGCACCGAATTACCAGGGATTCGATAGTATCAATATTCATTATAATTCCTACGGCATTGTGATTACATCCACCTCTTATTCGGATGGTTGTAATGCCGGTTACACAACGCTCGCCCAGCAGCTGGATCAGCAAATTTATACTATGCCCAACCTGATCCATGTTTTTTCTGCCGGTAACAATGGTACGGCAGACTGCGGGTACGGTGCGGGTGCAGGCTGGGGCAATGTCACGGGCGGACATAAACACAGCAAGAACAGCATCGCGGTGGGGAATCTTGATTACATAGATCAGCTCGCAAGTTCCTCCTCGCGCGGTCCGGTTCACGACGGGCGCATGAAGCCCGAGGTATGTGCACAAGGAACGAATGTGAATTCAACAATCAATCCTCCGGCGAATGGCTACGGATTGAAGACAGGAACCTCGATGAGTTGTCCGGCAGTTTCGGGAACATTCGCAGAACTCTATCATGCTTATAAAACATTAAACGGAAATCAGAATCCTCCCAGCGGACTTATTAAAGCCATCGTGATGAACACTGCCGATGATCTGGGAAACGCAGGACCGGATTATAAATTCGGTTACGGACGAATCAATGGTCTTAAGGCAGCCCAGACGCTGGAAAGTAACTATTATGTAAGCGGCTCGGTTTCTCAGGGCAACACCAACACACATACCATTACTGTTCCGTCGAACGTACGGCAGATTAAGGTTATGGTTTATTGGCACGATTACCAGGCCGCAGTTAATGCCAGCGTAGCGCTGGTAAATAATCTTAACACCAGCCTCACCGATCCCTCCAGCGCGGTATGGAATCCGTGGGTGTTGGATTATACTCCTAATGCAACAAACCTGAATGCATTGGCGGTACGGGGAACAGACATACGCAACAATCATGAGCAAATCACATTGGATAATCCGGCGGCCGGTACCTACTCACTTCGTGTGAACGGAGCGGTGGTACCGCAGGGCCCCCAGACTTATTATGTAACCTGGTTTTTTGAAACAGACGCTCCGGTGGTTACTTACCCTATAGGAGGCGAAGGATTTGTGCCCGGCGAAACAGAAACTGTCCGCTGGGATGCTTTTGGTAACACAGGTACCTTTAATGTAGAATACACAACAGATAACGGAAACACCTGGAATACCATTAACAATTCTGTTCCGGCAGCTCAGCGATACTTCAACTGGGTAGTACCATCCGCGCTGAGCGGAGAATGTAAGGTGCGGGTAACGCGCAATTCAGCCAGTGACCTGAGTGATGCCAATTTCTCGATCATTAATGTACCCACAAACATTCAGGTTTCATGGGCTTGTCCGGATAGTGTAATGCTTACCTGGAATCCGGTTACAGGTGCAACTTCCTACGATGTATTTAAGTTGGGAACCATGTATATGGACAGTGTGGGAACAAGCACCACCACAAACAAAGTGCTCACGAATGTGCCGGCCAATCAGACCCATTGGTTCAGTGTAAGAGCGCGGGGACCTCAGAATGCGGTAGGACGAAGGGCCTGGGCTATTGAAAAGACCCCCGGAACCTTCAACTGTCCTATTGCGGTTGATGCGTCTGTTAATATGATCAATTCACCCAACGGTACACTTCCCACATGCCAGAATCCGGGCACCACGGTGGTGAATATCACCATTTATAATCCCGGCACCTCTCCACTTACGAACGTCCCTGTTCATTATAGTATCAATAATGGACCGGCGGTGAATGAAACTGCGAATGGGACCATCGCATCGTTCGCGTCCATGAATTTTTCTTTTGTAACAACCGCCAATCTCGGAACACCGGGTAACTATAACATTGCCGCGTGGGCAACCTATCCGTCCGACGGCAATATTCTCAATGATACAGCCTATAGTACGGTGGTGGTGGCGAACGGCACCACGCAGAGCATTCCGTTCAATGAAAATTTTGAGACATTCACCTTGTGCGGAACCGCGTCTGACTGCGGAACAACTGTTTGTAATCTGATGAACGGATTTATCAATGAAAGCAGCTCATTGATTGACAATATGGATTGGAGGACGGATGAAAACGACACACCTTCTTCTGGCACCGGCCCTGCAACAGATTATAATCCGGGTACAGCTACCGGCAATTATCTTTACACGGAGGCCTCGGCCTGTTTCAGTCAGACCGCCTATCTGTTATCACCCTGCATAGACCTTACGAATGCCACGAACCCCTGGCTCACCTTCGCATATCACATGTACGGAGCAGATATGGGTACGCTCACGGTAGATGTGTTCGGAAACAATATGTGGAATAACGGAGCCTTTACCGCCAGCGGACAGTTAGGTAATCAGTGGAATGTAGCCTATGTAAACCTGAATGCGTACATCGGACAGGTGATCAACATTCGCTGGAGGGGAACCACAGGTGCCAACTTCGCCTCGGATATGGCACTGGATGCCGTAAGCATTTCCAATCTGACCAGCAGCGTTAATTCTCCCATTTTTGCTGATGATGTTATCCTGTTCCCCAATCCCGGCCAGGGGGTGTTTGAGATGATCATTCAGGGACTTTCAGACGAAAAGCTTTCATGGGAGTTGGTGGATATAACCGGAAGGGTGATTCTTTCCCATGATTTAGGAACAGTGAGCGGTAATGTGAAAGAAGTGCTGGATCTTTCAAGCGAATCCTCCGGAATCTATTACCTGCGTATCAGGAAAGGAGAGACCTATCAATACCTGAAGCTGACAAAGATTTGAACGCAGTAGTTATTAACAGCCGGGTCCCGAAAATTTCGGGACCCTTTTTTTTTCATCCTGTTTTTACTGGTACCTTTACGGAAACTTTAAACTTTAAAAAACATGAAGCGATCTTTACTGGTTCTTGCATTTGTGATGGGGATGATGTTCTCCCGCGGGCAAGTGATGGTGGTTGACACCTTTTATTTCACAGGATCTCCGGAGCAGTTTACTGTGCCGGCCTGTGTGGACACTTTATATATAAGCGCCTGGGGTGCACAAGGTCAGAACGCACTGATCGGCGGCACGGGCGGACTCGGTGGCTATGCCTTCGGAGATAAAACAGTGAATCCCGGCGATGTAGTTTATGTACGTGTAGGCGGGCAGAACGGATATAATGGTGGAGGCCGCGCCGGTCTCAATGGCAATAATGCATTCAGCATGCCCCCTCAGGGCGATTCAGCAGGTTGTGGCGGCGGTGCTTCGGATGTACGCATCAACGGCGTGGCATTACCGGACCGTGTGATTGTTGCAGGCGGTGGCGGCGGTGCCGGACATAATGGTGTTTGGCCGGCCTGTCAGACTTCAGGTCCGGGTGGAAATGGAGGTGCCGGCGGAGGTACAACAGGTGGTATCGGAACAGACGGAGTTGGAACGCCCTGTAACTGCGGTGGAGGAGGCGGAGCTTTAGGCCAGGCAGGAACCCCGACTGCCGGAGGAGCTGCAGGTGCCTACGCTGGTAGTACAGCATGCCTGAGAAGCAGCTGGACTATTGGTAACCCCGGAGTTCTTGGCGATGGCGGAGCGGGTTCAACATCCTTCCACAATGGTTCTGGCGGCGGCGGCGGCGGCGGCGGCGGATATTATGGAGGAGGATCAGGAGGACAGGGTTCAGACACTACTCCCGGGGGCGGCGGTGGCGGTGGATCATCTTTCACCGGAACACTGAGCAATGCTGGCACCACTCAAGGTCAGCGGAACGGAAATGGCATAGTGATCATACGCTATTTCAATCCCTGTGCTCAGGGAGTGGATGAGATCATGAGTCAAATCTCCCTGCATGCCTATCCCAATCCGGCCGGTGCTTCAATCAATGTAAGTATCACCGGATTGCAGATTGATGGAACGGTGATCGTTCGTGATGTGCTGGGAAATATTCTCGGATCCTACCAACTCAACAAAGGAACAACACAGATCGAAATCAGTACCGTGGAATTTAGCAGCGGTCTTTACAGTGTAGAGTTCAATACAACCTACGGATCGGTTACGCGCAAGTTCCTGAAGCAATAATGAGAATGATTGTAAAAGAAAGAGCCCTGGTTATTTTCTGACCGGGGCTTTTTCATTATAGCGAACACTCAACTTGCGGTAGGATTTTCTTTTATACCCTCCGTTACGATTGCGCTTATATTTGATCTCAACCTTTTTATATTCCCTTTTTCCGCGTTTTTCGCAGAGGCATATCTCCTCCCGGCAGGATGACAGAAGGAGCAGGCTCAGGGGAATTGTGAAAATCAGGTAAAATCTTAAATTCATGTAAATGAATTAGTTACGATCTAATGCGTAGTATCCTTCTGCTAATTTATAACAACTTTTCAACATTTCCTGAAAATTAGGGAGGCAGAATGCCTCTTCCCTGAAATTCAGGCTATTGAATTTTTCCTATTTTTGCATCCCTTTACGGGAATAACGGACCGGTAGTTCAGCTGGTTAGAATGCCGCCCTGTCACGGCGGAGGTCGCGGGTTCGAGTCCCGTCCGGTCCGCTTACACTGCAGATAACTCTTTGAGACTGAAAACTTCTCAGAGAGTTTTTTTTTGAACAGTGAATAAATAAGACCAGCATCATTTTTCTATAAACAGCCCTTGTAGTACCTTTGCGGCGCTAACACTTAAAACCTTATTAAATGAAAAAGAATTTTTTCCTGGTTATGCTCGCTATTGCTTCTGCGGTAACGTTCAATAGCTGTACAAAAAAGGGTGAGAATGATCCCTTCCTTTCACTGCGCTCCAGAAAGGCCCGCGTGGTTGGTGAATGGAAAATGACTGATTACAAGGCTACCGATACTGATGCAAGCGGTACAACTACCGTTACTTCGAATGGAAGTACCTATACCGTGACCAGCCCCTTCGGTAACATGAGCGGAACGATTTCATGGGAATACGCCTTTGATAAAGACGGTACCTACACCTACAGTTCTGTCGAAGACGGAAACTCTGAATCAGGAAAAGGTATGTGGAACTTCACTTCCGGCATCGGTGAGCTGAAGAGAAAGTCCCAGCTTACTACCTACGAAACTTCCAGCACGAATGCTGGGGGTACATCTACCTGGACTGGAAATTACGTTGACCGTGCCGTGGATCTGCTCGAACTGAGAAGCAAAAAGATGGTATGGTACTATAAGGTAACTTCCGTGAATTCTTCCGGACAAAGTTCTACTTACGAGGAAACCATTACCTGGGAGCCTAAATAAGGAACTTCAATGAACTGAAAACCCTGCTTTCTGAATGAAAGCAGGGTTTTTTTATGCAATTTTCTTTGGTGGAATTCTTGTTTGCCCATTCAGGATTCCCTGCTTTTTTCTACATCCGAATCCTTTGTTGCAAATTTTGCAATAAACGGACGGAGCGCCTTCCCACCCAACTCCCCATTTGCATTTTTTGCAACTGCCGGTTCGCATCACGCGGTAATCCGTTTTTATCTCCCACAGTTCAGGGATAAGTTTGTGGTGTGATTTCAACCAAAAAAACAATCAAACCAACAACTAAAACAATGAAAACAATCAGACAGATCATCTCCGGAGCGCTCATCGCCGCTTCCATTTTCTTCGGAGGGCTGGCCAACGCTCAAGCCTCCGGAAAACCCATCGCTGCCATTCTTGGTATTGATGCGAAGGGTGTAATCCACGACGGCACCGCGCTTTCGTATATGGTGCGACTGGAGGTAGAGAAAACGGGTATCTATGCAACAATGGATAAGTATGACATGAACGATATCCTGAGCAGAAACAATATTGATCCTAAAACCTGTATGGGTAAGACCTGCCTGGTAGGTGCAGGAAAGGCGCTCAAAGCAGATAAGGTGATCACCGGATCAGTGGAGCGGTTCGCAGAGAAAATTGTGATTACGCTGCGTGTAATTGATATAGCCACGGAAGG
The DNA here is from genome assembly GCA_020852255.1 of Bacteroidia bacterium. Lineage (NCBI taxonomy): Bacteria > Pseudomonadati > Bacteroidota > Bacteroidia > Bacteroidia bacterium. The sequence continues at coordinate 40,789 of JADZBD010000002.1, read as the reverse complement.
GGTGGAAAAAACCAACGCAACCGAATACCTGAATCTCCAGCCGGAGATGCAGAAAATGATTGAGATCTCTGTTAAACGCCTCTTAGGTCTAACACCAGATCAGAATATCGTGAACCTTTTGGTTGATTATGAGCAGCCGGTAACCAGCCCTAAAACCAGCCTTCGTCTGAATGGTCCGCGCATGGGTGCTTCTTACACATTTGGAGATAATGGATCCCGGATGACCGAATCTATTACTACCGGCGGCTTCGATATGTTCCCCGTTTCGTCGCAGTTCGGATGGCAGCAGGAGTTTCAGTATATGAGTGCAGGAAATTTCCAGGGGCTTATTGAAACCGTATGGATGATAGGCGGACTGGAGAATGGAAAAATGATTCCCTCGCTTACTTTGCTGAACGGATTCCGTGATGCTAAATCCGGATGGGAATTCGCCATCGGACCTTCTTTTCGTGTGGTTCAGAAAGCAAAAGGGTTCTATGATGAAAAAGGTTATTTCGGAGAGCCCGGACTCTGGTATCTCGAGCAGGATTATTCCGCTCTCGCCGGAACCGATAGTACCGGCATTATTGCTCCAATACAAAACCCCTATACCGTGATCAACCGTCTCGACAGCAGAGGTGATTATCAGGTATCCACCGGGCTCATTGTGGCAGTGGGTAAAACCATCCGTTCCGGTTACCTGAATATTCCGGTAAACGTATATGTGAGTCCGCGTAAGGAAGGAAGTATAGTTGGATTTTCTTTTGGATTCAATATTGCGAAAAAACAGAAAATCCAATATTGATCCTTCAATGCAGTAATCCGCTGAATCATTCTATAAACCATTCCTATGAACGCGATCGTATATTTAATCCTCCTTGTGGCGGTAATGCTCGTGATACCGATCACAAAAAGCAATCTGTCAGCCGCCCCTAAAAGGGTGAGCAAGACCAGTCATGTGCAAACAGACTCAATCGCCATCAGGAATTCACAGAAGAAGTGGCCCTTATGGCAGCTGGGAATATGTACCATCATTGAAACGGACGGCAGTGAAATAAGGCGGGCGGTCATAAAAGAAATTCATGACTACTGGGTGGTGTATGAGAAGGAAGGGAGTCTGCACGATATTATGATTGAGAAGATCGGCCGGATTCAATTGGGATCCGATAAAGCATGTTCGGTATTCTTTGATTCTATAGGAAAACCCTACATCTGGTATAACTGAGAAATTCCCTGCCGGACGGAGGTGCTGTCATTGATGAGCGTGACACTCCCCGCTCGTGCAGGGAAACCTTTTTCCAGACTTTTCGTTACACAGCGGTATCTGCATTTCAAACAGATGAGCATGAGGAATGAACTGATGTTGCTTAGTTGCTTGCTGGGATCTGCCGTTACCGCGCAAAATCCCACGATCATCCTGCCGGATCCCTGCCCGCCGGCGGATATAACTTACAAACCTCCAATTCCATATGCGTTTGTGCGTGAAGCCGATATAATGTGGTCGAAGAGAATCTGGAGAACCATTGATCTAAGGGAAAAGATTAACCAGCCGCTCTACTACCCCTTGGAACCCTCGCAGTGCCGGATGAGTTTGTTCGACGTGCTGAAAGAAGGAATCCGCAGCGGCCGGATCATTGCTTATGGCCGCCCGGCCATTGACGATGAGTTTCAGTACCCATTGACCATAGTTGAATTCAATGCTTTGGTTGACGAATTGGATTCTGTGATCACGCCTCGCTTGGACGGCTCAGGATGGGATACTGTTCCCGTGCTCAGAAGTATTACCTCGGCAGACGTAACCAGGTACTGGATCAAAGAGGAATGGTTTTTTGATAAGCAGCGAGGTGTGATGGATGTCCGGATCATCGCATTATGTCCGCTGGCCGAGAAAAAGGATCCGGAGACAGGCGAATTCCGTTCTTATCAGCCTCTTTTCTGGGTATGGTTTCCGGAATGCAGAGAATTATTCTCTACAAAACCGGTGTATTTTCACCGCGGAAACGCGGGAAGAATGCCCAGTCTGGATGAGGTCTTTCACAAGCGAATATTTTCATCGTACATACATAAGGAAAGTAACGTAGCAGATCGTTTTATTGTGGAATACATGAAGGGAATGGACGCCGTTCTGGAGGCCGAGCGAATCCGGCAGATGTTGTTCGAATTCGAGCACGATATGTGGCAGTACTGATGTACCTTTGCATCTGTGGATTCTCTTACACAGATTGTGCTGGGTGCCGCCTGCGGAGAGGCGGTGCTGGGAAGAAAAGCAGGCAATAAGGCTCTTTTGTGGGGAGCTATCGGAGGCACTATCCCGGACCTGGATGTTTTTCTGAACCCCTTTTTTCACCCGGTGGATGCTTTGTTCGTGCACAGGGGCTTCTCCCATAGTCTTCTGTTCGCCTTTCTGGTTGCACCGGTAATGGGAGGGCTCGTTGGCAGGCTGCATCGCCGGTTGGAAATTTCCTGGCGATCCTGGACCATGTTATTTTTCCTTTCCGTGTTCACCCACCCGCTACTGGATGCCCTTACAGGGTATGGTACCTCCTTGTTCTTACCCTTTCACGAGTACAGAGTGGATGTGAATTGTGTATTCATTATTGATCCTCTGTACACCTTGCCGTTCTTATTCTGCCTCATCATGGTGATGTGGTCCAACAGAGAAGAAAAGCAAAGAGAAAAATGGAACCGCAGGGGGTTGATATTAAGTACTGCATACCTGATTTTTACCTTTATCCACCAGCAATGGATACTTCGCAGAGCAGGAGAGGAACTGAAGCAACAGGGTATTAAATATTCAGAAACAAAAGCTTTTACCACACCCTTCAATTCGCTGCTCTATGGTGTGCTCGCGCGTACTGATTCGGGCTATTATGTCGGCTACCGGTCTATGTTTGACAGCGATCTTCCAATGGAGTTTTGCTTCCACCCATCCCGGGCACAACTTCTGGATCCGTGGACCAGGGATCCGCAGGTGAGTAAACTGATCCGGTTTACAAAGGGATGGTATCAGGTAGATACCATTGCGGATACACTGCTGGTTTCGGATCTCCGGTTCGGACAAACGTCCGGCTGGGCAGATCCCGGAGCTCCTTTTGTGTTCTCTATGAAAGTAATTCCACGGCCGGATGGTAGCGTGGAGATACGGAAAAACGACTGGCGTTCGGACCGGATGGCGGGCATCGCTACCATTCTGAACCGAATTAAAGGTAAATAGCGTATTTTTGCCCCCGTTTTTATGGTTTCGGTAAACAACGTATCGGTTCTGTTCGGCGGTGTGCCATTGTATGAGGATATTTCATTCCTCATTAATGAGCGCGACCGCATTGGTCTGGCGGGAAAAAACGGAGCTGGAAAGTCAACCATGCTCAAGATCCTCTGCGGACTCCAAAAACCGGATTCCGGCGAAGTAGCCAAGCCCAATGGATTCACCTTCGGGTACCTTCCCCAGGATATGAAGCACAATCTGGGCAAAACGGTGTTCGACGAGGCGATGTCGGCTTTCAGGGAAATACAAGAGATGGAGGAGCGGGAAAAATATATCAATGAACAGCTGACCACCCGAACCGATTATGAATCGGATGCCTACATGGCGCTCATCACTGAACTGCATGAGATCACTGAGCGTCTGAATATTGCCGGGGCTTACTCTAAAGATGCGGAAGTGGAAAAAACCTTACTCGGGCTTGGATTTGAACGGGAGGATTTCACCAGGCTCACCGATGAGTTCAGCGGCGGATGGAGAATGCGGGTGGAGATTGCTAAACTCCTTTTGCAGCGCCCGAATCTTTTACTCCTGGATGAACCTACAAACCATCTGGACATCGAGTCGATTCAATGGCTGGAGGATTTTCTACGCGATTATTACGGGGCCGTAGTCATGGTTTCTCACGATAAGGCGTTTCTGGATAATCTGACCAACCGGACCATTGAAATCTCGCTTGGAAAGATCCATGATTATAAGGCGAATTATTCCAAATACCTTGTTTTGAGAAAAGAGCGCAGGGCTACGCAGGAATCCGCTTTTAAAAATCAACAAAAATACATCGAGAAAACCGAGGCGCTGATCGACAAATACCGGGCGAAAGCCAATAAGGCATCTTTTGCTCAGTCGCTGATCAAGAAGCTCGACAAACTCGAGGAAATTGAAATAGATACTGACGATAGTACTGCTATTCGCTTTCGGTTTCCCCCGGCTCCCCGCTCCGGCCGGAATGTGGTAGAGGCGATCAGTGCACGTAAAGCGTTTGGAACGCGCGTTATTTTTGATAAGGTGGACTTTATGATTGAAAGAGGAGATCGGGTAGCGTTTGTGGGACGGAACGGAGAAGGAAAATCGACCATGGTGAAAATGATCGCAGGGGTGGATAGGGGAGAAGGACAGTTGAATATTGGTTCCAGCGTGAACATCGGGTACTATGCACAGAATGCAGCGGAAATTCTGGATGAAAATAAGACGGTCTTCGACACCATTGATGAAGTGGCCGTAGGCGATGCCCGCAGAGGTGTACGTAATCTGCTTGGCTCCTTCTTGTTTGGGGGAGATGACATTGATAAAAAGGTCAAGGTGCTCTCGGGCGGGGAAAAGGGCCGCTTAGCTATGTGTAAACTTTTACTTGAGCCTTATTCCTGTTTAGTGCTCGACGAACCTACCAACCACCTGGATATGCGTTCAAAGGAAGTACTGAAGAATGCACTGATGAACTATGATGGAACACTGATTGTTGTTTCTCATGACCGGGATTTTCTGACAGGCCTCACGAATAAGGTATTTGAATTCAAAGGCGGACGTGTTCAGCAATACATCGGTGATGTAAATGAGTACATTTCATCCCGGAAAATCCAGTCATTAAAAGATCTGGAATTGCAGCAGTCAGTGATCCGGAAAGCTCCGGCACCCAAAAAGGAAGTGGCGGAAACCGGCAATGAAAAGGAAGAGAAACAATTGAAATCCAGATTAAAGAAACTGGAGGAGGAAATAGCGCAGTCCGAGGCATTTATCCGGGATACTGAGCAAAAGCTTTCCGATGCCTCAACGTATCAGGAAGTGATGGAGAATAAGGAGATGTATGCCCGCTACGAGCAGACTAAGAGCAAGGTCAGTCAACTCATGGAGGAATGGGAAGATATTTCCCGTAGGATAGAGCAATAAAAAAACCTCTCCGGCCGGGAGAGGTTTTTTTATTGACTGTTCCCAGTTTATTTCACAAACTTCTTGAACACAGAAGTGCTTTCTGCACGAATCTCGGTAAAGTAAACTCCATTCGCCAGGTGAGAGGCCGGAATGGTGATTTGAGCTCCGGGAGTGATGTCGAATACTCCATTGAAAACAACTTGTCCGGAAGCATTCATGAAAAGCAAAGTGATCCTTCCTTCAAATCCGTTCGTTCCGTTATTCAGAAGAATGTTACCGGTATTTACATCATAGTGAATGCCGGCCTCTTCCGAAAGCATCTCCTCCACGTTGGTACAGTTCTGAACGTTAATGACCACAGAAAATGAATTATCTGTTCCGCAGGAATTTGAAGCACTTAGTGTAGCAGTATATGTTCCGGGCGTGGGGTAGGTGATAGTAGGTACCTGCTGCGTTGAGCTCGAAGGACTTCCGCCGGTGAATGTCCAGGCGTAAGTAGTTACGTTCATACTGCCGCTGGCATTGAAAGTAACCGACCCTCCGTCGCAGATTGTTGTTGTGGTTGTGGTAACAGAAGCCACGGGCAGGGGTGTTACATTCACCAGAGAGGTTCCTGTTGCCGTGCATCCGTTCGAACTGGTTCCTGTTACTGTATAAGTAGTGGTAATAGTCGGGCTGGCATTTACCGAAAGCCCGGTTGTGGCGCTGAGTGAACTGGCAGGAGCCCAGGCATAACTGTTTCCTCCTCCTGCTGTAAGTTGGGTGGTGGTGTTAATACAAATCGTAGTAGTTGGAGGATTAATGGTGATGGTTGGGGTTTGTTGTACCAGAATACTGGCCTGCATGGAATCCAGTGTAGGACATCCGCCTCCAAGTACATACAATTTTGTGGTATAAGTTCCTGCCGTATTGTACTGAATACTGGCGGTTTGTGTGGTGGCGCTGGTTGGAGTTCCGCCCTGAAAGTTCCATAGAAGCTGGGAATAGGGCAGGGAAGGTGCAGCATCATAGTTCACATACGACCCCGTGCAGGTGTTTGGAATGGGATTGGGAGTGAAGCCCACCAGGGTTTGCTGACTGGTAATGTATGGGAATATAAAGAGTGAAATGTCCAGTGCCCAGCTATTCGGTGTGTTATACCTGTACCAGGAATTGTCGCTCTGCTTTTCCCACACCATGGAAGGTGAGGTATTGGGCGTGCTGTTACTTACAATGGAAAGAGTGTCCTTGGGAAGTGAAGACCAGGTGAGTCCTGTCAGATCTACACTGATAAAAAACATTTTTGATGCGGGAAGATTCACAGCGGTCTGAAATTCCACCTCCGTGTAGTAGTTGTTCTGTACATCATACATGATTTGACCCATTGTGCGTGTAGCTGTAGCTATCTGAGCACCTACCACACTTCCTGTTCCGTCGTAAACGCGGAAAGTAACAATTTTGGAAGGGTTGGCTGACCATGCTCTTCCGAACTGAAGGAAGAACCCGTGCAGTTTGGTAAACGTGCTGGTGGAAGCATTGAACAGTTGCGCCTTTTCTTTATCGGCATACAGGTTGGGTCCGTTGATCCACCCATCCGCAAAGTTGCCGGTATAATAATTCACCGGCGGGAGCCAGCTGGGGGCAATCGGCCAGTTCAGGGTATCGCAGGTAGCTGCGGTGGGAACGTGTGCCGGATTGAATTTCGCCAGCGTGGAAGCGTTTTTGCTGGTCACCTGGCCTGCAGGAACGGATACCGGATTTTGTCGTGCATCCTGAGCTGCAACAAACAGTCCGGCGGTCAAGAACATAAGTGTAAAGAAATGTTTCATTGGATGGTTTTTGATTAGTTTTTTTTGCGGGCACAAAGATAGGTCAACTCCCTGCCTCCCACAATTGGTTTTCTACAGAATAAGAAGATTGTTGAAACCTTAAAATACAGGAAATCAGCGATTTCTGCGATAGCAGCTCAGCAGATGGTCATCAACAATTCCTACGGCCTGCATAAATGCATAGCAAATGGTGCTGCCGCGGAACTTAAAACCCCGCCTTCCCATGTCCTTACTCATTGCATCAGATAGGGTGGTGGAGGCGGGAATCTCACTGAGTTTACGGAAGTGATTCTTCTGTGTTTTTCCTCCCGTGAATTGCCATATGTATTTATCAAAGCTCCCGAATTCCTTCTGCACTTCAAGGAAACGGGCAGCATTGTTCACCGCTGCCTCTATTTTGAGCCGGTTCCGGATAATGCCTGCATCCTGCAGGAGCCTTGTTTTTTTCTTCGCATCATATCTGGCTACTTTCTTCGGATCAAAGCCGCTGAAGGCTTTTCTGAAATTTTCCCGCTTCTTCAGAACCGTGAGCCAGCTTAGTCCGGCCTGAAAGCTTTCCAAAACCAGGAATTCAAACAGTATACGGTCGTCATGCACCGGACGACCCCATTCTTTATCATGGTACTCCATGTAAAGCGGATCCCTGAGACACCAGGCGCAACGGTTTTTTTCTTTTTTCATTTCAATGGGTACGGGTCATGTTTTCAGGCGTCACCAGAACAAAATCGCCCAGTTTCTCATTTTCCTTCTCCAGAACGGCGAGAGACTTCTGCATTGCCGATGATATTACCACGATCTTAAGGTCGGGCTTTTCCTGCTTCAGGTACCAGCAGATGCTTTCATGGTAGTTGGAATGATAGCTGCCGTTGAAGTGAAGGAAAAGTTTTCCCTTTGACCAGTTTTTCAGAATGAAATGGGCCATGGTGGCATCTTTGATCGCTTGTGATTTGGGAAGGTTATCTCCTCCATGCCCGCCTGCGTTCGCCACAATGTCTTTATAGCATTTGAGATCGCCGTTGTATTTCATTGGAAGCGGCACCATCCACTGCTTCGCTCCGGGTTCCAGGCTGTCTAACGCGGAGAGTCCTTTGGTGTATACCAGGTTGGCATACCTTCTGGGAATATTGGTTGCGATGAATTGTAGTTTATATGTTTTTGCAAAATCCAAAAGGGGTTTGTAATCTGTTTTGTGGTTCGGCCATAATTTGCATTCATCTTTAAAGGTTTTTTCGGAAATCTTTCCGGTCAGGTACTCATTCACTACCAGCTGATCGTCCGATTCAAGCATTTCCGCACCCATCAGCAGATTCGTTTTCTTTAGTTCGTGGAGATCTTTTGCCAGCTCATATTGCAACCAGTGATGGATGGGGTTATCATGCAGCTCCCCGAAAAAAACGATGTCAGCTTCTGCTGCCGCTTTCAGCACCGCCTCATATTTACTTTCCTTACCCGCCTGATCAAAGAATTTATAGGCTTCCTTACTTCCGGTGAATCCCAGGCCAATAGCAGCCAGAATGACATAGAGCGATTTTTTCATTTTTTATGATTTTGGCAAAGATACCGTGTATTTAAAAATATTCATATATTTGCCGCCGGATGAATAACCAATTCCACAATCACCATCACGCTTCTTATCCGAAAGGGTAGGCCGCAGGGTATTGTGCAAAATGATACAGGGCTTACCAGTGGTAAGCCCTTTTTTATTTAACACTTGTTCGTATGACAAAACTTAAGATCGCAGTACAGAAATCAGGTCGTTTATTCGACGACTCCCTCCGGATGCTCCGTGAATGTGGCATCGTGATCAATAATGGAATGAATAAACTAAAGGCAGAGGCTCATAACTTCCCTTTGGAAGTGTACTTCTTCCGCGACGATGATATCCCTCAGTATGTGCAGGACGGGGTGGCCGATATTGGAATCGTCGGCGAAAATGTGCTGGAAGAGAAGAAAAGGCGGGTGGAAAACGTACTTCCTCTGGGATTCGGCAGATGCCGCCTCTCGCTTGCGGTACCGAAGGAAATGGACTGGAAAGGAATACAGAGTATTAACGGCAAAAGGATTGCAACCAGTTATCCGGATCTGCTGAGCGATTTTTTGAAACGAAAAAGAGTGCGGGCAGACATTCATACAATCAGCGGATCTGTGGAGATTGCTCCCGGGATCGGATTATCGGATGCGATCTGTGATCTTGTAAGTTCAGGCAGTACGCTTTTTTCAAACGGCCTGAAGGAGGTGGAAACGGTAATGAAGTCACAGGCGATGCTGGTGGCGGGTAAATCACTGGGAAAGGAGAAAAGGGTACTGCTTTCCCGCCTCCTGTTCCGGATCAATGCACTCCGCCAGGCCGGGAACAACAAGTATATTCTGCTGAATGTGCCGGATAAAAAGCTGGATAAAATCTGCTCGATTCTTCCCGGCATGAAAAGCCCTACGATTCTTCCGTTGCACCGGAAGGGCTGGAGCTCTGTGCACAGTGTGGTTAAGGAGGATGATTTTTGGGAAATCATTGAACTGCTGAAGAAAAATGGCGCACAGGGTATCCTCGTTGTTCCTATAGAGAAAATGATCATATGAAATCACTACCTGAAAACAAAGGAAAATGCTAAGAACATTCGAGTGGAATAGTATGAGCAGGGAGGAAAAGCGCGCTTCGCTTTTACGACCTTCTTTGGGCGCGGAACCGGTGCGTGAAAGCGTTAACGAAATTCTGCGCCGGGTGAGAGCGGAGGGTGATAAGGCGTTGCGTGAGCTCACGTTGGAACTGGACGGATATTTTCCCCATGAGCTGGAAATACGGGTACCGGGAGCGGGTACAGTGAAACTTGATCCGGATTTGAAAAAAGCGATCGATCTTGCAGCAAAAAATATTAGCCGTTTTCACAAGTCGCAGTGTGAAAAGGAAAAAGCGGTAATGATTATGCCCGGCGTAAAAGCATGGAGGAAATCGGTTCCTGTAACAAGAGTCGGTTTATACATTCCCGGGGGAACTGCTCCTTTGTTCTCAACGGTACTCATGCTGGGAATTCCTGCACGGCTTGCGGGTTGCCGGGAGGTGGTGATATTCACTCCTCCGGGTAAAGATGGAAGTATACACCCGGCCATTCTGTACGCTGCGGCGAAGGCTGGTGTAAGAAAAATTGTCCGCTGCGGTGGCGCTCAGGCAGTGGCGGCTATGGCCTATGGAACCGAGACCATTCGCCCCTGCGACAAAATATTCGGGCCGGGGAACCGCTATGTAACGCTTGCAAAGCAGAGGGTGCTCTCGGAAGGGATAGCTGTTGATATGCCCGCTGGTCCTTCGGAAGTGGCAGTGTTGGCAGATACTTCCGCGAATGCTTCTTTTGTAGCAGCAGATCTTTTGTCACAGGCCGAACATGGTCCTGATTCACAGGTAATATTGGTTACGGATAATCGTCGTTTTGCCGAACAGGTTAACAGGGAACTGGAAGCTCAGTTGAAGAATTTACCGAGAGCATCCACTGCGCGTCGCTCACTAGCCGAAAGCAGGGCCATCCTGGTCCGGAGTATGCGGGAGGGAATGAACTGGATAAATGATTATGCTCCGGAGCACCTGATACTGGCATGCAGGAAAGCAAAGATGTATGCTTCCGGAGTTTGTAATGCCGGCTCTGTATTTATTGGAAATTATTCCTGTGAAAGTCTTGGCGATTATGCAACGGGTCCGAATCATACTCTTCCCACGAACGGATACGCCCGGGCATGGTCAGGGGTGTCGGTAGACAGTTTTGTGAAGAAGATTACTTTTCAGGAAGTGAGTCAGGCCGGCCTCGTTCGCCTGGGTCCTTCCGTTATCACTATGGCACGGGCGGAAGGACTTGAAGCGCATGCGGAGGCCGTACGAATCCGGCTAAAAGGAAGCAAAAAGGAAATGAAATGAATATAGACCTGCTGGTTCGGGAAAACATAAGGCAACTCAGGCCGTATTCTTCCGCAAGGGATGAGTTTAACGGTGAGGCTTCGGTTTTCCTGGATGCCAATGAAAACTGCCTCGGTGACCCTGAAGAAAAAGGGATGAACCGTTATCCCGACCCGTTTCAGCGGAAACTTAAAAACGCGCTCGCAAAACGGCTGAACGTTAGCCCTTCTCAGCTCTTCCTGGGAAATGGGTCAGATGAAGCCATTGATCTTCTTTTTCGCATTTTCTGTGATCCGGGTACGGATAAAGTGCTGCTTTTTCCGCCAACGTATGGGATGTATGCCGTAGCAGCTTCCATTAATGGTGTGGAAATTGTAAATCTGCCCTTGGGTCCTGATTTTACGTTTCCGGAAAAAGACTTTTCCCGTATGAAGGATCAGAGGCAATTGAAACTCGTATTCATTTGTTCTCCGAATAATCCCAGCGGAAACTGTTTTCCGGCTGAACAGATTCTGCGTGTGCTTGACACTTTTCCGGGTATAGTGGTGGTGGATGAGGCATATGTTCACTTTTCCGGCCAGCCGTCGCTGACCGGACTCATTGAGAAGTACCCTAATTTGGTTGTACTGCAAACATTCTCTAAAGCGATGGGTATGGCCGGAATTCGCTTAGGTATTGCTGTTGCCAGCAGGCAGGTGATCAGGTATTTCAACGCAGTTAAACCTCCCTACAACATCAGTACCCTTACCCAGAAAGCGGCACTGAATGCACTTGCAAATGAAACATGGACGGACAATGCGGTCAGGATCATCATCACCAACAGGAAATTACTGGCGGCAGCTCTTGAACAATGCAAGCTCGTGGAAAAAGTTTACCCCTCGGATGCGAACTTTCTACTGGTGAAGGTGAGGGATCCAAAAAAAATATACGCTTCGCTTCTCCGGGCTGGTGTGGTGGTGCGTGACAGGTCGGATGTGCCATTATGTGAGGGATGCCTCAGAATAACAATAGGAACGATGGAGCAAAACACCATCCTGCTGAACTTACTCAACACATTAACGCTTACAACATAACGATGAAAAAGATTTTATTTATTGACCGCGATGGAACACTGATATGGGAACCTCCGGATAACTTTCAGATTGACAGCCTGGATAAGCTGGAATTTATTCCGGGAGTTTTCACCTGGCTGGGAAAGATATGCCGCGAACTCGATTTCGAACTGGTCATGGTGACCAATCAGGATGGCCTCGGAACCGCCGCTTATCCGCAGGAAGCGTTTGACCTTGTGCAGGGGAAAATGATGAGAGCACTGGAAAGAGAGGGTATCCGTTTTTCTGAAGTTTGTGTGGACAAATCCTTTGAGAAGGAGAATCTTCCCACCCGGAAACCCAACACCGGAATGCTGAAAAAATATTTATCCGGCGATTATGATCTTGCATCTTCTGTAGTGATCGGCGACCGGATCACGGATGTTAAACTGGCGGTGAACCTGGGCAGTCGTGCCGTGCTGATCCGCAATTATGATGATCCGTCGGGATGGGAAAGTAAGATTGATCTTGTGGCAGGTAACTGGCAGGAGATTTATCATTACCTGGTGCGGGTGTGCCGTACGGTTGTACACGAGAGAAATACGAACGAAACAAAAATCCGTGTTGCACTTAATCTATCGGGGTCGGGCATTTCAGCTATCGATACCGGCTTGAATTTCTTTGACCACATGCTGGATCAGCTGGCCCGTCATGGAGGACTGGATCTCAGTATTACCGCAAAAGGTGATTTGCACATTGATGAACATCACACGATTGAAGATACCGGCATCGCGCTGGGTGAAGCCTTTGCGCAGGCATTGGGTAACAAACGGGGAATAGAACGCTACGGGTTTTATCTCCCGATGGATGATTGCCTCTCCTCGGTGGCAATCGACTTTGGAGGCAGAGCATGGATAGAATGGTCGGCTGAATTCAAACGGGAGAAGGTGGGCGATATGCCTGCCGAAATGTTCTATCACTTCTTTAAATCATTTTCGGATGCGGCACGGTGCAATCTTAATATCAAAGCGGAAGGAGACAACGAGCATCACAAGATAGAGTCCATATTCAAAGCGTTTGCAAAAGCAATAAAGATGGCGGTTACCCGCGACACCCGGGGAATACTGCCTACTACGAAAGGAATGATATAATGAAGACGGTGATTATTAAATACAATGCCGGAAATGTACAGTCTGTACAGTTCGCATTAAAGCGATTGGGCGCTGAAGCAGTTCTTTCGGATGACCCGGACGTGATCCGTGGTGCGGATAAAGTAATTTTTCCGGGGGTAGGTGAAGCGTCAGGTGCGATGCAGTATCTCAGGACCCGGGGACTGGACAAAGTGATTGTTTCTCTACGGCAACCGGTGCTGGGAATTTGTCTGGGTATGCAACTGATGGGAACATTTTCGGAAGAGGGCCATACGGCCTGTCTGGGTATTATTCCGGCCCGGGTGATTAAATTTTCGGGTGATCTGAAGGTGCCGCAGGTCGGTTGGAATAGAGCACAAAAAGTTCCCGGAAAAAGTCCGCTGTTCTCCGGCGTTCCGGATATGGCATATTATTATTTCGTGCACGGATATTATATGGAATTGTGCGGCCACACCGATGCAACCACAATGTATGGTATAAACTATTCCTCTGCAGTACACAGTACTAATTTTTTTGCAGTTCAGTTCCACCCGGAGCGGTCGGGGCGGGCCGGAGAACTGATCCTGAAAAATTTTCTCGCGCTATGATAGATCTTATTCCGGCCATTGATATAATTAACGGAGAGTGTGTGCGCCTGACGCAGGGAGATTTTTTGAGAAAAAAGGTCTACGCATCTGACCCGCTGGAGATCGCCTTGCGGTTTGAGAAAGCCGGAGTAAAACGTCTTCACCTGGTTGATCTGGACGGAGCCCGCAGCGGGAGTGTAAAGAATCTGGATGTCCTGCGCCGATTAGCTTCCGGCACCGGATTGAAAATTGATTTTAGCGGTGGTATTTCGGATGACAGTATTCTGAAGCAAGTGTTTGATGCGGGAGCGGCATGGGCGGGGATAGGTTCTCTCGCTATTCGCGACCCCAAAAAGGTAAAAGACTGGCTGCTTCGATTCGGGAAGGAGAAATTTCTGTTTGGGGCAGATGTGAAAAATGGCAGGATCGCGGTGAAAGGATGGACAGAGGATACATCATTGGATGTATATTCGTTTATTGAAATGTACATGGAAAGCGGAGTGCTTAGTTTTTTCTGCACGGATGTTACGGCAGACGGGATGATGCAGGGACCCTCTCTGGACCTTTACAGAAGCCTGCTGAAACGCTTTCCGGAAATGAAACTGATTGCCAGCGGGGGAGTGCGTGACCTGGAAGATATCAGGACACTGGAGGAAGCCGGATGTACAGGTGTGATTATCGGGAAAGCGTTGTATGAAGGAAAGATTTCAACAGGCCAACTCAAACGTGAAGGAAATAGCTGAAAATAGTAAGCACCATGTTAACGAAAAGAATCATACCCTGCCTGGATGTCAAAGACGGTAAAACCGTCAAAGGTGTCAGCTTTGAGAATTTACGGGAAGCGGGAGACGCTGTGGAGTTGGGAGCCCGTTATGTGAAGGAAGGTGCCGATGAACTGATATTTCTGGATATCACAGCAACAAACGAAAAGAGAAGAACACTGACGGAACTGGTCTCGCGGGTGGCGGAGGTGGTTAATATTCCTTTTACAGTGGGTGGGGGTGTAACATCGGTTGATGACGTTCACGCGCTGCTGGCTTGTGGTGCCGATAAAATATCTGTGAACAGCGCTGCCGTGCGCCGCCCTGAGCTCCTGACGGAGCTGGCTTCCCGGTTCGGATCTCAATGTGTTGTTCTGGCAGTGGATGCAAAAAAGGAGGAGAATGACTGGTATGTTTATCTGAACGGAGGACGCATGCGTACGGATCTCCGTGTAAGAGATTGGGTGAGGGAAGTCTGCAACCGGGGTGCGGGAGAAATACTTCTTACGTCAATGGATGCAGACGGAACCAGAAAAGGTTTTGACCTGGCGTTAACCTCTATGGTTTCCCATTCCGTTCCTGTTCCGGTTATTGCGTCCGGGGGGGCTGGTACGATCAGGGATTTTGAAAATGTTTTCAGGGAAGGTTGTGCAGATGCTGCGCTTGCGGCCAGTATTTTTCATTTCAGGGAAGTAGAGATTGCTGAACTCAAGAAATATTTAACAGACGTGAACATCCCGGTTCGTCCGGTTTAAATTACACACTATGGACTTCTTAAAAACAGGGGGCTTAATTCCGGCCATTATTCAGGACGCCGGCACCGGAAAGGTTCTTATGCTGGGCTACATGAATGAGGAAGCGCTGGAAAAGACAAAAGCAGACAAGCGGGTAACTTTCTACTCTCGATCTAAAAAACGCTTGTGGACGAAAGGGGAAGAAAGCGGAAATTTTCTGGAGCTGGTATCCTTAACCGAAGATTGCGACCAGGATACGTTGCTGATAAAGGTAAGACCGCAGGGTCCTGTTTGTCATACCGGTACTGACACCTGCTTCCGGGAAGTAAATACTTCCCCTGATTTTCTACTCCAGCTCGAAGCTGTTATTGCTTCACGGCGCAGCGGCACTGACAGCACTTCCTATACCGCATCCCTTTTCTCGAAGGGGATCAACAAGATCGCCCAGAAGGTAGGAGAGGAAGCAACGGAGCTGGTGATTGAAGCGAAGGACAACAACGATGCGCTGTTTTTGAATGAAGCAGCTGACTTGCTTTTTCATTACCTGATTTTACTTCAGGCGAAAGGGAAGAGACTGGACGATGTAATTCAGGTGCTGAAAGTACGACAGAAGAAATAAGTTTTGCCTATTGGTTCCGCTGCGCTTTTCCGCCTTCGGTCAGATGGTGAAAACGCCAGAACAGCAGAATGGCCGCCAGGGTAAGCCCGATGGATAATCCGTACCAGATACCGTGGATGCCCCATCCCAACTTAATTCCCATCCACCAGCTGCAGGGAATACCGATCAGCCAGTATGCTACCAGTGTGATTACGGTAGGTACTGTAACATCTTTCACGGCACGCAGTGCGCCAAGTCCAATGACCTGACTTCCGTCGGAGAGTTGGAAAACAGCAGCGATCACCAGGAGGGAAGCAGCCAGATCTGTAACGGCCGGGTCAGGGGAGAGAATGGCAGCAAGCATTTTTCCGCCCAATAAGAACAGAAGAGCGGCGCAACCCATCAGCGCTACGCCAAGATACCAGGCAGTAAATGCGGCGCGCCGGCTGAAGAGCGTGTCATTCAGTCCTACTCCGTTGGCCACCCGAACGGAAGCCGCTGCGCTGAGTCCGCTTGCGATCATATACGAGATGGCCGCCCATGAAAGTGCAATCTGGTGCGCCGCCATCTCTTTTACGCCGATCCATCCTACCATTACCGCGGCAAGGCTGAATGCGCCCACCTCAAAAAGCCACTGAAGGCCGGTGCCTGCGCCCAGGCGGAAGATTTTTAAGGAAAGCGAAAGAGAGAATAGACCCCCTTTCCCGTAAATGCTGTACGAGGGGTGATAGTAAACATACAGGTACATCCATGCGGCCATGATCACCCTCGAGGTAAAGGTTGCCCATGCTGAGCCCATCATTCCCATTGCGGGCATGCCGAGTTTTCCGAAAATGAAAATATAATTCAATGCGATATTCAAAAGGTTGGATACAACGGTAATAACCATGGCCATACGTGTATCGCTGAGGCCTTCCGCAAACTGCTTACATGCGGAGAACACACTCAACGGAATGAGTGAAAGCATCAGCACATTGAGAAATGGAATCGCCTTGTCTACCACCTCCGGCGGCTGGTTCATGTAACGAAGGAGTGGTGAGGCAGCCAGCAGCAGGCCGAATAACAAGCACCCCAGCAGAAGATTCTGAATAATGCCGTTTTTGAGCAGTGAGGCATTGAGCGCGTGATCTTGTTTAACATGCGCCTCTCCTGCCAGCGGTGTAATTCCGTAGGAAACGCCAATACCGAATACCAATGCCAGAATATACGGAGTGTTCGCCAGCAAAATAGCTGCCTGTTCTGTACTTCCGATCCTTCCTACGAAAGCAGTGTCGGCAACGGAAACGGCCATATGTCCGAAGTTGCTGATGCAGATCGGAACGGCAATTTTTACGGTTTCACGTATATGAGAAGTGATGTTCATAAACTCTCCTGCTTACCATTTCACCCGGAGCATCAGTCGCGCTTCAGATTTCGTGTTACCGCTGATTTGGGTCAGACTTCCTTCACTGATTATCTCCCGGTCCGAATACCAGGTCTGGGAAAAACGTCCGAGGATTTCAATGTAACGGCTCAGATCGCAGGAAATATTCAGGTACGTGCGGCTTCCGTTTCCATACAAGGCAGGAATGGAGAATGATCCGGGAAGGTCATTTTCATAGATATATACGCGGGTGTCGTAACTGTCCGTATCAAAAAGGGCGTATCGGGCGGCAACCGACCACCTGCTTCCAATGGGCTTCCATAAAACATCCTGCGCGATCACAAATCCGTTCTCTGATAAGGCCCGGGATGCGGACAGCAGCCGTATGAATTCAATACGTGTTTTAATGCTCAGCGAGCGGCTCAGCATGTGAACAAGATTCATACGGATATTCTCTTGTTGATGTCGTTCCGGGGCGTCCAGCGTTCCCGATGATTCGTCCTTCTCCGTTTCCCTGTGGCGGAAACGAATATATAATTCTGTCTTTTTTATGGGTTGCCAGCTGAATTGCGCGGTGATTTCATAACCGGCGGACGGGGCACTCACCTGGTATTTTAGCCAAGGGAAACGGAATTGGTCGTAGTAACCACTCAGACTCAGATCTTTTCGTAAACGAATGTTCACCCCCAGATAAACACCGGATTCGTTGGCCGCTGTACTGCTCTCCGACACAGGATTTGAAAAAACAGAATGATATCCGCGGGAATAATGCCGGTAAACTGCTGAAAAGGAAAAACGCGGATCGGCAACGGCAAGCATCCCGTGGACCATGGCAAACCCGCCGCTCTCGTTTGTTGCCATCTCTCCGAAGAAATTCATATTGCGGTGCACCCAGGAATAATCTGCCCCGGCACTCCAGGTTTGTGAGCCGTTAAAAGTGTACTGATTATACAGTGCAAGTTCCCGGCCGGAAGGGAGATCATAGGAGGTACTGACCCCTGTGATACCTGTTTTAAGCTTCTTTCCTGAATACCGGAGATTTCCTCCGAAAACTGTCTGGCGAAGTACCTTCCGGTCCGATAGTTCCGATAATGTACTGTGGTAACCACTTGTCTGGAGGGAAGAGAAAGAAAAATTATCTGCCGACATACTTGTATCCGCAACAATATTCGCGTCAACCTTTTTGGAGGAAATGAAAGTGGTCAGCTCCAGGGGACCGTGTCCCAGTGTGACCCCTGCACCTCTGAGAAACAGATTTTCGTCAGTTCCCGTGTGGGGCTTCAGGCCGGCGGCGTTGCGACGTACGCTGATGCCGTCAGGGTTTTTACCATACGCCATTCCGGACCATGCTACCAGCCCCTGTCCAAATCCTGCCTGAAAATCTCCTGCAGCCAGTGCCCGCAACCAGCCGGAAGTTCTGAAGAAGAAATGCGCGGAGTAAAAATCGAAACCGCGGTGAGAAAAATGCTTCAGACTGTCGCGGTAGAAGGCATAATCCGGTCCGTAACCGGGAAGGAAAACTTCGCCCGGGTCTTTTTCACCTGTGATACCCGCACTCACCCGGTTCGAAAATGTAAAACGGTACCGTGCATATAGTTTGTACGGATCGCCCGCGTAACGGGAATTCAGGGAGCCGGCAAGATCCAGTGAATCGACCGGCGAGAATCCTTTCTGTTTTTCAAGTACCCGGCTTCCCCGTAGGATGAACTCGTGTTTGCCATCGTATAGCACCGCCCGGGGGGTGTATGAAGGGCGGTTTATATTCTCCCCTGTAGTAATGAAAGGCAGCAGGGCATGAATGGTCATTTCATCCCACCCGTCTATGGATTGCAACTCATAGACAGATAATAATCGTCCGTGTTTAGCAATATGGGCACGAAGCATCTGGATCTGCAGGGAATTGATCAGTTGCAGATCTTCCAGTTCCTCGTCGGTGGCATAATTCAGATCCAGGGGTTCCGTCTGGTAACCTGTGAGCAACTGGATAAGTGAGGAATAATCTTCTTCTTCATTCCCATTCTGTTCGCTGAGTAGTTCCAGAAGAAATTCAATCCGTTGCGGGATGGTATCCTGCGCCGGTGAAAGTACTGCAGGAAGAAGAAAGAGAAACAGCAAGCAGGTTCTCACCGGAAATGATATTGCATGGAAAGATGAGGTGTAAAACCCAGCACCGGATGCCAGGCTCCCCCGGCATCAACAGAAAACGACGAAAGATGAATGCCTGTACCGAAAGTAACATGGTAAGGGTAGGTGGAAAAACCGGCACGAAGCGCTATTTCTTTCATCGGTTTATATTCCAGACCGAACCGCACATCGGCGGGATGGTAGGAGTTCTTCTCCACTTCCGCCGTGGCCAGTGCTTTATCAGACATTCTGTAGGTGAGACCTACGGAAAGAACGGAGGGTATTTTTTCGTTTTGCCATGTGTGAAGGGAGGCCCTTGTAGGATTGGCCAGGTGTGCTCCGAAAATAAAATGCTCATTCAAGATAGCTAATACACCCACCTCACCGGTAACCTGATGCCTTATCCCATAATTTTCACCTTGAGTAATCTGCAGATAGTTGAGCCGCATACCGGCAGAAAATTTTTTGCCGAACGACTTTGCATAACTCAGACCACCTGTTAGTTCGCCGTATAAAGTGTATCCAATGCGTGAAATATTCAGCGCGAATACACCTTGTTTCACGGGCAGAACGCCGCAAAACCCATAGGTTGCTGTTTCTTTGAGCAGAAAGTAATTGGTATAGCGAATGCCGAATCCTCCTTTGGTGAGCAGACCCAATGCTCCCTGGTTATGTTCTGAACTCCACAGATCACTGAGAGCTACGCCCGCGCCGCCTATGGCAGCAGACCGGCCGCCTCCTGTATGAAGATCTCCGCCCGGATAAACAGCACAGGAGATTAGAAGTGAAAGAATGAGGGCATTAATGCGCATATGCTCCGCAATTGCGGTTCAGCCCACCCGGTTTCTGAAGGTGTGCGATTTTAATTCTTCATTGGCCTTCAGAATCTTGCCCTTGAGTGTTTCCTTGAATTTTTTAATCTCCGCACGCAGGTCATCCCTGCCCGTGGCCAGCATCTGCACGGCCAGGATGCCTGCATTCTGAGCCCCGTCAAGTCCTACCGTAGCCACTGGAATTCCCGGAGGCATCTGCACAATGGAAAGAAGCGAATCCCACCCGTCAATGGAAATGGAGGACCGGCAGGGTACTCCGATGACAGGACAAGGCGTCAATGCAGCCACTACTCCCGGCAAATGGGCGGCGCCTCCTGCACCTGCAATAATCACTTTTATTCCTCTCCCGGATGCGTTCCTGGCAAATTCCATCACTTGCTCGGGAACCCGGTGCGCTGATAGTGCATTGATCTCAAAAGGAATATTGAACTGATCCAGGATCACTGCCGCTTCCTGCATCACCGGCATATCTGAGGTGGATCCCATAATAATACTTACCTCTGCTTTCATTCGCTTTTGTTTGGGATACAAAAGTAGGGGTTTTTCAAGGAGCAGAATCCACAACTTCTCAACATGGAGTTATCCTAATTACTTGAATAATAGGTGTTTATAAAGGATACGCATCCCCCCTTTTTGCGTAAATTCGTAACCCTATGTCTCATTCATACGGAAGCCCTGTTATTCGATTGCACGACAAGCTTTTCAGCCCTTACATTGCCTCAGCGCACATTCAGGAGGTAATTGACGGAATGGCGGAAAAAATGAACAAGGATCTCGACGGAAAGGATCTGGTTTTTGTTTGCGTGCTCAACGGTGCTTTTTTATTTACTGCGGATCTGATGAAGCGCATCCGCATTCCTTGTTCAGTCCAGTTTATCCGGGTTAAATCGTATGAGGGCACGGCAAGCAGCGGGAAGGTGAAAACGGTACTGGGGCTTGACGGTGACCTGAGCGGGAAGAGTGTTGTATTGCTGGAAGATATCGTTGACTCGGGGAAAACCATTTGTCATTTGCTAAAACTTGTGGAGGAAAAGGGAGCGAAGGAAACATTTATAGCCACCCTGTTCTTCAAACCGCAGGCATATAAGGAAGATTACAAGATTCATTATACCGGAATGGAAGTGGGTAATGAATTTATTGTAGGTTACGGACTGGATTACAATCAGCTGGGACGAAACCTTCAGGATATTTACGTTCTAAACGAAAATGCAAAATAAAAGCGATGCTGAACATTGTATTATTTGGTCCGCCCGGAGCGGGAAAGGGTACACAGGCCGTTAAACTTGTAGAGAAATTCAGACTTATTCACTTGTCCACCGGTGACATATTCCGGGCGAATATCCGGTACGGTACTGAACTCGGACTTTTGGCAAAGAGCTTTATGGACCAGGGCCAGTTGGTTCCGGACGAAGTAACGATCCGAATGCTGGAAAGCGAACTGGCCAAACATCCGGATGCTTCCGGTTTTATCTTCGACGGATTTCCCAGAACAACGGCGCAGGCGGAAGCGCTGGATGCTTTGCTTCACACCAAGGGCACACCTGTTTCGGTGACACTGGCATTGGAAGTAAATGAAGAGGAGCTGACACGACGCATCCTTTCAAGAGGAAAGTCGTCTGGCCGTGCCGATGATCAGGATCCTGAAACAGTACGCAACCGGGTGAATGAGTATAACAATAAAACATTGCCTCTTAAGCAGTTCTACAAAGCTCAGGGAAAATTGCATTCGGTAAATGGGATTGGAAGCATAGAAGATATTTTTGAAGCACTGGTTAATGCGGTTGAACATGTGATAGCGGAAAGGGAAGTGAAAGATGCTATCCGGCAGGCTTTCAGGCAACCACCGAAGAACAAATCGCCGAGGAAATCATCACCACAAAAACCGAAAGTGCGCTCTGTAAAGAAGAAGGTTGCGGGAAAGAAATCGGGAAAGAAAGCAAAAAAAATCAAACCGGTCAGGAAAGTGCGTAAGGCCGCACCTGCAGCAAAGCGCAAGGCGGCAAAGAAAAAGGCTGTCAGGAGGAAGGCAGTCCGGACTGGTAAAACTGTCCGCCGGAAGAAAAGGTAATGGCCGATTCTAACTTCGTTGATTATGTGAAGATCTGCTGTCGTTCCGGAAACGGCGGAGCCGGATCGCTGCACTTTCACCGAAGTAAAAAAACCGCCAAAGGAGGCCCCGACGGGGGCGATGGTGGAAGAGGAGGACATGTAATTGTTCGTGGGAACAGGCAGCTTTGGACCCTGCTGCATCTGAAATACAGAAAGCACGTGATGGCGGAGGATGGAGAGAAGGGAGGAGCTCAGCTGATGACAGGGGCCTACGGGAAAGATGAGATACTGGAAGTTCCCCTGGGTACTGTTGCCCGTGATTTCGAATCCGGAGAGGTGGAATTCGAAATTACCGAGGACGGAGAAGAGCGCATATTACTACCGGGCGGCAGAGGCGGTAAGGGAAATGCATTCTTTAAGACCTCCACCCGCCAGGCCCCGCATTATTCTCAACCCGGAGAGTCCGGTCAGGAAATATGGAAGATACTCGAGCTTAAAGTACTGGCCGATGTGGGACTCGTAGGATTTCCCAATGCCGGAAAATCCACGCTGCTTTCAAAGGTCTCTGCTGCCAAGCCTGAGATCGCGAATTATCCCTTCACTACACTGGTTCCGAACCTGGGCATTGTGAAATACCGCGATTATAAATCATTTATTATGGCTGATATCCCGGGAATCATTGAAGGCGCTCATGAGGGAAAAGGCTTGGGACTTCGCTTCCTCCGCCATATTGAGCGTAATTCAATACTTCTTTTTCTGGTTCCGGCGGATTCAGCAGACATTTATAAAGAATATAAGATCCTGCGCAATGAGCTCAGGGAATTCAATCCGGAATTGCTGGACAAGGACAGGATACTCGGCATTTCAAAATCCGACCTGCTGGATGAAGAACTCATGGACATGGTGACCAAGGATCTGAAAAAGCGATTTAAGGACAAAGGCGTACCGGTGGTGTTTTTCTCCTCACACAGCGGGAAAGGACTGACTGAGTTAAAAGATCAGGTCTGGAAAATCATGAATAAATGATAGAAGCGCTGGAAAATTTAGACCGCTCAATCTTTCTTGCACTCAATGGAGCGCACAATTCGTTCTGGGATGTGGTCATGTTCTGGGCCAGCAATAAATGGGTGTGGATGCCTTTTTATGTTGTTCTCTTTATTATCGTCTATATACAATTCAGAAGAAGAACGGGACTCATTCTGTTGCTTGCCGCAGGACTCGTAGTGTGTACTGATCAAAGCGCCAATCTCTTTAAAAATAAGCTCGTTCAGCGGTACCGTCCTTGTCATAATTACGAATTGAAGGAAGTGATTCATCTTAATGGAGAATGCGGCGGAAAGTTCGGATTCGTTTCATCACACGCATCCAATACCTTCGGAATGGCCGCCTTTCTGCTGTTGCTTCTGAGGTTCAAGTCTGCGTTTGCATGGGTATTGATCCTGTTGTGGGCCGCACTGGTTTCCTATTCCCGGATATACAACGGTGTTCATTATCCGGCCGATATCCTGGGAGGCGCTTTAATTGGCATCCTGATGGGAGTGTTGTGTTATCGTCTGACAAAAAAACTTGAACTCAAAATCTTTAAAACATGAATTGGTTACTGGTTTTTGCCGGGGGCGGTATTGGTAGTCTTTTAAGATATGGTATTACATTGGCCTCTAAGCAGTTTTTCCTGACTACTTTTCCAGCAGGCACGCTGCTCTCAAATGTGCTGAGTTGCCTGATTATGGGGTTAACCATCCGCTATGCCGCACCACCCGCGAGTGATTCACTGAAAGCATTTGTGCTGGCGGGAATCTGTGGCGGCTTCAGCACATTTTCTTCTTTCTCCCTGGAGAATGTTGAATTGGCAAGGGGTGGTCATTGGCTGATGGCAGGGGCAAATATCCTGATCAGCACCCTTGCCTGTTTTCTTTTACTGTATCAACTTACAAGAACAACTAATCCATGAGAACGTTCCTCCTGATTATTTTGCTTTCTTCAGTCTTGTCACATTCGGCACAACCTCCTGCGCCTTCCTCCTCCGGACCGAACAGACCGAAGCTGATTGTTGGTATAGTGGTGGATCAGATGCGGTATGATTATTTATACAAGTACTGGGAAAAATACGGTTCCGGAGGGTTCAAGCGCCTCATTGGGGAAGGTTTCATTTGCAGGAATACACAGTTTAACTACATGCCTACCTACACCGGACCTGGGCATGCGTCTATTTATACAGGGACTACTCCTTCCGTACACGGAATCATTTCGAATTCATGGTATTCCGCTGAGAAGAGTAAAATGATGTACTGCTCGGAAGATCCGCAAACCACCGGAACAGGCACAGTGGAGCGGGAGGGTATGATGAGTCCTGTGAATATGCTCTCTACAACTTTTTGTGATGAGTGGAAGCTGTTTACCAATTTCGGCGCACGGGTGTATGGCGTTTCACTGAAGGACAGGGCTGCCATCCTTCCGGCAGGTCACAGCGCGAACGGAGCCTTCTGGCTTGAATCTAAAAGCGGTCACTGGATCAGCAGTTCTCATTACATGAAGGAGCTTCCGAAGTGGGTGCAGGAGGAGAACAAGAAGGATAAAGTCGGACTTTATTTATCATCTGACTGGAACACGCTGCTTCCGATCGCTAAGTACACGGAAAGCGCTCCGGATAATAATCCGCATGAAGGATTATACGCAGGAGAAACGGCACCTGTTTTCCCACACAAGCTAAAGGAGATATCACAAAAATCAGGCAAGGGCCTGATCAAAGCCACTCCTTTTGGAAACACTCTTCTGAAGGATTTTGCCATTGAACTGATTCGTAATGAACAACTGGGGAAGGGGAAAGTGACCGATATTGTCGCCATCAGTTTTTCTTCCCCGGATTATATTGGGCATCAGTTCGGCCCACAGTCGGTAGAGTTGGAAGATACCTACCTCCGGCTTGACAAAGATCTGGCCGATCTTCTGAGTTTTCTGGATACATGGCTGGGGAAGGGACAAGTGCTGGTATTTCTCACCGCTGATCATGCAGCAGCCGAGGTGCCGTCGTACGTTATGACCAGGAAAATGCCTGGAGGATATTACGATGAGAAGGGCGCCACGGATTCGCTGAAAAAGTGGAGTTTTAAAAAGTACGGAGACACATTGATGCGGAATCATTCAAATTTCCAGATTTTTCTTGATGAGAAGAAGATTCTGGCAAAAGGACTGTCGCTCGTGCAGGTAGAGGAACAATTTGCAGAATGGATTCTACGGTTTAAGGGGGTTACGGAAAGCGTCACAGGTCATCAGCTCCGTTCTACTTCATTCGTGCAGCGTCCGTATGCAACAATGCAGGCAGGATATCATCCTCGCCGGAGTGGGAATGTGCTGTATAATCTCAGTCCCGGCTGGATAGAATATGAAACCACCGGAACAACGCACGGTTCACCCTGGAGTTATGACACGCGTGTGCCGCTGATATGGTATGGATGGAAGATTCCAAAGGGAGAGAGCAGTGTGCTCTGTCATATTACGGATATCGCCCCAACGATAAGCATTTGGATGAATATGAACTTTCCAACAGGTTGCACAGGAATACCCATCGGGATACCGGTTCGTTGATCAGTTGACGGCTTTTCCGTAGAAGTTGACCTTGATAAGATCGGTCAGAAGCACGCGTTCACCTTTATATACGGCAGTGATCCATGCGTCGGTGATACCCCGCTTTATCACGATCTGCCTGAATTTTTCAGCATCTTTCAGGTTGGTGAACTGCTTCATGGTGAAGCGTGTTATTCCGTCCGGATAAGCGATGATCTCAGCCGGACCGAATTCCTCTACCGTTGGGTATTTGAAATTCTGAGGGAAACGGTATGCACCGATCTGAACTTTGAACACAAGCCCGTCGGTGCAGAAATTCCCTCCGGTTTCTATCAGCTTCTTATAAACGGTTACATCGTTGAGGTCCTTTCCTACGAACCAGGCGAAGTCAATAAAATCCGACTTACAGGGTAGATCCTGCCATTCATCCAGCGTTTTCCGTTCTCCGAATACGAATACGGTGATGATGGATTTTTCCGAATCGGGTTCTTTGCTGATAAGAACTTTTTTGAATTCTTCAGCATCCTGCAGCGTTTTGAAAGGGCCAAATGAATAACGGTACTTACCATCGGGAAATAACTTTTTCTCGATCTTACCGTACTTTTCCCAATGCTGCAGTTTAAAATCGTTCGTATCTGTAACGGATGCAATCTCCACCTTAAAATGCAGCCCCTCAATCTGCTTGTCACCGTTGTCCTTTACCAGGTTCTGATAATTTTTATCATCCAGGCCCTGTATAAGTCCTTGTGCGATCACAGGGATGGGAATAGGTGGCGCACACCCCCCTTTCTTGTATTCGTCGTTGAAGAAATCGTAGAGTACCCTTCGGTCTGCCTTGTGCCGCACCGTGATCTGGAGGGCCTTGTAGGTGGTGTCACGTTTTCTTATCTCCTTAACAAGAGCGTTTGCATCAATAAGGGTGGAAACGGGTCCGAAGAAAAATGTTGTATTGTTAAAGGGATCCTTTTCACTCTTGATTGTTCCCAGGTCGCGGATCTTCTCCGAGCGAAAATCGCTCGAGTTTTCAAATGTTCCCATTTCCACGTGATAGCCAACATCCGGTGAAACCAGGGTGCCGTATTTTTCAAGCAGGCGGTTGAATACCTTTTCATAGCAGAATTCAGATTTTGCCTCCAGATAATATTTATCAATCTGGTTCTCCATTTTCTTCTGGAGGGTATTGGTGGAATCCTGAACCGAGAGATCACCAACGGGTTTCATTTTAATGTCGTGTTCCACCTGAATATAAGTGTCCAGTTTCTTTACATCTACATACTCTATATGCGGCTGCATACCTTCAAATTCAAAGGCAACCTTATACTCGCTGCCCGGTGTGAGCGCCACGAGATATTTTCCCGTGGAGGAGTTGGATTCATAGGTGCCCACATTTTCGCCTGTTTGGTTATTGCTGACAGAAATAGTGGCATTCACAGGCTTATTATCTATGCTGGAAACCACACCAAAAACAAGGGCGAGCACCGGCTTCTCACCCAGGAAACCGGGTTGAATGGTATAGATATCCTGTTGCCCGAAGCCTCCCTTGCGGTTCGAAGCATAATATCCCGTTTCGCCATCGGCGGAGAGAACATAGTAGATGTCGTCCTCGGTAGTATTGATCGGGTAACCCAGGTTGGTGGGAGTAGTCCAGCTGTTATCCTTCAGCACAGAATACATTACATCGTATCCGCCGATACTATTATGCCCCTGGGAGCTGAAAAAAAGTGTGATCCCGTCCGGGTGAATAAACGGCGCATCATCATTGTACGGAGTATTAATGCCCGGACCGAGGTTTTCAGCCGGCCCCCAGTTGCCATCTGCCATTTTTTTCGAACGATACAGATCCCGTCCGCCGAATCCACCCGGCCGCTCGCTGGCAAAGTAAAGCAGGTTTCCGTCGGCAGAAATGGAAACGCTTCCTTCCCAATATTTCGTGTTGATGGTGCTTCCCAGCCTCACCGGCGCACCCCATACGGAACCATTGAGCGAACTCATGAAAATGTCACCCCTGTCTTTTGCTGTGCTCTTGAAAATGAAAAGTTTTTGACCGTCCGGCGATAATGCAATGGCGGCATCGTGCATAGTTGTGTTGATGCTGGGACCGATCGGAGCCGGTGTGGTCCATTTTTCTTTTACAACCTGACTGATGAATACATCCTCGTAGTATTCACCTTCCGGATCCGGACGGAATTTCAAATCCTGAAGACCTCCGGTGCTTTTTTCGCCGCGGTAGGTAAAAATCATCACGGATTGATCTGCGGAGATCACGGGAACGTACTCTCCGGCGCCTGTATTGATGATGGAACCAATGTTGCTGATTTCAACCTCTACCTCCAGGTCCTCGTTCACCAGTATCTTTCCGTTATTGCTATGTTCAACGTAGCGCGAAGCCGTTGGCGCAAGCTTGCTCTTTGGGTTCTTTTTCAGGAAATCATTAAGAAGGGAAATGGCATCGTCAAATTTGTAATTCAAATGGTAGGCCCGGCCGAGATAATATTTGATGTCTTCCAGTGAGTTATCCAGGCTGTCGGCAGTTAGAAGTGCCGGAATGGCGCCTTCCTTCTCATCGCTCTTATACAGGTAACATATCCCTGCACGGTAGTGAAAATAGGCATAAGCAGGTTTTTCGGCCCTCAGCTTGTTGAATAACGGCAAGGCCCTGAGGTAGTTCTTCTCCTCGAAGAAATACTCGGCCTTCGATAGCAATTCCAGCTGCTCTTTCGAGAGCTTATCATCCTTCTTTTGGGCGGACAGGAAGCCCATTCCCAAATTGAGAACAAAACTTGCCACTAAGGCCAACCGCAAAGTCGCTTTCATGCCTCGTGGCTAAATTCAGGCAATTACCTTGGTTGTGAACAGGTTGTGAACAGCAGTTTTAAACAGGGCCGGGTTGAAAACCACCCTCCAATATTGTGATTTTTAGGAGGATGGCGTACTTTTATGCCTCTCAACCCCGCCTGTTTATGGAATTTCTCCCTCAGGAAATTGAAGCCTACGCTGCCGCGCATACCCGTCCTGAAACAGCTCTACTTGCAGCGCTCAACCGCGAAACGCATGCCCGGATGATGAAGCCCCGGATGCTTTCCGGTCATATGCAGGGAAGACTACTCTCCATGATCTCCCGGATGATTCAACCTGAACGTATTCTTGAAATAGGAACCTATACTGGCTACTCCGCTCTATGCCTTTCAGAGGGTCTGAAGTCAAACGGCATACTGCACACGATAGATATCAACGATGAACTGAAGCCCATATTGGATCGTTATTTAGGTCAGTGCGCCCGGGCTGAACAGATCCGCGTTCATTTCGGCCCTGCCCTGGAGATCATTCCTACCCTTGGAGAGAAAAAGTTCGATTTAGTTTTTATTGATGCGGATAAGGAGAATTATTCCCGTTATTACGATAGTGTATTTCCCATGCTGAATACCGGTGGCTGGATCATCGCTGATAATGTGCTGTGGAGCGGGAAAGTGGTTGAACCGCTGAAAGCGTCCGATCTGGAAACAAAAGCACTGAAGGAGTATGCGGAAAAAGTGAGCGGGGATCCAAGGGTAGAGCAGGTTTTACTTGCCGTGCGGGACGGATTAATGATATGCCAAAAACAGAGCGAATGATAGATTTAAGAAGTGATACAGTGACCCGACCTGTGAAGGGGATGCTGGAAGCGATGATGTCGGCGAAAGTAGGGGATGATGTTTTCGGGGAAGATCCCACTGTGAATGCCTTGGAGGAAAAAGTGGCGCGTATGTTTTCGCATGAAGCAGCCTTGTTCTGTCCCAGTGGCACAATGACCAACCAGATTGCCATGAAGGTACACACACAGCCTGGAGACGAGGTAATCTGCGATATCTCTTCTCACATCTACAATTATGAGAGCGGGGGATTGGCTCTGAATTCAGGTGCTCAGGCAAAACTGATACACGGCGACCGGGGCAGAATCACGGCAGCCCAGGTGGAGGAAAGTATCAATCCTGTGTTCGACTGGCTCGCCCGTACCAGTCTGGTATCAGTAGAAAATACATGCAATAAAGGCGGAGGAAGTATTTACCCATTCAGAACAATGCACGAAATAGCTGAAACCTGCAGAAAGAATCATTTAAAGCTGCATCTGGATGGCGCGAGAATATTCAACGCAATTGTTGAAACAGGTGATTCCACCGAGATGATCGGGGAAAAGTTTGACTCTATATCGGTCTGCCTGTCCAAGGGACTCGGAGCCCCCGCAGGCTCCCTGCTGGTGGGTTCCAAAGCATTTATCAATAAGGCCCGGAGAGTACGAAAAGTGTTCGGCGGAGGGATGCGGCAAGCCGGGTATATTGCGGCCGCGGGTGCCTGGGCGCTGGAAAATCATGTGGCCCGCTTGAAGGAGGATCATCGCAGAGCGAATGAGATCGGAACGATTATGAAAGAACATCCGCTGGTTGAGAGCGTCCTTCCGGTTGAAACGAATATTGTCATTTTTACTTTACATAAGAGCTGTACCGCAAATGATATGATCCGGAAAATGAATGGAGCAGGAATTCTTGCTGTGGCGTTCGGGAAGAATGCCGTCCGGTTAGTAACCCATCTCGATTTTACAGATGATATGCTGGAGTCTTTCTTGAAAGAAATGAAGAAGATTGGCTAAGCCTTGCAGGGCTTGCGCATATCCACGAGAACCAGGTACCAGTTTTCTCCTGACAGACCAAAGAAGAACGTTACACCGGGTGCGAGCAGCACCGTACGCGTGGTAGATTGAATAGCCTTCTCAGTGAAATGCTGATCTTCAGCACTCAGCCCTCCGAATTTCCAGATGTCGCTGCCTGCAAGCAGGTTCGTGTCCCTTCTGAAATGGCCGGTTTTGCTGTAAAAGTCGGGTAGTTCGCAGTCAACCTTTGGAAGAGGCTCTTCCCGAAGTGTTACACGATCAGGTACCGAGGTAAAGAGATCTTCCATCGAAGCATCATAGGCCTTCTGATCGTTCTTTGCGATGAGGATGGCCGGGAGTGCACCATCGGCGCGTATCACCATCAAACCGAATTCCGGCGATATGTATTTGCTCAGTTCCGCTTTGTTTTTACTCTTCAGGGCATGAAGGATCTCATTGAAACGAAGCCCAAAATCATCGCCCTTGTCAGCGTTTTGCGGTGTAAGAGTATCCGCAGCTGAATCTCCGGACGGCTGAGTGGAAGAACCTTCGCACCCCGTAAGGAGGAATGCGAAGGTGATGATTGCTACCAGTACAGTTTTTTTCACGGATCACTCGATGATTAACATTTCTACACGACGGTTCTTCTGCCGTCCTTCAGGAGTCTTATTGCTGGCCACAGGTTGGGTTTGTCCGTACCACTTCACAATGAACCTTTCCTCCTGAATACCCTGTGCTGCAAGATACTTTTTCACGGCATTGGCCCGTTTCTTGGAAAGTTCCAGGTTCTTCGCCGGTGCTCCCACGTTGTCCGTGTGTCCGCTTACCTTCAGCTTCCAGGTACCTTTCTTTTTCATCAGACCTGCCAGCTCGTTAAGAGAGGCGTACGATTCCGGCTTGATGATATCTTTTCCGGATTCAAATTCAAGGTTGTCGAACGCTTTTTTAAGTACCTCCTCTTCTTCCTTGGTCAACACCACTACCTTGTCTTTTTCATTGAGCTTGTTGAGTTTGGTGGGGTCAGGTTTCAACACCTCAAATCGGAAGTAGCCGTCTTTTCCTTTCTTCGCAACACGTACTATGGTTCCTGTGCCCGCGCGGACTTCCAAAATTTCCGGTGGCTCATTATACGTTTCCAGTTTGAACATCGCAATTTCGTCCGGGGGCAATTGAGGGAACAGGAAATTTCCTTCTCCATTCTTGGTTGAAACACCCAGCTCGCGTCCATTCTGATCCACCAGGAAGAGGCGGTCAATCGGACATCCCTGGTTTTCCAGTGGTCCGGCTTTGGTGGGACATTTATCATGCTTGTCCATTATAGAATCACCATCCGTATCCGGACATCCGCGGAACATTACTACGCCGGGTTCATCCGGACAATCATCCTCCTTGTCAATGATACGGTCTCCATCACGGTCCGGACAACCTCTGTATTCCGCGAGTCCTTTGTCATCCGGACAGGCATCTTCCTTGTCAATTATCTTATCCCCATCGCGGTCCGGACAGCCGTTGAATTCCTTAAGACCCGGATCGTCCGGACATACATCCACCACATCTTCAATATGGTCGCCGTCGCGGTCGGGGCATCCGGCAAATTCCCAAACCCCCGGAACGTCTTTACATTTATCCTTCTTGTCGGAAACTTTGTCAAGATCCTTGTCCTTGGGTTTCCTGTACAGGATGGGTACGCGCAGCAGGAAGTGGAAGTCAGCTCCGTAAACGTCACGCTTTCCGAACAGCCCGGCAAGGCTGTTGGTGCCGATGAACAGCGGACCGAGCCTGAGATCAATTCCGGTATTAAAATTCCTGTACGCATTGTAAGAGAGCGGCAGGTAAACTCCAAGCCACTTCCAGTCCCAGCGCGGTGTAAGAGAAAATGTAGAAATCTCATGTACTTTATGGGGATTCTTTTTCATCTGAAGCGCCCAGTAGATATTCAAACATGCATAGAAATCCTTCCAGATGTTGTAATCAATCATTGTATTGATTACAGTGGGTGTATTCATAAAAAAGGATTTATCCTCCGGTTCCTGAGGGAACCGGTTGAACAAAGTGTCGTCGAACGTGAACAGGGAAAAATTCATGGTAGTAGTATCCACGCCCTCAATAATCTGCCCGTGAAAATCAAGCGTGTCAATATACCAGTCGGTCACGTTGGCTGTAAAATTCCTGCTCTTGGAACCTTTGTTGAACCGCATTCCTCCGATGTCCATGATCGAGAAACCCGCCTTGAATTTGTATTTATTGGCGTAGCGCATATCCAGATCTTTTTCGCCGTCCATTTCGTAGCGGAATTTAGAACGCTCGGGGCGGTATTCGTAAATCACTCCGAGATCCAGGCCAAAGTTGATATTGGAAATGTATTTGTACTTGAGTTTATTGGCGTCGAATTCAAGATTAGTGGAGTGGCCGTACTGGATGTGGGAGTTGATCAGCGTGATCGTGTCTTCGTGATTTACTTCGTAATGGAGGTCATTCACAAACATATAAAGCGCCCCCAAGCCCTGTAAAAGTTTGAGGGATGCTCCGGCCTTGATGAAACTGGCATCTTCATCCTTGAGCACTCTGGCATAAGTGAAATTATATTCTGCCCAGCTCATAAACTGGGCACTGAATTTTTCGTTGTGATAAGCCTCGTTCCATTGCACGGAATCTTCAAGCGCAAGATAAATCTGGTGGGCGAGGTTGGGTTCTACACCGTCAATGTTCAGGTAATTACGCTCTCTCCAGCTGAAACCAAAAGCGCTGCGATCCTTGAAAGATATCTGGAAGGAGGGAAGATAGATATTGCTGTAGAAGAAAACAGATTTGCGAAGATTATCCTGCCGTTCGAACAGGTATTTATCCTGAAATTCATCTTCACTGAAAGCAGGGTAACTGCCTTCCCCAAAATAAAATTTACCATGATCCCCGTTGTCCAGTGCATCCCGCTTCAGGCCAATATAGTTATTCTGAAAGCCGATGCTCGCGCCAACCAGTGTCATATCGAACCTGTGCCGTGAGTCGGCAATGGACGCCGGATTGAGATGAACTCCGAAAATACCGGAGTAGTTGCTGTTGAAATAGCTCGTAAAATCCTGTGCCTTAAGCGGAGATGCCGCAATGCTCAGCGCCAGAAGAAGAAAGATCGGTCGAATCATGGAAAGTGATTAGGGTGCGTAAAGATACGAGGATTGCGACAAACAAAGAAAACTGCAAGTGCCTTAAATTCAGGATTCTACATCCATCACGCAACAAGGTTCAGGATCAGTGCTTTTTTGACCCATCACAGGAATTGGTTACCTTTAGATACTATGAAGCAACCTTCAGACGAATTGTTTCAGCTGATCAAGGCTTTGGATCGTCATGAAAAGCGTTTCTTCAAAATGTACGCCTCCCGGCGTAAGGAAGATAGTCAGCATGTGCGTCTGTTCGAAGCGATGGATCAGCTGGATATTTATAATGAGCGGGAACTCCTGAAAAACCTTGGCGACAGTGATCTGGAGAAAACCATCAAATATGCTAAGCGGGATCTCTTCCGGGTGGTGATGACTTCGCTGGAGTACTACCATGAGGAGGATAGTGTTAAAAACAGACTGGCAAAGAAGCTGCATCAGATACGGATACTGGCTGACAAGAATCTGATGGGACCTGCCACAAGAATTCTGGCAGAGGCTAAATCACTGGCAACAGAAAATGAGTTATATCCTCACCTGTTTGAGATATTGGCAATGGAGTCACTTCTTTATCGCAGGAAAGAAGAAGTCGGTAAATGGCAGGAAATGATCAGGAGCGGACCCGCAATCTATGATGAATTGCTGGACAAGTACAGAGATCAGCTACGGTTCCAGACGTATGAGATGGAGGTAACCTACCACCTGAGTACAGGAGAGTACCAGGCCAATCAGGAACACCACCGCAGGCTGGAGGAACTGCTTCAGATCATTACCTCAACACCACCGGCTTTCAGAGACAAGCATACCGAGTTGGATTACCATAAAATGTGTTTCCTTCTCAACGCAATGTTGCGGAACTGGGAAGTTGCGTACAGCTTTCAGAAAAAGTTTATTGAGCTCTATGAGCAACAGCCGGAGCTGAATGAAATGGCTTCACAGTACCTGACGCATCTCTACAATTATGCACTCACCTGTGTATTCTTCAAGAACTTTACGGAAGTGGTCAAAACATGGGACAAAGCCAAGGCGTTCGAGGAGATTCTTCCCACCAAACTGAATACGAGGGCTGTTCAGGAGCGATTGCTGACCATTCAGATTGCGGTTGTAGCGGCGCTGAGTACATCCTGCCTGTTTGATGATGCCATCCGGATGGCGCAGGAGATCAGTGAATCGCCTCATTTTAAATTACTGGGTACACCAATCAAGAAATCCCTGATCTTCACTCTGGGTTCGGCTAATTTTATCACCGCAAACTATAAAGAATCTCTTTCGTGGATCAATAAAATTGTGAATGCGCCTGAATTCAGTGCAGAGATCCGGCAGGATATTGATTTGTCTGCTGTTATCCTGAATATCCTGATTCATTATGAGTTGGGTAATTTTGATCTCGCCGAGAGTCTGGTTAAATCTGCCCTGAGAGTAAGTGCCAAAAAGGAAGATGAAAATAAGCTGTTCCGGTATTTCCTTAAATTTTTCGGCGATATGATTCTTAAAAAGTCTCCGGACAAACCGGATGCTGCTGAGTTCGAAAAATTCAAAGTCGAGGTGATGAAGCTAAGGGAGCAGGACTTCAAAGCAAGGTATATTCTGGAAGATATGGATCTTATCACATGGGCGGAGAGTAAGCAGATCGGCACCCCCTTTGTTGACCAGCTTAAGGATAATTTCAATCGCCAGAAGGCAGAACCTGTTGGATAAAAAAAGCCCCCTTTCCGGAGGCTCTCTTTTTCTGCAATTTAAGTTTACCTGATCAGACTAACATGTCCTACGTAGGCATGCTTCTTTCCCAGATAATCGTACACCACAATCTTCCACACGTAAACGTCTTCCTGCGCGATTTCGTTGCCGCCATTGGCTCTTCCGTCCCAGCCTTTACCCCAAATTTGTGTATACCAGATATTATTTCCCCATCGGTCGAAGATCCACATCTCGAATTTGTCGGGATCAATTCCTTCTCCCAGTGGCATGAATAATTCGTTGATGCCGTTTTCATCCGGAGTGAATGCGTTGGGTACGTAAAGCGTAAAGTCAGGCATCACATAGATACAATGCGTGGTGGAGTCTGCACAACCATATTGGGAAGTAGCTGTGAGCTGGATACAATAGATGCCGGTGTCGCCGTAGAGGTGACACGGATCTGTTAAGGTGGAATTATTGTTCTGATCCTGCGGATCTCCAAAATCCCACCAGTAAGTAGAAGCAAGGATGGACTGATTGGTGAAGCAGACCTGTGGATTCAGAACCGAAACACTATCGGGGCTGGCAGTGAATGCTGCGGTAGGGTTGGGATGAACCACAACGGTACTCACTTGTCCTGAATTGCTGCAGCCGTTATTATCTGTTACAGTCAGCGTTACACTGTAAGTGCCTGGAAACGTCCAGCAAACCTGCGGCGTTGGTGAAGTAGTGGCCGAGGAGGGCGTGCCTCCGCTGAAACTCCAATTCCAGGAAGCGGCATTGGGCGTAAGGTCGGTAAAAGTTGTACAGAATGGTGCACAGGATGAATCCGGGGGAATAACTGCCAGCACCGGCAGGGGATTTACGGTCAGGGTAACAGTAGCCGTTGCAGAAGGTGTTCCGCAGTTATCTGTAAGTGTTACTGTATACGTGGTGGTACTGGCCGGTGAAACGTTCACGCTTGAGCCCTGCAGGTTGCCTGGATTCCAAACATACTGATAACCGGATCCGCTGCCACCGTTTCCGGTCGCGGTCAGCGTGGCAGTAGCTCCGATACAGATGGCAGTAGGATTAACCAGGGCGCTTACTGTGAGCGGAGGATTAACGGTTACCGTTACCGTTTGTGCAGTGGTAGTACAGCCATTCGCATCGGTTACGTTCACCGTATAAGTTGTAGTTACCGTCGGACAAACGTTGGGTCCGGCAGGTGTCCAGGTGGTTGTATAGGCAGGAGTTCCGCCTGTAATTGTTGCTGTTAGTGTAACACATTGTCCGATACAGATCGGTGATGGAGTGGTGGTGCTTACAAGCAGCTGGGAAGGTTCTGTGATGGTGACCACGGCCGTATCCGTACAGCCAGATGCGTCTGTTACTGTGCAAATGTGGATTCCTGCACAGAGGCCCGTTGCCGTGGGTGTCGTTTGGTTTGTAGGTGACCACAGATAAGTATATGGACCGATACCTCCGCTTGCATTTGTTGTAGCTGAACCATCGCAGGTTCCGAAACATGTGGCATTGGAAGAAGCGGTAATACTTCCGATCACTCCGAGTGCCAGAGGAACGTTGTCACAAACAGTTAGTGTACATCCGTTGGCATCGGTAATTGTTACGCAGTATTGTCCGGGAGTAAGTCCAGTGGCACAGGAGCCGGTTTGTGCCGGAACCGTATTCCAATTGTAAGTATAGGGTGCGGTTCCGCCGGAAGGTGTCACACACACAGAGCCGTCGGGCTGGTTGCAATGCGATGTGTCTGCAAGTGTGGTGGCTGTAATGGGAGCAGGCTGACTAACAATAGCGGTATCTGTAACTGTGCAGCCGTTGGCATCGGTAATCAGAACGGTGTAGGTTCCTGCACAAAGGCCATTGACGGACGCCGTGGTCGCGTTGCCCGGTGTCCACAGAATGGCAAATGGCTGCGTTCCACCTGCAGGAATACATACTACCTGTCCGTTACACGCTCCATTACAAAGTGCAGCAAAACCAGCAGATGTAACGGACAGCAGGGGCGGTTCTGTGATCACAATTGTTGCGGTTGCTGTACATCCGTTGGCATCGGTAACTGTTACCGTGTACGTACCGGCTGTCAGACCCGTTGCATTCTGGGAATTACCACCCGAAGGTGTCCATGTGTAAGTATAGGGAGCCGTTCCGCCGGAGGGTGTACTTGCGGCACTGCCGGTATTTCCTCCGTTACACAACACGTTACCGGTGTTGGCTGCAGTGATGGTTAAAAGGGGAGGTTCCGTGATCGTCACTACCGTGCTTGTGGTACAACCATTCGCATCTGTAACTACACAGGTATAAGTGTTGGCGTTTAATCCTGTGGCGGTGGCTGCGTTTCCTCCTGATGGTGACCATGCATAAGTATACGGTGCAGTACCTCCGGTTGCAACCACTGTGGCTGAGCCATTATTGCCTCCAAAACAACTTACATTGGTGGAAGTAGATACTGAAACATTTGGACTGGCTGCGTTGGGAACTGTCACCGTTGCTGTCATAGTACATCCATTGGCATCGGTAATGGTGACGGTATAGGTATTAGCAAACAGACCTGTGGCCGTAGCTGCATTGCCTCCTGAAGGTGCCCATGTATAAGTGTATGCGGGTGTTCCTCCTGTAACGGTTACAGTGGCAGAGCCATTGGATTGTCCGCAGGTAGCCTGAACAAAGGAAGTGGTGGCCGACATGGCGGTAGGTTGCGTAATCGTGAAGAGAACATTGAATGTACAGGCATTGGCATCGGTGATGGTGCAAGTATAGGTGCCAGCGCATAATCCTGTAGCTGTTGCCGCATTACCACCGGAGGGTGCCCATGCATAGGTATAGCCGGGTGTACCACCGGACGCGGTCACAGTTCCACTGCCTGTGCATTGTCCGTTACAAAGTACATTCACCTGAGTTTGTGTAGCCGTAACAGCCGTAGGTTGTGTAATAGTAATGCTGGCTGTTGCTGTACATCCGTTAGCGTCAGTAACTGTAACAGTATAGGTGTTTGAATTCAAACCGGTAGCTGTGGCCGCATTGCCTCCCGAAGGCGACCATGCGTAGCTGTATCCCGGCGTTCCGCCGCTGGCCGTTGCCGTTGCAGTTCCTGTGTTGCCGCCGTTACAAAGAACAGGAGTCATAGTTGCCGAAACTGTCAGTTGAGGTGGCTGCGTGATAGTAACGGTAGCCGTGGATGAGCATCCGTTGGCATCCGTTACTGTTACTGTGTAGGTATTGGCAGAGAGTCCGGTGGCGTTAGCGGAGTTTCCACCGCTTGGCGACCAGGAATAAGTGTAGGGAGCTGTTCCGCCGCTGGTGCTTGTACTGGCCGAGCCATTGCTGCCGCCGAAACAGCTTACATTGGTAGATCCGGTGATGATAATCGTAGGTGAACCGGCTGCGGTAACCACCGCCACTGCAGTAACAGTACATCCGTTCGCATCGGTAATAGTTACGGTATAAGAGCCGGCAAGCAAGCCCGTGGCAGTGGCTGTGGTTGCGCCGGAAGGTGACCAAAGGTAGGTGTACCCGGGTGTACCGCCGCTCGCAACTACTGTGGCAGAACCATTGGGCAATCCGCAGGTGCTGATTGTTGTTGAGGTAGACGCAGAAAGCGCCGGAGGCTGAGTGATGGTATACGTAGCCGTTCGTGTACATCCGTTGGCGTCCGTTACTGTTACGGTGTAATTTCCGGCACAGAGTCCTGTTGCAGTGGCCGCGTTACCACCGGAAGGTGACCATGTGTAGGAATAACCCGGTGTACCTCCTGATGCCGTCACCGTGGCCGTTCCGGTGCATTGTCCGTTGCAAACAGGATTGGTTTGTGATTGCGAAAGTGTGACCACCGTAGGTTGCGTGATTGTATAAGTTCCTGTTGTTGTGCAACCGCTTGCGTCCGTAACCAGCACAGTGTAGGTTCCTGCACATAGTCCGGTGGCTGTTTGTCCGGTCTGATTACCGGGGGTCCACAAATAAGTGTAAGGTGCATTGCCGCCGGTAACCGACATGGAGATGCTCCCGTTGCATTGTCCGTTGCAAAGTGCGTTTGTGATGGTTGGAGTAAGTGTGAGTCCTCCGCCGGTTGTAGTGATCGTGACAGTAGTGGTTGCACTCAGACATCCGGTGGCATCTGTAACCTGTACGGTGTAGGTCCCTGCGCAGAGTCCTGTTGCGGTTTGTGTTGTCTGATTGGTGGGGGTCCAGAGATAGGTGTAGGGTGCACTGCCTCCGGTGGCCGTAACAGTTGCCTGACCGTTACAGTTCGCACAGGTAGCAGGAATCGTAGTCGTAGTTAATGTCAGACTATTGGGGAGCGGACAGGTAGTGCATGTGTTTGTTCGGTAATATAATCCCATCACTACCCAGTTATAACAATCATTCAGACCAGCGTGAGAATATGCGGCGGTGGCCTGCGCAGCAGTTACTGTAGTGGCCACTTCATTGTAGTTCCACCAGTTCCACGGGATGTTAATTGCGCTGCCGTTCCATACTCCTGTGATTCCGTTCAGCTGCCAGTCTCCCGTCATGCAAAATGCTCTTGCATAGATCGAATTGGCACAGGCATTTATTCCTGTCAGTGTTTGTGCCGTATTTCCTCCAATACCGACTAAACAGCCGTCGTGGATAACCATATGCCCCTGATAGTTTGCAGTAGGATCAGAGAAGATGATGAAGAGTGTTGCGCCGTCTGTATCTTTCTGGGCGGTGGGAGGATTTGTTGGGAAGCCGCTGATCATGTAAACTCCATTTCCGCTGATGGCAGTGGTTACATCAACGCGATAGGATGAGGTACCTCCGTATCCCCAGCATTTGTCGGGACCTGTACCCACATTCACAGCGGGAAAAGTGAATGATTGCCCCAGTGGATTAACGATGGTTACGTTGAACGCCATCGCTGTTCCTGACATAGAGGCCCAAATATATGCCCGCTCAATGGTTCTGCACACAGGAATTCCTGTGATGGTGTACGGTGCCGGTTGATTCACACCGGCCAGTGATCCTCTTTTCCCCAATCGCTGCGTTGCCTGCGTGTAATTCAACCCGCATTTCGACATATTAAAAATCTGTCCCAGCGATCCATTTCCGTTTTGCGGCGAAGGTGTATAATGTTGATTGGGTGCAGGTGTAAAACTGCATGTGCCCAGCGGGGGAAATTCATCCGGTGTGCTTGTGTTGTTAGATGTCGTATTCTGTGCAAGGCTAAGTCCAAAAACAAG
Source organism: Bacteroidia bacterium (assembly GCA_020852255.1). Lineage (NCBI taxonomy): Bacteria > Pseudomonadati > Bacteroidota > Bacteroidia > Bacteroidia bacterium. The sequence goes on along the minus strand of JADZBD010000002.1, from coordinate 560 downwards.
AAATGCAATCAGAACAGTCAGGAACGGTCTCTTATGAGTCATGATGGGGCTTATAGGATACTACTATGACACCTAAAGTTCACTTAAAGTGTCATAGAATCGATACTTTAGGGTGAACTACCTGCTTTTTTAGACAAATCCCTTCTTCTTTAGTATGAAGTGGGATTTTTATTCGGTGAATGAGCGGAGATGCAAAAAAAAAGGGGGGCTTTGGCCCCCTTGAGTTTTCAACAAGATATTCACTATTTACTTGATCACGCTCACATGCCCCACAAACTGGTGCTTGCGGCCGAATACATCGTGGAGTTGAACCTTCCACACATATACGTCTTCCTGCACAATCTCGGAACCTCCGTTGGCCGTTCCGTCCCAGGGCTTTCCCCACACGTTGGTCTGCCAGATCAGATTGCCCCAGCGGTCAAAGATCCACATCTGGAACTTGTCCCTGTCTATTCCGATTCCCTCGGGTACCCAGGCCTCGTTAAAGCCGTCACCATTGGGTGTAAAGGCATTGGGCGCATAGAAAGTGAAGTCGTCAGTGATCACAATAATCATCGAAT